>JALYIM010000286.1 GCA_030775785.1 Acidobacteriota bacterium
ACCACCACCAGCACACCCAGAATCACTGTCAACATGCGTCTAATCCTCATCGTTCACCTCGACGCACTACCATAGCAAAATCAGCGGTTCCCCGATACTTGCGGCAAGTTTGGTACACGCTGCCGGCCGGGACGCCAGCGTAAAGCCCGTGGTGCGACGCAAGGTTGCCAATGCGTTTTCGTTGGCCGTAGGGCAGTCATTCATGATCCGGTCTTAGGGCAGTAAAGTAACGATAGCGGGATGCAGTTCCCACAGAGTTTGCACGTATGCGGATCCGCGGGTTAGCCCGATTTCCACGTGATTGAAATCCAGAAACGCCAGGCCAGTCGCGCTCACGGGAAGCGCGGGTGTTAGTTCGCCGCCGTTCTCCACGTCCAGCTTGAATCCGTGTTGTAGTAGTTGCGTTTGAATATTTTTTCGCGCGCTGCAGAATTCGGAATCAACCGGAGTTTCCACAATCATGCGCCGTGCCGTTTTATCCGGGGTTTGCGAAACTTCGAATACCACGTCGCAGTCCTCGCTGTTTACGTGAACCGCTTGCAAATAAGCTGTGGTGAGATGGAAGACCTGCAACTCCACGCCAGTTCGAGGCGGGTCGAGGACGCCGGGGTCGGCTTGCGGCCATGTATATATGGTATCGATTGTGACTTCTACAGGTGTCATCGCCGGAATGGGCACATGCTTTTCGGCGTGCCGGTATTCCAGACCCAGGTTCAACGGATTGCATTTGCAAAGATCTTTAGGCTGCACCTCGCTGGTCACCGTGTTTATGGTGTTACAGGATCCCACCAGCAAGGGCACGACGAGCAGAATAGCGGACAGTAGCGCGGGTCGAAACCGCGCGAGGCGGGCCTTGGCCATAATGTTTTTTAGCGTTTTTAGCATAGTTGCAAAGTTTCCCCCAGCAGCCGGCGCAAATGGGCGTCCGGAGTTTCTATTCGAGGATGCCGGGGACAGACACGAAAGTATCTACAGCATTGAACTAGTATCTCGGGGGAACAAACTGTACGTTGTAGCGCGTACGCTGGAATCTAAGGCTTCTGTTTTACGAGCCTACGGTGCAAATCGTATTGCTGTTAGTGGTAGCGCGAAGTAGGTTCATGTTGTTTCCAGGCTCTCAAAAGTTGTCACTCCGTACTTCCGCCCAACAACTGAGTTAAGACTGGCAAAGAAGGGCAGAGGTCAAAATGCTTGGCGCTTACTCACTTCCCTGGACAGTTTGGCTGGTGTTGATTGTGTCGTTTTGGGCGCTGCAACTAATGGTTTGCGCGTTCTCCGAAATCCGGGAAATAATCAGTCCAGATCGCCGTAACCGGGCCATCTATACCATGGCCCGCGCAACCCTAATATTCGCGCTGGGCCTTTCACTGACGAGCATCGCGGTGCGCAGCGTAAATTGGGCTTCGCATCGAACTCCTTCATCGGTAACAGCAACCGCGCGCTAGCCTGTCTAGCGGGCAAGCAATCTAAATCTTCTTGTACGCCACTCCTCTAAGCACCATTTCTGAAAAATCTCAGTGATGACGATGGCAATCCTTGTCTGCTTCCGTGCAAGGCTAAAGCCGAACCGAGAACGCGCAAGGCGGGGGCCAGGTATTTCCTTGAGTCGTGGATAAAGATTGCCGCACAGGTAGAACGCTGTAGAGAAAATCAAAAATTGGCGTGCTACGGTGAAATCCTGCCCCGCTAGTCAGCAAATTTGCGACTTGCCGATTCCATTCAAAATCGAAGGAGAAAACGAATGAAAAGCTTTTACCGTTACGTTGGTTTTGTTTTTCTGGCCGGGGCACTCGCCGCACCTGCTGCGGTAGTGACCAGCGCCAGGCCTCAAGATGAGGAGCATCACGACAAGGACAGGCATCGCATCTATGACTCGGAGCACAAGGATTATCACAACTGGGATAACAGTGAAGACCATGTATATCGCCAGTACCTTGGAGACCAGCATATCGAGTATCGCGATTATGAGAAGCTCGACCGCGATCAGCAGAATGCCTACTGGAATTGGCGGCACAGCCACAACGAAGACGGAAACAGGCACGAAGACCGGCACGACGAGCACAACGACCACAACGACCACAACGACCACAACGACAAACACTGAGTCATGACTCGGTTCCAGACAAGGGATATTGGGCCGGATCCCACTGGAGGAGAGACAGAAAAGCAGAGAAGTGGAAAAGCCTGCCGGGTAACGGCAGGCTTTCCTTTGTAGTTAACTCTCGCGATGCGTACAAGATGGGGTACAAAGGCAGTCGGTCGCGTACAGTGTTTCCTGTATTGAGGCTAACCCGAAAAGTCCCCACATTCAGAACATGGCCAAGGCCTTTGTGCGCACCCACATCACTCAGCACGGGTTACTAAATGAAGAAAAAATCAAAATCCTCAAGTCCCGGAACAGTCGAAAAGATAATCAACAATCCGTACACAAAAGACGCAGAAAAAGTGCAGATCTCTGTTGACGGCGCCGATAACCTGTATCGAGAGATTCGAGTCGAAAACGCATTTCCGAACAAGGAAGGCGAAATAGTGAAGTTAAAAGTGGGCGACGGAGTGGATATCATCGTGGAAGCGGATTCCAAGGACACGGTCAAGAAGCCCCCAGAGAACGATAACTGACAGATCTCGAATGTAGAAGTCAGGCAGGCGGACGGAATCTAGTTTACTGGTGTGGCTGCTATCGACTTACGCCCCGCCGAATGCCTTGTGGGGCGATGGTCAAGCCCCCTTCTGAGCTGATAAACGCTAATTAATGGCACATTTATGTACGAAAGCCAACAATGTCATCTATTGTTGGCCGGATGGGTTATGCGGGACGTGGTGCGCTTGGCTTGAGCAGTTTGAAGC
>JALYIM010000287.1 GCA_030775785.1 Acidobacteriota bacterium
TTCCATCCGGGTGGCTTGCAATTGACGGGCGAGCTAGGGCGCATGCTTGGTGTGGGTCCTGCCAGCCGGATTCTGGACGTGGCCTGTGGCAAAGGGACGACTGCAGTTTTCGTCGCGAAAGAGTTCGGGTGCGAAGTTTCTGGCATCGACTTCGGCGAACAGAATGTCGCGGCTGCGCGGTCTCTGGCGCAAGCCGAACATGTGGACTCGCGGGTGCAATTTGAACGTGGCGATGCGGAAAATCTCCCATTTGCCGACGCGGCTTTCGATGCCGTGATTTGTGAATGCGCCTTCTGTACTTTTCCCGACAAGGTGGCATCGGCCAGGGAATTCTTTCGTGTGCTTCGCCGAGGAGGGCACGTGGGCGTCAGCGATCTCACCCGCGAGAGAACACTCCCCGCAGAGTTGGACGGGCTGCTCGCGTGGATTGTGTGCATCGGCGATGCTCAGACTTTGGATGGTTACACTGCCCTGCTTCGGGACGCTGGCTTCACCGTGGATAGCGTCAAACAGCGGAATGATACGCTGGAGGAAATGGTCAATCAGGTTCGCGTCAAACTCCTGGGGGCCGAGATCATGACGGGATTGAACAAACTGCAATTGCCCGGTGTTGATCTGGGAGCAGCGAAGCGAATGGCAAACAGTGCGATGGCGGCGGTCAAGCAAGGAAACTTGGGTTATGCCCTCATTTGTGCCACGAAGCCGGACTGACGCGAGGTGCAATGCCAGTTTTTTGTTTACCGTTGCATACCGGAGGATCATATGGCGACGTTTCTAAATGTGGGGCGAATGGATCGCGCGTGGCGCGTAGCTATCGGGATCGGCCTCGGGATTGGGGGAATCCTCGTCAATGGTCATCCTTACCTTGGCTGGGCGCTTGGAGTCGCCGGAGCTTCGGTAATCCTTAGTGGCACCTGTGGTATATGACTCACCTATCGCGTGCTCGGGTTGAGCACAAAAAAGCACAACAGCTAGCAGAGATGAGGTCATTTTGCCATTCGGCCGGAGGTCGGCTGTGTAGGAAGTTTCACCAGATCGATACCTGAGCCTCGAAACCTAGCGGGGAGTGGTGGTCATCGGGGGTTTTTCGCTCCACTGCCCATCGGTCTTCTTGTCCTGCTGCTTCTCTTTCTCTTCGGCAGCTGCGCTTTCCACCTTGTCTTCGACGATTTCGCCTGAAACTGAGTCCACGTTCACCTCATGCACGCCGGACTTGGTCTTAATATCGAACGAGTAAATCAATTTTCCTTTTTCTTTTTCGAGTTCTTTGCTCTTTAGCTTTCCCGGCTCTTTAGTTAAAGCTATCTTTTGAGCCTCTGCCATGGTGATTTTTGACTCATTATCTAACTTCGCCTGCCGGCCGTCTTGCGACGGCGTTCTTCCCCAAACCCCCCAAACTAGGACTAAGCAAATGGCACCGGAACTGAAATGAAGCTTCAAAGAAGTAGCCTCCGTATGGAATATGGATTAGCATCTGCAGAGTTGGATGCACTATTCCCGCAATTCTGTAAGGTCTCAACCACGTTCGCGGAATCGCGGGCAGATCAAGGGCTGGAGAAGTTTAGGAATTCTCTCTAACCCTATGGAGAATATGGTAGGCACGAGGAGACTCGAACTCCTGACCTCTACCGTGTCAAGGTTCGCTGACCATTCTCGCGTCATATGACGTACAAACTGCAAATGGGAAAGTCCCTCCCAGTTCCGCCGCAGTAGGCAGTTGGCCGCTTGTAAAGGTGGTGTAGTTGATGATCCTGCGCCATTCCTGTGAATAGAAGAAGAATGTTTTCCCCTTAAAGATAGGCCCGCAACCGTAAACCCGAAATCGTTCCACCGAAGCGGTGGCCGCGCTATTTTGTCGAGATTATTGAAGTAGTTATTGGCCTGCAACGCGTCATTGCGGAAGAACTCGTACACGCTACCGTGAAACGAGTTCGTTCCTGAGCGCGTGACTAAGTTCACCTCCCCGCCGGAGCTGCGCCCGTTCTCTGGTAGATAATTCGAGCGCAGCACTTTGAATTCGGCAATGGAATCGATGCTGGGGAAACTGAGCAGCTTACATCAGTTGGGATGAAGGCAAAGTCCCAATATGTCAGCAGTCTTAGCTGCCATTGACGCTTCTACAGGTAGTGTGCTTGCCTCGATTTCGGTAGGCCTGGAGCCTCGGTTTCTCACTGCGGGTGGTGGTTTCGTCTGGACCCTCAACCACGACGATGGAACCCTAAGTCGGGTTGATGTACGCGCGAAGAAGACGACCGGTCACAGCAGCCATCGCAGGTCATGGCGGCAACAGATGCTATGGCGCCGATCCAGTCTGGGCAACGGTATCCGACATACCGCTCACCATGATTGAAGACGCGGTCGCTGAAGCCCAAATCTGCACTCATTCAGGTTGGCAAAAGAAACGTTGGCGCGGTCGATGTAGTTGACGACGTATAGGAGAAAGACAACAAGGAAGCAGACGATAGGCGATTCGCCGTCTCGCTCGCTTGCCGACATCACTCAACCCGGCGGCCGGCGGAACTGCACTTCAGTGTGAATCCATGAGCATCCCTCCGGCCTCTTCGACCGAGACATAATACTCAGCTTAACTTCTTCGAAACATACACGAAGCGGGAAAGGCGGCCTTCTCTGGCGACGCGAGCAGCAACGGCAAGGAACTCCTGCTGTCCGTCATAGGCCTGATCGCCTTCGATTTCGCGAAGGGCAGCGTTTCTCGATTCGCGAGCAGTTTGTCTGGCCTCGGCGACTTTGGCCACGTTGGCAGTCACGTCCTCACGTTCCTGCAATTCCAATCCGCACTGCGAAATAATGCGTTCGTCATACCCAAGCGGAACGAAGAGATAAAAACCAGCCGAACTCCGAGTCGCGATCTCTGCATTCGTCAGGGGCCCTGTCAGGGTGATGGGATCGGTGAACAGTAGTCGTCCGCCAAGCTTCAGTAGCCGGGCCCACTCCGCAATAACGCGTGATCGGTCAAAAAAGTGGTTGATTGCGTCAATACATGTGATGGCATCGAAGCTGGAGTCAGAAAATGGCAATGGCGCGGTTGCATCTATGGATCTAAATTCAGCTCGCTCGGCCAATCCGCGGTGTCCTGCAAGTGAACCAGCCACCGCCACTGCCTGGTCGTGAACGTCAATGCCGACGACAGAACAGCCGGTGACAGCGGCGATTCGCAGCGCTGGACCTCCAGCTCCACAAGCAACATCGAGCAGCGTCGCGCTTGGAGAAAGTTTGAGCCAGTCCAAGAACCTGTCCTGCTCGTCTGAGGTGAGCCAACTGTTTTGTCCAATATCCTCGCCAAATGCTTCGTGACGGATCTGTGCGTACAGTTCTGTTTGAAAATTCCCGTAGTTGGCATTGTAGTGACCAGCGCAAGGCCGCGAGTTGGCTCTGCCCATATGAACCTCCGCTAACCGACCGAGAGATCTTGAAGACTATGTTTTCGCGATTTCGAAAAGCGCGGAGAGTTGTACGCTTTCCGCGCAAACCATCCTACCCATTCATCAACGGTTTAAGGAAGCCTCTTTTTAGATCGTAGACGGTCGTCCATTGGGCAATGTGTTCGCTGTCCATGAGCGCACAGTCGAACCGACAATTCTCGACGAGTGGTCGGCTACTCTTCCCTGAACCTGTGGAGGAGTAGCCGGGACGCGGGCACAATCCGAAGGCCCGCCAATCGACAGCAACGGAGGTTACTCTTACAAGAAGCGGACTACTCGTCCCAGCGGGTCGGTAACCGCCGACGGCAGAGACTATCGTTACAAGTTGTCTCGGGCCCGACCCATTCGGCATTTTTCAAATATAGGGTTCTGCCGGTCGTTAACAATTTGCAAGTCACCAACAACATTGACCTTCCCCGGCCGGTTCGCGCTCGGGTCCTCTTGACGTCTCCGCTGGAGACTTTCAGCGTGGGCAATACAATCGTGATCAGTCGTGGCTTGATCGATGTGCTTCCGGATGAGGCAAGTTTGGCCGCTATTCTTTCCCACGAACTCGCTCACGTGGTTCTGGGACACAACCTGGGCAGCAAATTTGCCTTCAACGATCGCATGTTGTTTAACGACGAGTCCACTTACAAGAATTTGGGATTCCGGCACAACTCGGAAGAGGAGACCGCGGCGGATGCCAAGGCTTTGCTACTTCTGAAAAACTCTCCCTACGCAGCCAAGCTGGACAGTGCCAGTTTATTTCTTAA
>JALYIM010000288.1 GCA_030775785.1 Acidobacteriota bacterium
GGACCATGTGGTGCGATTTGGAGGTCCTGCAGCAGCCACTGTTTCATCACAATCATAGGAAGACTTTCATCTTATGGGAGCAGGAGTTAAACAGCCACATTGACCGCCAGGCGGCAACCGCAAACCCGCATTTGACGACAACTGAAACACATGTCCTCTCGCTAATCCTGAGCGTCTATGCGTGTCAGCTTAGGCGTGCAGATGGCAAGGTTCGAACAGCAGAGCCGAAAGAAAGATGAAGTGATTAGCTAATCGAGACCGGCTGCCCATAGGAGGGACTGTATCCTGAGCGCACCTTCTGCTCCGCATGACCCGCGTATGACCCAGACAAGTTTTTGAGACTTAAGAATGCTCGGGTAATGACGGTATTGTCTTCCGGCCCTGATTGTTGAACCATATCGGTTGGAGGAAAGATGAAGCAAAATGATAAGAGTTATAAAGTCATTTTTGAATGCTGCGACGTAGGATACGAGAATGACTGTGATTGGCAAACTAGCGGGACTAGTGAAGAGGAGATCATGCCGAAGATCGAACAGCATGACGCGAGAGGCACAACCTAATAAGCGGTTTCGACGACGGCGCATGCAAAAAAATCCGAGACGTACTGCGCAGAAGAGCGGCATAGCTTAGGGGCCTTAAAAGCATGTACGACGAGTGCGCTAATAGTGACGCACCAGATGGAGAACGATACGGTGGAGAGTTATTGGGCCCCTTGGTTTCTGAAATAGGTCTGGTAGCCATGGGTGGTCTCCTTGAAAAAGTTGTGGGAACTCCCAAATTTGCCGCCCCGTCGGATTCAATGGTACAGGTGCATGTTGTCTCACACGAATTTTTACATCCTGGTGATCTAAACGGAAAGAAGGCTGATCCAGCAGGCTGTGACGGTCCACCGTTGTTCGGCGTCCCTCTATTGTTCCCTTCCCCCATCTTCTTTTCCCCCAACAACCTGTGCATGACCCAGTGCGGCCACGAGAGACAATCCCCCGATGACGTTGCCCATTAGAGTCGGAAGGAAGAACTGCACAAAATATGTTGCCCACGAGATGGTTCCCCTAACAAGCAGAAAAAACGTTGCGGTTGATCCTGCGATGATGTGGTCAAATCCACTGATTCCCACCAAATAAGTCACGATGATGATGATGCTGACTCGCGCCGATTCTGCGCCCGGAAGGAGCCATACCATCAATGCGATCAACCAACCTGCGAAAATAGATCGCCCAAATACCGTCCCGAAACCTATTCCAATGTGGGTGGAACCAATCTCTGTCAGAAATTGTTGAGTGCGCGCGTCGAAGATGCCGATTCTCCCAGCCCCCAAAGCGAACAAAAATGTTCCAATAAGATTCGCACCTAGCACGACTCCCCACAAACGAAGCATGCGCAGCAATGTGGACAAATCTTTCCGCAATAGCAGAGGCAGAACCACGGTCAGAGTGTTTTCCGTAAAGAGTTGCTGGCGTCCCAGGATGACGATAAGAAATCCCACACAGTACCCGATACCGGCAATCAGTGGTCGCCACGGCTGATCGGGCAAGTGGGCCATTAGTACCCCTTGGGCAACAAACGAAAAGCCCATCGAGAGTCCAGCAGCGAAGGCTGACCACGCAAGCGCAGCGGCGGGCCGATGCAGTTCCTCTTCGCCTTCGCGTCGAATGGTCTCGTAAACTACGTTTGCGCCAATGGCCTGGCGGTCCTCGACTTGCTTCTGCTCAGCGCGAGTCGAGATGGTTCCTTTACCTGACGGTAAATCAACTTTTGTTTGCCCCTTGTCCATCATGCCCCCTTCTAGAAGACAGCGACGGGATCTAAAAACTGACGCAATCATACCCGCCCCGCTGCACATTGCGATGAATATCAGGGGAAGGTCGTGGTTCGTGCTCTACAATTTGTTACAGCAATTCTCGGGAGTCAACTCAACGGTGCTCACTGATGGCAAATCGGCAAAGCTTGAGTCGCAGGTCTCATGGTGGCACGATATTTTGCTTACTCGAAGATGAGTCGAAATATGCACCGTGCGATGCGCGGTCTTACATTCAGAAGGGCAAGGTAAAGCTAACCGTCCAAACTCGCGGAGTGATCGACCTTGGCATTGATGACGAACGCGTCACCGTTTCGGATCACATCGCCTATTTCTGGGAAACTGACGAGGAGTTTTCCGAGGCCGTCGGTTTTTTAGAGGTCGGACTGCCTGGAACAGACCACTGCGTTGTGTTTGGTCATCCGCTAGCGAACACAAAAGTTCTCGACGACTTGAAAGCCGGTGGCTTCGACGCGACACACCTTGCAGAGGAAGGCCGACTTACAGTGCTCGGCGGCAAACCGTCAGGAGGAGATATGCTGGCCGAGATTGGTGCGGCCTTCAAAACTGCCGCGGCTGCGGCCGGGACGACGTTCTCAATATCCGACAGACCGAATCCTTCGGACCAGGCGAGCTCTCCATTTTCTACGACTGCGACAGCCACTCCGGGGATGCTGTTCGCGGACATGTATTTCGATAGGGCAGCTTCGATTACGCGGGTTTTTCGGGTACATGGCTTTGTATGATACCCCTGCGGACGGCATTTCATGGCCGCTCTATTCCAGATCGGTTGGGTCGTCGAACAGCACCGTGAGCTTGATGCTCCCGTGTCCGGCTTGGGGAAAGTTTGGCGTTGACGGATTTCCGGGATCCAACGTTGAAGCAGTGTCGTCGGGCGGAAACAAGATCAGCGAATTTAGAAACGTGATTACGGCGTCTGAGCTTCGGCTGTCCAAAGCTGCGAATGCGTTTCTCGAACGCTGCGACTCGCCGCCGTGACGCAGGATCACATCGTTCAGGGTCATGCTGCGTCCGTCGTGGCCGTAAGGGCCGGTTGACCCGACTCCCCACAAAGGACGAGTGAGAAATTGTTTCTGTAGAGTGCCATCCCAATTGCGCTCGTAAAAATTCGGACCGAGATCGTGGCGTTTGAAATCGGTGTAGATGTCGGTTGCGGTAAAGGGATTTCCCGCGGGAAGTTTCAGCGCCGGATAGGCGGTGGAGTCAGCAACGACCTTGAACAGAGGGGTCGCGGTGGAAAATAGATTGTTGAAGATGCCTCGGGTCGAGTCATACACGGTGTCTAAATCGGCGACGCGGCGGTCATGATTGATGGTTAGGTTATCCACGTGGCAGGATTCGCAGCCAATAGCCGCAAATATTTGGCGGCCGCGCGTGGTTGTCGCATTCTGAAGGTAGTGGCCGGGTTTGAAGTAGTTGAGCAGATAAAACTCGAGGTGGTCAACGAGTGCTGGATCAATCTCATTGCCGTTGGCAAGATCAGGTGCCGGTGGAGCGCTGATCTTATCCTTGGTGCCGTCGAGCACCATGCCGGATGGGGTCACGACGCGTCCTGTCTGGGCGGCGATCAGGTCTGGGTCGGCGGAAGCTTCGAGTCCTACTTCTTTATGAAGAGCGCCGACAATAAATTCGCGCATGGAAATGGTTGAGCCTTCGGCGAAGAATGGCTTTACGCGCAGATCGGCGTCAATGCCTGCAACTTGTGATGTGTCAGTGGAACCGTCGGGGTTGGCGGTAATGAATCCGAAGGTGATTCCCTTGCTAATCAGCCGACGCTTACTGGCGCGATGCTTCTGGGCAGCTTCTACTAGGGCAGAATCGCGAATCGCGCGCAGGTCGGTAGTAATTTCGTCGGCCAGCATTTCTTTTATGCCTAATCCAAACAAGTGGGGAGCGTCGCGACTGTCAGGGCGAGTGGCGACGTCTCCGCCGCTCCCTCCGGAACCACGCGGGCGCCCGTGGCACATGGCGCAACTGTCCGCCAGACCGGCACCCAACGCATTATTCGTGTCAATGGTTCCATTGGAGTCGGCGGTACCATCCTGTTCGTTGGGACCTTGCCCTTGCAAACGCGTGAATTTGCGTTGGAAAAGTTGGCGTCCGCGGCGAATAGAACGGAAGGGGTCGCGGTTGATGATGAAGATAGACGAACCAGGAGTGTTGACGTCGCCGCGTCCGGCTCCGATTTCAGCCTGTAGAGACTTATTGATTCCGGCTTTGAGCGTTGGTTGTGCTTGGGTGTTGTCTATCATCTGGGCAGAGACGACCGCGCCAGATAAAGATGAAAACACAAAGATGGCGAATACTTTGGTAAATAACTGCATAACGCGGTCCCCCGACACGCGATGCGAATATTGCACGATTTGAGCTTCAACTCTCAATAGTCCCGGCCTGTCGGAAGTCTTAATTATCATGTCCCCTCAAACATCTGTTGATAAATGACTTACTGCGATCGACATTGCGTTGAGGTACAATTCGAAGGCTGCTGCCGGTGTCGCCATGAAGTCAGAGCGCTCGCAGGTATCCCAAACAATCAAATTCGGCCCGGGTTTTGAGCTCGACTTGCGCACGCATGAAGTGAGCCGGGCAGGTCGTACTCTGAAGCTCGAACGCATCCCCACTCAGATCCTGCTGCTACTCATCGAACATCAGGGCCAACTCATCAGCCGTGATCAGATCGCCGAAAGGGTGTGGGGTAAAGGCATCTGCCTCGACACCGATAACAGCATCAACGGCGCCATCCGGAAAATTAGGCAGATTTTCAGAGACAATCCCGAGCAGCCTCGTTTTATACAAACTTTTACGGGAAGGGGATATCGTTTCATTGCTCCGGTCATTGAGAACAAGCAGCCAGTGATCGCCCCTGCCTCGCCAGCGCTCAGGACTAGGGTAGAAACTGTTGAGCTCCCGCCTCCCACGATTCCGAATGTCGAGCTTCCCGTCCCTGAGGAAAAGCCATCCCATAGGCGATGGCTGTTAGTTGTTGGCGTGGGGGTGTTATCGGCAGTGGCCATGCTTTCGTATTTTAAGTGGCCTCGTTCAGTTTCATCCGAAGAGCTGAGTGGGCGCAGAATGCTGGCGGTGCTTCCTTTCGAAAATCTCACTGGAGATGCCTCCCAGGATTACTTCAGTGACGGGCTTACGGAGGAAATGATCAGTCAAGTCGGAAACCTCGACCCCGAGCAGCTCGGCGTGATCGCCCGCACCTCGGTTATGCACTATAAAAAAAGTAAAGAGCAGTTGGGGCAGATTGGCCACGAACTCGGAGTCCAATATGTGCTCGAGGGCAGCGTTCGGCGGGATGTAAATAAAGTACGAGTGACGGCCGAGCTTATCCGAGTGAAGGACCAAAGCCGGGTTTGGGCGAGGGAGTACGACCGCGAATTGAGCAGCCTGCTTTCGCTGCAGGTAGAAATTGCATTAAGCATTGCGGACGAGATTCAGCTTTCGCTGGGCGAAAATAGGAGGATCGAGACCGCGCACCCGGTTGCGTTGTCACGGAACGGATTGGAAGCTTACGACCTTTATCTTAGGGGGCAATATTTCTGGAACAAAAGAACGATTGAGGGATTCCAGCGATCCATCGAATATTTCGAGAAGGCCGTAGCCAAAGATTCTAACTGTGCTCGCGCGTATGCCGGGTTGGCTGATTCCTATGCTCTATTGGGCGGTTACAGCGCCGTGCCGCAAACTAGATACATGCCCAAGGCACGCGCTGCCGCATTAAAAGCGTTGCAGATTGACGATAGGCTAGCCGAGGGGCACACCGCATTAGCTCTGATAGTTCAGAATTACGATTGGGACTGGCAAACCGCCGAAAAGGAGTTCCGAAGAGCCATCGAATTGGACCCCAACTACGCCACCGCCCACCAGTGGTATGCCGAGCACCTGGCATGGCTGGGCCGCTTCGATGATGCGCTCGCGGAGAGTGAGCGCGCACGACAACTTGATCCGCTTTCGCTCATCATCGCAACCGACAACGGCGCGATCCTTTATTACTCGCGGCAGTACGACCGTGCGATAGAAAAGTTCAACGCAGTGCGCGAAATGGATCCGACTTTTTCGAAAGCTGACTCCATAGCTGCGGCCTACCAGCAAAAGGGAATGTTCTCGGAGGCCTTGTCGGCAATTGAAAAAATACACAGCGGCGATGGCGCCGCGCCGTGGAAATGGGCCGCGATAGCATGTGTCTATGGGCGCGCCGGCCAGCAGGCGCAGGCACGATTATGGTTGGCCAAGATTGAACAGTTGAACCTGCGACAACCGGTGGACCCATCTGCCTTTCTTGGTCCGCACATTGCATTAGGCGACAAGGGCGAGGCCTTCGCCGACCTGGAAAAATCCTACGTGCAGCACTCTAACGTGTTAATGACGCTCAAGGTTGATCCCGCTTTTGATCCGCTACGCAGTGATCCACGCTTCCAGGAGTTACTGCTTCGGGTTGGGCTGGCAAGGTAGCCCCGGAGTGCTAAAGTTAGTGTTCGTTCTGCCGTTTTATACGGCGGATTGCGAGAAGGCTCACCGCCGTAACAAATGCGTCTGAAAATAAAAGATACTGAGCTTGTCGATTGTATTTGCGTCGTTCGACGCATGTGTAGGCGGTCGAAACCATCCGGCAGCCCGTTTTACAACATGAAATCAATGAGACATAACAATGCGATGCTTGGTGATAGTTAAGGAAACAAGGAATCAGAAGCGGGCGTTGTCCCAGTACGGAAATCCTTACGGCGATGGGCAAGTACAACGAAGAGTTGGTGAAGGCGGTAGTGATGCTGGCGGCTAAACTTTGCCAACTTGAATTTTTATGACCCTTTGGTTTGACACGAGACTTAGCCGCAGAACCTGGCGACTTTTCTTCTTTGCCATTCCGCTCTCCTGTTAAACAGACAGTAAACAACTCGGGCACTCTACCTGCCTCGGGAGAAAGTAAAGTGAAATGTATTGGGGCAAGGTCGGCTTGTAAGTATTCGAGTCGGGTCACTTGTTGAATAGGGACCCGGAGTTGTGAAGAGAGCGACGTCAACGTGTTTCCCTTCTTACGTCTTGCGCCTTCTTGTCATCTCGCAGCGCAATAAAGCGAGTATGTCTAAGGTGCAAGTCCGCCGTCCATTCGACAAATTCGAATTGTCCTACCAGCTGCGGTTTTAACCAATGGCAATCCTTCATCTTGGCGGCGGTTAAGCCCTGTCCCCAGCGTCCGCTTTTCTTTTCCGGAAGATTGGCGAAGGGGCAGTGAGTGTCTTCCAATGGTCGCAGGCGTTTCATGAGTTCCAGTCGCAGCGCTGGCGTAAAGCCGTTGCGCGTGCGGCCAGCGTATAGCAGCCGATCGCTTTCGTAATATCCGATTATCAGCGCATCGAAACTCCTGTCGCTGGGCGTGTATCCACCAATGACCAATTCCTGGCCTTGGTTGATACGCATCTTCTGCCAGGTGCCAGAGCGCAAGCCAGATTCGTAGGCGCTGCCACACTTCTTGGCGACTAGGCCCTCCAACTGCTGCGCTTTAATGGAGGCAATAAGGTCGGTAAGGCCCGCCTTCAATTCGACGGAATAGCGGATAGGATCATGAAGCTTTGAAAGAACGCGCTCTTCCAGAAGCCCGCGTCGTACTTCCAAGGGCTCGCACATCACGTCGCGGCCCGCAAGCACCAGAAGATCGAAGATGTAAAAACAAATGTCGCCACGCGACGAGCCGTAATTCTGCAGGACGTTGAACGAAGGGCGGCCCTCCTCATCGAACGCCACAACTTCGCCGTCTACGACTGTCTCGTTTGGCAACGCTGAGAGGGCCTTAATGATGGTGGGATAGCGCGCGCTGAAATCTTTGTCGTTACGCGAGCGCAACGCAACTTTTCCTTCAGTTTTTATTGCGACCGCTCGATAACCATCCAGCTTGATTTCGTACATCCAAGCCGCACCCTCTTGCAGGCGTTCGCGGCGCAGCAGAAGCATGGGGGGGTATGAACGTAGCTTTGATTTTCGGGGCTGGCACATTTTGAGTCTATAGCCTGCTGTTTCTTGGGAGGCAGACAGACCCTATTTTCCCCCTCCATGCGACTGCCGGCTCTGGGCATTCGATTGAGTTAAGATCACCGTAAGCGCGAGGACGAAACTAAAGATGCGGGAGGTTGACGTTTATTCCGTCGTTGGCCCAGAAGGTTTCGGGCGGTTGGTCGCTGCCTTCTATCGCCAAGACCCAAAGATGATCTCCTGGCACCTATGTACCCAGCCAATGATCTCCGTGGCGCTGAGCAACGCCTGCGAGATTTTCTAATCTACCGATTCGGCGGGCCGCCGGACTATATCGAAAAAAGAGGTCATCCCCGTCTTCGTGCGCGGCCCTTCCCGTTTCAGACTAGTCGGCCTGTCCGCGATCGGTGGATGCTGTTGATGAACAAGGCTCTGACGGAAGCTGCCTGCCAAGTGAGCCTGAGCAAGTGCTCAGGAGGTTCTTCGACGACATGTCCACCTTCATGATCAGTCATGAAGAAGCTGGGATTCAATAGGTCGGAAGTAAATAACTTTTGCAGCGAAGTGTGGCCCAGTGTCCAAGATCACTACGTTTCCGAGATCTTTTAATATACTGAAGCGACAATAACATGATCAGGGCAGTGGCCATAAAGAAGAGCAGCCAAGAGAAATCGGTGGGACTACAGGAAATGGGAGTGTTCCGGTGCGACCAATGTGGCGAGGAGTTCTTCATAGGCCACAGTCCCGAGTCAGTAAATATGCAGGTTGCAGAAAAGCAAGCTAAGTGGCTCGAAAAAGTCCTCACCGACGAACACGAACGGGACAAAAAACATTCGGATCGAATCGAGCTCCCGGACTGACTGGCTCCCTGGTTACAAGCAGGAACGGGACTGGCCGCTTTCGCCCTCTTGGAAGTAGCCACCTCCACCTGTACTTCCGTTTTGTAATAACAATAGAGAGTTTTCAAGTACCAGAACTTCTCTCCGCTGATGATCGGAGTACAATCTTCCCATGCCAAACCTAATCGGATTAGACAAAATCGTGGTAGAGCTCCGCTCCGAACGGACTAACTTAACCAACCAACTTCGGCACGTTGATGCCGCGCTCTCTGTATTGGGGAAACTCGATGGCAAACTGGAAGTATCGAGTGTCAACGGTTGGCCGAGAACAAGCGGCCACCTCAGTGTGGCTGCCAGAAGAAAAATTTCGATTGCACAGAAGGCCCGATGGGCGAAGCTGCGCGGCGCCTCTACAGAGCGTCTTCAGATGAGCACAGCGGCTCGCAGGAAGATTTCGGTTGCGCAAAAAGCACGCTGGGCGAGGGTGAAGGCGGGGAAGAAATGACACTTTTAGCGAAATCCGATTGTCCCTACTGCGAAGTGCCAATGCAACATAACGAAGAAGAGAAGCGTTAGGAATGCAGAACCCGCGGATGCCAGCACGTGATGAATGATAATAAAGAGACGTGCTACTGTAGCCGGTGCGACGATGACAGAGAAGGTGAGGGTGAAAAACCCTACGATAACGCTAAAGGATAACCCGTGGCAGATGAGAAGCGGTGCTGCTTATGTAACGAATCCATCGGGGACGAGTTGCAGGCTCAGATCACTAACCGAAAGCTTGATGCCTACTCTTTAAAAGTCAAACGCGTCGGGACGGAAGATGACAACCCAGCCCGGTACGCTCACGGGGACTGCCTCCGAAAGAAATGCCGTGGTCTGCTGCCATAATCGGCAGAAGAAGGGGCACCCCATGAAGCTGCTATTGCTGGCGTTCCTTCATTTGCAAGTCTATTAACGCGAATAAGGTGCTGGTTGATGATAAGGCAGTCCTCAAAGGGGACATGCGGGGAGGGTTAAAATCCCAATGAAAGGGGAAGCTAGAACTGCCAACAACTGATATCCGAACCCGTTGGAATGCTGTTTTGTCTCGCGTAATCATCGCCAGCTATAAAGATGAGATTTGAATAAGTAACCGATCAGAAGAAACGGACTAAGAAATAACGCAGCCATAGTTAGCAATACCGCGATCACGAAGAGCAAATCGTGCCATTTATGCCGCTGTGTATTTTGTTGATCGCGGATCAGAAGGTTGTAGTTTCGACGATTAGCCTTCCAAGCCACATGAGCTAGATCAACGATGATTGGTATCGCGCCAAGAGTATCTTCCACCGTCAAGTTTAGAAGCATTCGGAGTATTGTGATTCGCGCGGCTCCCCGTTGCCAGGCGGCGAAGACTATTAGGAGAGAAGCGGCGGCAGCAACCAAATCACCCAACCCCGGAATCCATCCAATGAGTGCATCCAAGCCAAAGCGGACCTTCGTCCCTGGAATAGCGAACTTGTCATCCAGAAGTGTGGCTATGTAATTGAGAGTCTCATTGGAGGTCGCAAAACGGAGGGCACATGCGATGCAGGTGGGAGGACCTCGCCGTGGATGATCAGCGGTTCCGGCATGGTGATCCTTAGACGAAAGGCCGAGGCATGCGGTTGCTGAAGGCTTACTAAGTTGACGAGGTGGGCTCCGTTACTGAGTTGAACTTGGTTAAGCAAAGTTGATTTTTGTCGACAGATTGTTTCAATATATTGGTGGGGTTACACGATTCGACTGTCGCCTCAGACCAGAATGTTGTTGTCCGCGCTCTTTGAACCCGCAAGCACATGGCGGTATGGATAGACCTGAGTCGAGAAACCAATCTGACAGCCGGAACGCTATACCCGATCCTCATGAGGCTTACTAAGGCGGATGGTTGAAGACGCGGTGGAAAGAACCGACCACGCCTGGCCGCCCTCCCCGGCATATTGTATCGCCTGACGCCGGACGGCCGAGTGGGGGCTCGTGCAGCAGCGAAAGACGCGCCTGTACGTCCACGTCCAATAGTCACCATCTATAACGAGGTCTGACTACGTGCGGAGATTCCTCTTCACAACGATGCGCACTGAAGCTCGGGTTTTTTTGTTGATGCGGGCCATGAATAGGTCAACACGTCGGGCGAGCCTTAACCGCATTTAGGAAGGCGACCGATGAATTTAAATCGCAACTGGGATCGGAAATCGCTACGGCCGATAAACACAATTCAACGTTGCCGACTGAACACGAAGCTCATCCTCGCTATTTCAACAGGGCGAAGCTCCACTTACGTAACACAAACCAGAATTTGTGCATCATAAGCGCAGTACAGAAATAGATTCAAAGGAGAAACACGTGAAAATTACAATGAACACAATGCTCATGCTGGTGCTGGCATGCACGATGTCTGCGTTCGCGCAAACGGGCATGTCCAGCGATTCCTCCATGCAGAAGTCAGACAAAGCAACGGGCAAAAAGATGTCCATGCAGGGATGCATCATGGAAAAAGATGGCAAGTACCTGATGACGAACAAGCAACATCCTGATGGCATCGGGCTGATGAGTCTAGAGGACCTGAAGCCGCACGTGGGCCATAGGGTGAAGGTGAAGGGAACGATGGAAAAGATGGACGCCCTCTCCGCCGCCGCTATGAAATCGGATGACAAAATGGCAAGCAACGAGAAGATGAAGCACGATGACACGGGCATGATGGAAATGAAAGTTTCAAGCATGAAGATGGTGTCGGAGCATTGCGATGGACCTACGGTTATGGACAAAACGCATAAGTAAGCTTTTTCCGAACGAGGCGCAATCTCATTAGGGGTTGCGCCCTGCTCCATAAGACGCGAAATACGAAGCTAGCGTTATAGGCTCGTCCCGCTTACTAATAAGGAGGAATCGGATATGTCGTTTCTAGCTTGGATCGTTTTGGGTTTGCTCGCTGGTTTCGTGGGGAGTAAGTTAGTCAACAAAACCGGCGAAGGCGTGCTTCTCGACATCGTGTTAGGAATTGTCGGCGCCGTGGTTGGAGGCTACCTTTTCAATATGTTTGGCGCCCACGGTGTCACCGGACTGAACCTATACAGTTTATTCGTGGCCGTTGTCGGAGCCGTCGTGGTGCTGGTTCTATACCACGCGATTCGAGGCGGGGCGAGACGTTAGAAGTTCTTCGGCTGATGATAGCAAGTCGATGCGTTTAAAGGTCCCATTGATATCTAAGGCCCTCCTACGCTGGTTCGGAGCAAGACTCTGACATCACTCCTGTGCGCATCTCAGAGCACCATTGTTTTCAGTCCTGAGGGGTCCGGCGGCTCAAAACCATCTATTTTCGAGGAGAGGGTGGAATCAGTATGAACCAGCGGTCTTTTCGATTTAGAGGCTTAGCGCTACTGCTGGCGCTGGTCGTATCTCAGCCGGCTTGGGCTGCTACACCCACCGTTGCGCCGCAATTGCCTGATCCTGGGTCCGTAGGAATCAGCAAACAGGAGCAGGAGCAGGTGGGGAGACAGGCAATGGGTGAAGTTTACAAACAAATGCCGGTCTTGCCCGATTCCAGCTCAGAGACGCAGTACATCAGACACTTAGGAAAAAGGTTAGCCGACGTGATTCCACGGGAGAATTCGTGGCCGTTCGAGTTTCACGTAATCCCGCAGAAGGAAATTAATGCGTTCGCCCTGCCGGGTGGCCCTATGTTCGTCAACATTGGTGCGATTGTCCAGGCAGACAATGAGGCCCAACTGGCAGGAGTGATGGCTCATGAAATGGCACACGTCTACCTGCAGCATTCCGCAAAACAAGCGTCGAAGGCACAGTGGACGGGCCTTTTGGGTGCCCTCGGAGGACTCTTGGGTGGCGGAACGGCGGGGAGCCTCGCCCGTCTAGGTATACAGCTCGGCGCTGGCACGCTAATGATGAGATACTCCCGCGCCGATGAATCACAAGCAGATGCAGTAGGCGCGATCATCATGCATAAGGCGGGGTACGATCCCAGGGCGTTAGCCGAGTTCTTTCAGAAACTCGAACAGCAGGGCGGAGGAGGGGGCCCGCAGTTCCTCAGCGATCACCCGAATCCCGGAAATCGGCAGGTGGCGATTGATAAAGAGGTTAGCAGCTGGCCGCCCAAAAACTACTTACGCAACAGCCAAGCATTTCTCCACGCCAAACAGGATGCGAGCGCGGTAAAGACATATACCGGAGAGCAGATCGCCGCAGGCGCCAAGCAAGGAGTCTGGGCTCAGCAGAACCGGCAAACTGGCGTCATCCCCGCTAATGTGCCCACCACGTCGAACCAAGCTGCGGGAGGCAATCGCGAAAACGTCAGCTTCCCACAGATCAGGCCGACTGGAAAAATGAAGCAATTGCAGCACAGTGCATTCAGCATTTCGTACCCTGAGAACTGGCAAGCCTCTGGCGACCAGCAATCGACGGTCGCGATCGCACCCCAAGCCGGAGTCGGACAGGGTGCAATTGCGTACGGCGTGGTGATCGGCGGAACTCGGGACTCGAACGCAACCTCACTCGACCAGGCGACGGCAGATTTGGTCCAAACTCTCCAACAGTCCAATCCTGGGCTGCAAGTATCGGGGAACATGCAGAACATCGAAGTCAACTGGCTCCAGGCGCGATCAGTAAATCTCAGCGGAGCATCGCCAATCCAGCAGAACGCTCAAACCCTCCGCGAACGCGACTGGCTGGTTACGGTCGCACGACCACAAGGCGGGTTACTCTACCTGGTCTTCATCGCCCCGGACAAAGACTTTAGTCAGTTGCAGTCCACGTACGAGCGAATGCTGAATAGTCTGCAGGTACAATAGCGTTTACGCTTAAGTGCTCCAGGTGAATTTCCGTGTCGAAAAATAGGAGGAGTCTGTTGGATGAATGTGGGCCGTGCATTGATACTCTTTTTATCGGATGCGGTGTCGTGGCCACTGCGATATCGCAGCGCCTACTTGAAAGAAGTCCCCTCGCTTCTATCATCGTGTTGGAGGCCGGGCGACGAATCAGAACAAAAGATTTCGCCCTGTGGGAACAGTATCTAATCACCGCCAGACTCCCATACGAAGTATGCCGGGATCTCGACTATCCGCCGAGGGACGCGCCGGGTGAAAACGCCAGTCTGGGCACTCCTCCCATACCGCTGCTTGGAGCCCGCCTTTTCGTCTGTGGAGGATCCACGATGCATTGGGGAGGAGGGTCATTTCGCCTTAAGCCCAAAGATTTCCGACTTTCTCCAACACCAAAGAAGGTGGCGACTGGCCCATCGATTACAAAACTCTTGAACGTTATTATTCGCAGGCCGAAACGTGTCTTGCCGTTTCCGGGGATTCGTCGGATCGCACCGTGCCCCGAAAGAGCGACTATCCGTTTCCCCAAGAGAGCTGAACAGGAGCAGGGTGAAGAACTGCGAGCAGATGAAATCGGTACCCGTACCCTCGAGGACTTCCTTTGGATGGAGAAGCGAGCTCAGCAGAGGGCCCAATTGTTTTCGAGCTACCCCTGCAGGAACCCCACCACCTTCAGCACAGCGAAGTAACGGGGATTTCCATCCAGGAAATCCAGCTAGGGAAGCGCAGAATCCGCAGCTAAGTTTCGATCTCTTTTCTGCACGACACGCTGTAGCGAAAGGGAAGGCACCATTCGATGCACGCCCGCTCTGCCGGAATGCCGGCTTCAGACAACAGGTGCCGCCAGTCATCTGCTGCAAAGGCTCGCGCGACCGAAACGGGCCCATCGTGCCGCGCCATGCGGTTCACGGGCAGAAACCGTGTGGCATATTTTATGAAGAAATAAGGCAGGATGTGACGGTGCAGGTCGTTTATGAACCAGCCGTGCGCGGCATAACGGTCCATCCAGCGGATAAAACGAACCAGATCCGCGTCTCCGAGGTGATGGGTGAAAGACGAACTGACGATAAAATCTGTCCGGAGCGGATCCATTCGAGCGAGGACGTCGGCTGTTTCAAAACGGATGGACATCTCCGGCGGCGTGGACTCTGCCGCCGATCTTGTAGACCAGGGGTTGACATCAACTCCTGTCAGATCGAGCTTCAAATTCTTCCCGCGCGCCCATTTCCTCAGCTGCCGCAACATGCCGCCACCGCCGCTGCCGACGTCGAGAACCGATAACGGCCGCTCTGCTGGAAAATCCGTTAGGGCGCGCTTTAGCCAGAGTAGGGTCGGCCGGTAAGCGAGCGTCAAAACGTTGATACGCTCGAGATCGCGCAGATAGTTATCGAATTCCTTAAAGGAAACCGGATCGGTATCCATCAGTTCGGTCGCAGTGCTGCGCCGGCTGAAATCCTGCTGGGTCACGATTCACCTGCCCGCTGCTTCGAACAGCATGCTCTCGAACGGCGGCGCAATTTGGCGCGGGACAGCGCAAGCAGTTCCTTCGGCAACCCGGCACTCTCCTCCACGGCATCCAGGATAGCGTGCGCCCCCGGGAACCGCCCAGGTGCAAGAAATCCTCTTCCCCTCCGCCGTTAAGAATCTTATTCATGCAGGCAAGGAAGCCCAGCTGCAATCGTGGAAGGAACCCGACCCGATCGCACCATATCGAAGCCGGGGCACAGCGGTGGCGATACGATTCTGATAGGCATCGGTCATGGCGCTTCGCCATCCCACTGTTTTTGGACCATTAGCAGTTCGGTAACCCCTCCCAAAAAGAGACGGGAATTGATCACAGAAAATCCTTTGTCCCGGAAAATATCCCGCAAGTGAGGGCGGTCGGGAAAGCGCTGGAGGCTTTCGGCTATGTAGCTATAGACTTCATGATTGCGGTGCAGAACCGTACCCCACAGTCCCGTCCATATCTTCAGACCCAAGTATTCCATCTTCTGTGGGATCTTTCCGCCCGGTTTGGAGAAATCGAGAAAGGCCGCCACGCCGCAGGGTTTTAGAACGCGTCTGATTTCGTCAATAGCTGTTCCGAGGTCCGGTGCATTCCGCAGGGCGTAGCCACCGGTGACGATGTCCACGGATTCGGAAACGATGTCAAGCGATCCCATATCCTGGTTGGCGAAACTGACATTCGGATGAGTATTGCGGTGACGGGCGATATCCAGCATCGGCTCGGTGATGTCCACTCCGGCGATGCGGCCACGCGGGTATTTGCCGGCAAGCAGAAACGCGATGTCGCCGGTGCCGCAGGCGAGATCAACGCAAACAGGGGACTCATGAGAGGGAAGCAATGAAATCAGAGTGCGCTTCCATGCCGCGTCGCGTCCGAAAGAAAGTACTCTAGTGATGAAATCGTACCGGGGCGCGACCTCGGAAAAATTCCTTTCGGTATAGTATTTCTTCGTCTCGGCATTCTCTAGATGATCGCCGATTTTCAAAACAAAGCGACCGGTCACTGGATCTCCATTTTCAAAGGGTCCGCAAAAGGGCTTACAGCAGACCAACGATGGTTTGTGGTTTCGGTTACCGCGTTCACAGATTCCTTGTCCACCATACTCCATAA
The DNA here is from genome assembly GCA_030775785.1 of Acidobacteriota bacterium. Lineage (GTDB taxonomy): Bacteria > Acidobacteriota > Terriglobia > Terriglobales > Acidobacteriaceae > JALYIM01. The sequence continues at coordinate 16,099 of JALYIM010000288.1, forward strand.
TTCGCGTGCAGCGCGGCTACACTTTAACGGATCATCGCGGATGGGTCCGCAAAGAAGATTATCTGGAAATGCTTGCGCCCGCCCATTTTGCAGCGATTTTGGGTTAAAGAGAATTGTGCGAACGACCCCAAAAAAACATCAACTTCTGTCCAGATAACTTGCTATATCACCCTTTGGCGCTACAATGCCCCCACGATCGCAATGGCTGGAGCAACATGCGGAGTTGGGAAGACAGATACTGCATTTGCAACGCAAGAACCACCAGCTGCGCGCAGTATGAGTTATGAGACATGCGCTATTTTCATCAGAATTTAATATTCTTTTAATCGTGACACAACAAACTCCGCGTTCACTACATTAGCGGCTTGGACAGCACAAAGCACTGCTCATGTGCAAGGAGCAAAGATTATGAAATATCCGGTTTTTATTGCAACTACCGCTTTTTCCCTTCTTTTAATCATGCTGTTCGGGGCGCAATTGCATGGTCAAACCGACGCGGGAGAGTTGAGAGTTCTCGTAGTGGATTCGAGCGAAGCCATAGCGCCAGGCGTGGCGGTGAAGCTGGTCAATGAGGCAACAGGCACATCGTCTACTAGGAATACAAATGCTGACGGTTACTCCGTATTCAGTCCAATTTCGCGCGGGACCTATACGGCCGAAGTTGCGGCGATGAACTTCAAGACGGTTCGGTTGACTGAAGTGACCGTTGACGTCAATGAAAAGCGTCTGGTCAAAGTCATCCTAAAGCCTTCCTCAATAAGCGAGACAGTTGAGGTTACTGCCGAACCAGCGGCACTACAGACCGAGGAAGCGTCCTTGGGACAGGTTGTCAGGGGAGACGTGGCGGTGCAATTGCCACTGCAAGGTCGTCGCTATACGGACCTGGCATTGCTTGCGCCCGGAGTTACCGTGGCCACCGATTTGAATCCCGTCACGCGAGGGCCAGACTGGTTCGTTGCCAACGGCAACTACCAGACGCAGAATAATTTTCTGCTGGATGGATTCGATAACAACCAAGGTACGACTAATGCGCAGGCTTTATCGTCAGAGGTAGTCCGCCCCTCGCCCGACGCTATTAATGAGTTCAAGGTGCAAACGAACAGTTACTCCGCGGAATTTGGCCGCTCCGCGGGCGCGGTGATTAACGTCTCATTGAAGTCTGGCACCAACCTAGTGCACGGTTCCGCCTGGTACTACAACCGGGACAAAGCATTGGCGGCCAATTCCTGGTTGAACAATTTTACTGGTCTTCCCAAGCAGGACCTGGCCTGGCACCAGTTTGGCGGTACTTTGGGTGGTCCGCTAGTGCGAAATAAGTTGTTCTATTTCGGGGATTACGAAGGCTTTCACCGAACCTTTTCAGATACTTACTTGCGGGACGTGCCCACAGTTGCCGAGAAACTTGGAGATTTCTCCCAACTGGCCTTTCCCATTTTTGACCCGCAAACCGGACTTCCTTTCCCGGGCAACGTCATCCCACAGAATCGCTGGGACACTTTGGGAGCTAAGATTGTAAACCTTTACCCAGACCCGAACCTGAGTGGAACCCAAGTGTCTTCGGGACGCTTCATCGAAAACTATGGTGCCGTTCGTCCCGATCGAGAAAATACTCACAAGTTCGACATTCGCAGTGACTACTATGCTACTCAGCGCAATCAGTTTGCTTTACGGTACAGCTTCCTGCAGCAGAACATTTTCCGCAGTGGGATCTTCCCAGGGAACACGGCGGATTGTGGATCTCAGGACTGTAATACGGGTAAGCAGTACAACCGCAATCAAAGCATGGGAGCTAGCTGGACACGAACGCTCTCTCCGCAAATCGTGAATGTGGTTCGCTTCGGCTATTACCGCACTTACGCCACCTTCGCCCACACTTCCGCCGATGGGCCCACTGCCGCCGCCTTCGGATTTCGGGGCATTCCGTCAGATTTACCGAAAACCGGTGGCTTGCCCCGAATACAGATGTCGAACTATCAGGAGTTAGGGACGCGCAACTTTCGCCCGCAATTCCAAAAGCCCCACCTCTACGGCATACTGGAC
>JALYIM010000289.1 GCA_030775785.1 Acidobacteriota bacterium
GTCATGACACGCCTGAACCGCTTACTGGTGGAAGATTTCCCTTCCGGCAAGTTCGTCACCATGGTTTACGCCGTCCTTGATCCCGAGAGCGGCACGCTGACGTTTGCGAATGCGGGACACTTGCCGCCGATGTTGATTGACGAACGCGGCGCCCGATTTCTAGATCACGAGCGAGGGATGCCGCTGGGACTTGGATTTGGAGATTTCTCTGAAGTAACCGTTGTCCTTGACGAGCACTCACGACTAATTTTTTATAGCGATGGCATCACTGAAGCAGTCAATCTGGATGACGAAGAATACGGCCGGGAACGTCTTCAAAATCACGTGATATGTTCTGAGGCATCGGAGGAGAGCATCCTCACTGACGTGCGTTCGTTCGCCAATGGCGCCGGACTGCACGATGACGCGACCGTGATTATGATTCGTGCAATGGATCGAAAGTGATTTTGAGACGGGTTGAGTCGTGAGAGTTTGTTATCGCTAGGCGAAACGCGCTCGATGTTCTTTCAAAATGCATTTATCCATGATCACAAAGATTCCAGCTTTTCTGGCCTTCTCAGCTGCGGCTTGATGTACGACGTCTTCCTGCATCCAGATCACCGGCACTTTTAGTTGGATTGCCTGGTCCACGACCTGCTCAACAAATTCCGGACGGCGAAAAATATTCACGATGTCAATTTTTTCCTTCACATCCAGCAGCGAAGCGTAAGCCTTCTCTCCCAAAGCGCCTCTGATTGAGGGATTAACGGGGATGATGCGGTATCCCTGAGACTGCATGTACGCAGAAACTCCGTGGCTGGCGCGCATGGGGCTGTCTGAAAGGCCGACAACGGCAATCGTTTTGGCGCGATCAAGCAACTCGCTGATGGGATCGGGTTGGGTTGGAGTATTCACAGTTGTTCGACGCGAGGCACTGGCAGTTACTTCTTTTCCATTTTCTGAGTGTACATTCGCATTGCGAGCTTCCGGACTGTCTCCGAGACTTCTTTGGTACCAGACAGAACTTTGAGATCATTTGGCAAAAGATTTTTCACCAGCGTCAGCGCGACGTCCAAAGGTGTCCTCGGATTAAAAACCAGATTTTTTACTACCACGTAATTTTTCATAAAACGGCGCTTCATGGGTATGGCGCGCAGCACCGTTTCCAGCACATTTTTTTGGCTCGCGAATTTTTCGACTTCGCCGTCGCTGATTTTGGGTGAATCGAGAACTGCTAGGGCAACGATTTTCGTCCCGTCTCGAATCAGGAGCGAGCGTTCCTCTTTACTTCCCTTCACGGCCAGTTGAATCCGTCCGGTAATACCAAGGCGAGCAATCTTCTGTAATGCGCTTCCTCTCTGCTCACCAACAGGTTTTGCTGGCTCTGGGAGTTTGCCTGCGGCAGCGAGCTCCTCTTTCGCTGGCGTCGCCTCCATGGAGAATTCATCATGTGTCCCGCCCAGCGGCTGGAAAGGTTTACTCCCCTCCGACGCGATTTCAGCGGCATGCTCTGCGAGGTAGGCAGCTAATTCTTCGTCTCCGATTTTGTCGTCTTCCTTTTCACTTTCGGATGCAGTTGAAGCTTCAACTGCCGGCGGCGTTGCCACGGCTTGTTCATCCGCAACAGCTTCCTTAGCTGGAATCGGGTCGGCGGGGGGCGCATCCTTCGACTTTTGCGGAAGCACCGCAGGCTCCTCTGCGGGCGATTCCTTGTCCTTAGCGGTGCTGGCGGAGATCGCCTCGGCAATATTTGCCCCCTGAATTCCGGTTAAGTTCGGATTGGCGCTCAGCGCAGACAAGATCGTTGAAGAGCGACGTACACGTTGGCTCGAAAGAAACGTCTCCACCTGGTCGCGCGAGACGGAAGTAGCGAGCTTGGCCAATGCGGCTTCTGAAACCGCCGGGTTGTGTACCACGGCCTGTAAAAGTGCAGGACGAAAATTTCGCGGATCAACCAAGTATGAAAGCACTGCGCTCGGGGTTGCGGGATTTATCGCGGCTGCGCGGCAAACTTTTTCATCCCATCCAGCCAGGGTCAGGCTGGCTTGCTCGCCAAAAACTTTGTTTTCGGTGGCAAGATAAACTAGGATCTCCAGCATTTCGTCGGATGGAATGGAAAGCGACCCGCGCGCGGCCGACTGCATCAGATTCGCGGGAACCGCAGAAGCGCGGATGAGATCAATCATGCGCGGCATTATTTGGAAGCCTCGGGCTGCGGCGCAAACTTCGCCGCTCGATTCTTGGCTTGCCGGTTAGATGCTCTCATTTCGTATCGTAGTGCGCCGGACGGCAGACTCACTTTGGTTATGGCAAATCTGCTCGAACAAAACCGATACTATCAGAGCCACAAGCCTAGCCTTCCACGGAATCGTTTCCCAAATTGATTCCTTAAAATTCCTTCAGGAATTCTGCACAGGCGTCGCAAGTCTTTATTACTTTTCGGCCCGGCGCATTTGTAGATAGGCGCGGATGAACGGCTGGAGATCGCCATCAATCACACGATCAACGTCACCGACCTCCATCTTCGTGCGGTGATCTTTGATGAGGCGATAAGGCTGCAGAACATAAGAGCGGATTTGCGATCCGAAATCTATGTCGAGCTTTGAGTCTTCAATCTTCTTAGAGGCGGCCCGCTTCTTTTCCAGTTCACTCTCGTAAATTTTCGAGCGCAGCATACTCATGGCACGCTCTTTGTTCTTGTGCTGCGAGCGCTCGTTCTGGCAGGCCGCCACCAGGCCTGTCGGAATGTGGGTGATGCGCACCGCGGAGTCGGTGGTATTCACGTGCTGTCCGCCTTTGCCGCTCGAGCGATATGTGTCAATACGCAAATCTTCGGGCTTGATCACGACTTCTATGGTGTCGTCAATTTCTGGAGAAACATACACGCTGGCAAAAGACGTGTGCCGCCGCTTTGCCTGATCGAAAGGAGAAATTCGCACCAGGCGGTGCACACCTATCTCGCTGGTCAGCAATCCGAACGCGTATTCGCCATTCACCGCGAAAGTCGCTGATTTGATACCCGCTTCTTCGCCCGGCTGGTAATCGTAGAGCACGGTCTCGAATTTTTGGCGCTCTGCCCAGCGCAAGTACATCCGCAGCAGCATGTCGGCCCAGTCCTGCGATTCCGTACCTCCCGCTCCCGGATGAATCGTAACGATGGCATTGAGATGATCGTTTTCGCCGGATAACAGCGTCTCGGTTTCGAGGCGATCCACCAGCTCTTCTAGCGAATCCATCTCGCGGCGTAGGTCGGCGTCAACTTCTTCGCCTTCTTTTCCGAGCTCAAAGTATGCGGAGATATCTTCGTCATGCCGGACGAGTTCGGCCTCGGTGGACAACAGAGCTTCCAGGCGCTTTTTCTCGCGCATGACTTGCTGAGATTTTTGGGGGTTCGACCAGAGTACCGGATCGGCGGCTTGCTTCTCGATTTCAGCTAGTTGCGGACGCAGTTTTCCTGCGTCAAAGATACTCCCGAAGTTCGCGGGCTTTTTGCTTTAATGCTGAATATTCCTGCTCAAACTCTATGTTCATGACGATCGCTGCCTCGGTTGCGGACGGAGGCGCATAAGGAGCGCCCCCACAGAAATTATCGCACACAGGTAAGCAAACCAATCTCCGTGGCGAGTGTAGAAAGTGATGACGCCGGAGATCCCGTAGGGAGCCGTCAGCGCACTGCGAATTTTTCGCGGGATAGTTGCCACTACCCTCCCGTAAGGATCTATAGAAGCGGTGACCCCGGTATTGGTATCACGCAGGAGCCAGCGAGCGTTTTCAACTGCGCGCATGCGAGCCTGCTTGAGATGCTGAGCGTAGGCTCCACTGTCCCCGTACCAACCATCGTTCGAAATATTCACGAAAACCTGGGCCCCGTTTGCCGCGAGTTGACGAATTTCATCGGGGAAGATTGATTCGTAGCAGATAAACGTCCCCAGCTTCGTACCTCCCGCGTCAAGCGGCGCTCGTGATGAACCTCGTGAAAAGTCACCCACCTCTTTAGTGAGTCCTCCCGCGAAGGAAAATAGAGGCTTGAATGGAACGTACTCACCGAAAGGAACGAGATGAATCTTGTCGTAGCGAGAGACCCACTCCCCATTTTGACTGACCAAACTGCCAGAATTATAGAGTTCGCTGGGCTGTTGCAGAGTCGTGCTGGCGTTGCGAACGCCTAGACTGCCTGCCAAAACCCAGGTGTGACTGGCGCGAGCTACATCGCTCACGGCATTGCGGAAAATTGCGTCGCTCGAATAAAACGGCGCCGGGGACTCGGGCCATACGATGAGGTCGGGATGAATTTGGCGTGAAGTCGAGTCGCTACCTGGCCGCGCTTCGCTCGGCGGATGCAGACTGATCGAGCTTAAGTCGCGCAGCGTGTCGGTGAAGTATTGCGTCGTCCAATCGGAGCTCTCGAGAATGGGAATGTTCGCCTGCACGAGGAGAGCGCTATGGTCCGGAAGAGCCACAGGCGCGGGAATCAGGCGTCCCGCCTGCAACACGATCGCAGCGCAAATTGACGCGATAAGAAGTGGCTGGCGGTGCTGCCGCCGAATCAGGTAGACCGCAGCAAAGGCTGCATTTACCACCATGATTTCGAACGACAGCCCATACACTCCAGTGACCGTAGCCAGGCGCGCGAGTGGAATGTTATCCACCTGCGTCGTTCCGAGCAGATCCCAGGGAAATCCCGTCACGCGAGTGCGGGAGAGCTCGACTGCCACCCATAGCACTGGCGACAACAGGAGCGCTCGGCGGCTAAATGGATTGTTGTCAGCGAGCAAACTTACGATGAGTCCGAATAGGCCGTGATAAATCGCGAGATATAGGCAAAACAAAATCAAGATTCCAACTGCCGCTGGAGTATTCACGCCGCCGTATTGACGCATGGTGTTGAATATCCAATAGCAAGTTCCGGCATACCACAAAACTCCGCAAGCATAAGCCAGCAGAAATGCCTGCCACGGACGCGCTGGGAGCAGTTTGATTCCCTCGCTGAGTTGCAGAGTGTCGGGGACGCGGGCGCGCAACAAAGCTATCAGAAGCGGTGCGATTGAAACCCAGCCAAGGACGTAAAGATTAGGCAGTGGAAATATCGCGATCTGCAATCCCGCTGACAGCAGGACAAACAGCCACGCACTTCTGTGAATTTGCATTGAGGAAAGAATAGCAAAGGATACGACTGCGTTTCGTGTGTTTGCTTATTCCTGGGAAACTCGGTTGCTTGCGGTCAGCTTCTGGCGCACAAAATTCACCAACTCAGGGGTGACATATTGCGGAGGCTCGATAGCAAATTGCGGACACCCTCGAACAGGTTTCAGCGAAACTCCCTTCCAGGCACTAGCAGTTGAGTCGGAAAACTTCTGCTGATGGATTATTACGGCATCGGCACGATCGAGGAATTCCTGTGCCGAGCGCTTGAAGTCTGCAGTTGCCTGATCAAGGATAGTGAGATAAAGATCTGGACGAATGAACTTCAGGACACTGTTGGATTCGAGAATGGCATTCCTGGATTCATCCAATCGGCGGCGGATGGCCGGCATGGCTTCCGCTAGCCGCCCTTGCTCAGTCCTGACCCACCACACCCGATCGGCGCCGGCCAGCAGAAAACGCGAAGTGTCAGTCCCTCCCGTGCGGTCGCTCTCCTGCGAGATTGCCCAGGTGTGGTCATCGCTGGCGCAATGGCATGAGGCGCCATCCTTTGAGCAAATGCCGTGACCGTACTGAGTGATCTTGAATGCATTCCACTCGAATTCAGGAAGAGCCGCGATCAATCCGGCCACCACGCTGGTCTTGCCCAAGTCGCGGGAGTGTCCGCCAATAACTACGACTGCCATTATTCTTCTCTAGACTTTTTCTTGGCCAAGCGACCCAGGGCGGCGAGACTGCGCAGATACTCACGCAGCGGGCGCGCCGGAGTTCCCCAGAATGCAACGCCCTTGCCGCGAAGCACTTTTTGCGGCAATACACCGCTCTGTCCACCTAACATAACGCCTTCTCCGATGCGAGCATGCTCGCCAATACCCACCTGACCGCCTAGGACGGCATTGTCTTCGACCACGATGCTCCCGGACAACCCAGTTTGCGCGGCGATGACGACGTTTTCGCCAATCTGGCAGTTGTGCCCAATATGTACTAGGTTATCAATTTTAGTTCCGCGCCCGATGCGCGTGACTTCGAGAGCGCCTCGATCAATCGTAGTATTGGCGCCGATTTCAGCGTCGTCTGCTATTTCTAGTCTGCCTATCTGCGGGAACTTTTCATAGCGGCCGCTCTGCGGATCGAGAACGTACCCAAAACCATCACAGCCCAATACCGCACCCGAATGGACGATCACGCGGTCGCCAAGTCTCGCACCCGCATAGATTGTGACACGAGGATGCAGCACGCAATCATTCCCGATAATCACTCCTGCTGCGATGACGCAACCTGCACCGACGCGAGTGCCTTCCCCGATCTCTACATTTTCTTTGATGATCACCTGCTCGTCGAGTCCGACATTCTTCTGTAAGCGTGCGCCGGGATGGACGACCGCACTGGGGTGAATTTCTCCCTGGCCTTCGGAAACCGACAAAATAAATCTTGCGGCGCGGGCAAAGGCGAGTTTGGGTTGTAAGGAGATTAATAGAGGCTTCGAGCCCTGCTCTCTTGGAGGGACCTCAGCGGCGTCCCGCCCGACAATGATGGCAGCGGCGCCCGAACTCGAAGCCTCCTGCAAGTTGTTCCGGTCCTCGCAAAAAATTAGATCGTTGGAAGCAGCGGAATTCACGCTGGCAACTCCGGACACTTCTGCGTCGGGATTGCCAACTACGCGTGCGTCTATAAACTCCGCAACCTGTCTCAGCAATCTCTTCATGGGACTCTTTTCTATACTTTTGTTCATTGAAAGAAAACCGGAAAGAAATAGTGAGACTAAAATGGCAGCATGGAACGAAGGATTTTCTGGATTAGCTTCACGCTGCTTGGTTTAGTTGCAGACTTTATATTGCCACTCTGGTGGGCGCTTGGGGCGACCATCCCCATCGGATTTGCGAGCTGGTGGATTGCCTATCGCAGCGACTGGTTTTGACTTCAACCGCTCGATTGGCCAGACGGTGACTGGCCCACGTTTTACATAAATAAGTCATGAGAAACGTGCGATACGACCAACAGTACCTAAGTATGACGAATGGGGTAGTGAACACAGCGGCAATCTTCATCGTTCCCTCAAGGTCAACCCTTTCATGACTTCAATCTTGAACACGCTAGTGATTACTCTTCTTGTTTTATCCAGCTGCCAACGAAACCTTGGGGACGATGTGGCACCTCATCCTGAGCTAGGACGAATGGTTAGTTCCGCGCTAATTCAGGCCCGTCGTTCCGGTTCTGTGGCGTACAGGGGGACTTGCAACTCTTATGGTATGGCTGGAATCCGGGATTCTTTTAAACTGACTGTTCCCCAAAGCGGTATAACTTCACTCACAACCTTGCGAAAGGTGCTTGCCTCTGAGCCAAGGTTGTCACTTATGGAGACCCCTAGCGGACTGATTCGCGTTGTCAGTTCTGATGTAAGCCGTGATCTTCTGGATTTCAAAATAGATGTCAGCTTTCATGACGAATCCGATCCGAACCAAGCGCTTAACACGATTGTCGGGACTCAAGTCCGAACCTTCTCGAATGAACACAACATCCTTCTTATTCCGACAATGTATGTCAAGCTAACGGGGAGGAAACAAAATACTTTTGGGCGAATTCTTAAAGGTCAACTGCACGCGGTTACCGTAGCAAAAGCCCTGGATTCTGTTCTCCAGACATTTTCTGGGGTATGGATCTACAAAGAGTGTATTGATAGAAACGATAAGAAAATGGCAAATATATCGTTTGATGAACCAGACGATAACAATTGAGGTGGCTGGCCCGTCTTTGTGGTTTGCGGCAAAGGTGGGAATTGATGCGACCTGCGGTGGGATTTCATTTCGGCCTCGCCCTACTGAGTGATTTGCGCGCCCCTTCTTCCCCGAAAGACACAAAGGCACCTTACCCGTGACCACCATCTCGGTCCCCTCCAACCTTCACAAAAAACGTAAAGGCGGGCCAGCCCTCGTCGGCCTAAAAGCATCTCCCTCAAGACAGACCCCCTTGCCCTTCTGGACGCGTCTTCCATCTGCGGTGCACCCATAGCCACTGATCCGGATAACGGCGAACGTAATCCTCTATGACTTTGGTGAATAGCGCGGTGTTGGCTACAACGTCCACGGCGTCATTTCCACTGCGCGATAAGGTCAATACAGGATCGAAACGAAGGCGGTATTTTTTCAATTCCGCGTCCCAGAATGTAAATCCCGGTACTACCGCAGCGTCTGTGTGCAAGGCAATTTTTGCGAGACCGCTCGCGGTACAGGCTTGAATCCCAAAAAAATCTACGAACACTCCCTGCGGAGGAGTCATGTTGGTGTCCATCAAAATTCCAACGGTTTCACCAGCTTTCATGGCCGAGAGCAGCGCGCGTCCAAATTCGTCCTTATCGAGCATCTCGTTCCCATGAGCAGTGCGGTACTGCCGTGTCAGACGATCAAGATATGGATTATCAAGAGAACGCATCACTACCTTGAGTGGATGCCCGTATAACGAATGAGCGAAAGCGGATAGCTCCCATCCTCCGATGTGGGCGGTGAGAAATAGAACGCCTTTTCCACGCGCCAGGGCCTGCTCGAAATTCTCGAATCCGTCGTAGACCACCACGTCGCTGACGTTTTCGCGGGTGTACTTGGGAAAAAGACAAATTTCAGCCAACTGCCGTCCCAGGGAGGTAAAAACACCGCGAAGGATTCGGGCGCGCTCCCGCTGAGTTTTTTCTGGGAACGCCAATTCCAGATTTCTCATTCCGACGCGGCGCAAACGAACATGGAGGCAATAAACTTTCCACGCAAGAGCGATTGCCGCAGCCCGCGCGAGTGGACGGGGTAACGCTCCGATACTCTTGACGATCAACCGCGCCAGCGCGTACTCAAGTCTTTGCCGCATCTTCAGAGAAAACGGGACACTAGCAGGGGCAAAATGCACTGTCAAATTGGATGCGGGGTCGTATGCAGAAAGTAAAGCCAGAAAGCAAATGGAGCGCGTTGCCGACCTGCGCTCCTCTGCGTAAATCTATCGGCTGGCCGCCTTCGCCCATTTCGATAAGGATTGCAAAAAGGGATACGCGGATTGCGAAGAGTCTACGGTCGCCAACGAGGTCTCGAACGGAACGCTGTGCCCGTAGAACAATCGAGTGCCGTCACGGTCCTGCCGGATGGCCGCACCATTTAACTCCACACCGGCAAATGCGCCCCGCGCGCGCGAATAGCTGAGCACTTGGGCCCGCATCTTCCAATCGGTATCGGCAGCCGCGTGGCGGCCCACTGGCCCGGCAGCAACGCTGGCGTCCGCGCCTAGCTTGAACTTACTCGACAGCAGGTTGGCCATTCCCTGGCGGTTCATGACCAGCATGACGAGGTCAACGGCCTGCCCTCCGATTTGGAATCCAAAGCTGCCACCTTGGAGACTGAAGAATGCCGGGGAGCTCCAACCTTTCCCTAAGCGGCAGCTTGCGACGCCGCGTCCATAGCGAGCGCCCACGATAAAACCGCCCTTAAACATGGAAGGAACTACCGCGACGCATTCCGCCGCGCCCAGCACTTCGTCTGGAATGCCGCGATCTGGTGTTCCTTGAATCTCGTTGAGGACATTAGCAGCTGCCTTGATCCGGTCCTGGGCGCTGTTTTGTTCCTCTTCTTCGATGGCAAAGCCAGACGTGCACAACACCGCAACCATGCAGAGGAGCAAAAGCTTTTTCATTTTTCCAGCTTTCTCGCAGTTCCTGAATTTTAGAGACAACTGAGTCTAAGACTTAGGATGCCGGCTGATGTGAAAAAGCGTGAGGCAGGTATCCAACTGCTTACCGTTCCAAACCCTCATGCTGTCATTCTGAGCGTAGCGAAGAACCTATGTATTGGTTTGAAGTGGGGCAAGGATTCATTCGTCGTCGCCGGAACTCTGGATGAATATTTGTGTGGCAACACAACGCGGGGCAAAAAATGTGGGGTTGGCAGCAGTGACCCTAAATCTCTGCTCCCAACCCCATCTCCCAGGTTCTGTGGTAGGTGAATGGAGTATGCGTTTGGAACCGAAAACCGGCAAGATTACGCAGGACACTGTCCTAAAGTAACCATGGAAACGCTTGACTACTTTGCGATGACCAGCGAATGCGTGATGGCGTGCACTGAAAGCGCAATCCTGTTCTGAACCCCCACTTTACGCATCAACTTTGCCACGTGAGCTTTTACCGTACGTTCCTCAATGCCAAGAGCAGATCCAATTTCCTTGTTCGAGCGGCCCACAACGAGCATTTCCAGTACTTCTTTTTCGCGGTCGGTGAAAGTTACCCGTCCCGCTGGAAAGATGCGTCCAGGAGAAGAGCTGACGCGTTCAATGAACATGGAAAGCACGTGACGTGGGGCCCATACGGAACCTTTGCTGACAATTCGGATCGCCTGCACGAATTCGGCTGGTGAGGCAGCTTCGTCAACATAGCCTTTAGCGCCGGCGGCGATGGCCTTGAGGATCGTTTCCTCGTCTACGCCCGAGCCCGTGACGATGATGCGAAGGTCTGGGCGTGTCGCTTTTAGACTGGCCATGGTGTCGAACAGGTTCTGCCCGCTACGGTTACCGAGCAGCACCAGGTCAATGTTCTCCAGTGTGCCAATTTCAGGGAGCGAGGCCGATACGAGTTCGAAATCAGATTCGGAATCGAACAGGGCGCGAAATCCAACAAACCGCAGTGGATCACTTTCCACCACGGCAATACGGATGAGCGGTTTTCTTGCCATTGCAGCTTTCATGCGGTTCCTTACTCGAAAGATGTCGCTAGCATAACGGCAACCGCGCTATATCCAAAGCAAAGTAACGGTTCTGCAATTACCGCAGTAACATACAATGGGCTTGGTTGGAATTCATTGAAAGGAATGAGGGAAGATGACGAAATTGGCATTCAGTTCGGCCTGGATTGTGGCGGTTCTCTTGGCAGCAAGCTTGGCGCTTTCGGGGCAGACTCCTTATCAGCCTAAGTTTAAGGGGGATCCAGCGCGCTCGGAATCGGAAGGTAAAGCTCTGGGTTACATGCGCACCGTGATCCGCGCTGAAAAGCAGTACAACAAAAAGAATGGCAAATATGCCAAGTCACTTTCTGAACTGGTGCATACGGGATCGTTCACTCGCCGTATGACTGCAACTGATCGCGGAGATTACACTGTCACTTTTCGCCAGAGCAAAGACGGGTATCAACTCACCATGACGCCTAAGCAGCTCGACGCTGAACACCGGTCGTTTTATGCCGATGAAGACGGCGACATCCATGCGGACGAAGAAAAGGCCGCAGATGAAAAGTCGCCGAAAGTGCAATAAGAAACTTCGACCGTGCTGGCCGAAGAAACGTAGGAATTGACTAGCGTAGTTAAATTATTTAAGAGCAAAAAATTAACTAGTGAGGATGTACTGCTGAGCGCGACAAGCGAATATCGTCTGCTACAATTCCCTCGTACGTGGCACACAGATGATCATTGAGAGTTCGTCTGCGGACTTCCTCCTATGCCAAGCAATACGCGCAATATTAAGATCCTAGCCGCCTTTGCGATGCTTCTAATGCTGGCTTTCGGTGCCGGATGCACCGGGTTTTTCGTAAATCCAACCCTCACGTCAGTTACCATTGGGCCTCCCACACCCACGATTCAGCAGGGGAACACCCTACAGATGACGGCGACCGGAACTTACAACGACGGCACAACGAAGACGTTGAGTTCCAACTTGTTTTGGAGCAGCGCTACTCCCACCGTAGCCAGCATCAGCACGTCCGGATTAGTAACTGGGATTTCGGTAGGGACAGCACAGCTAAGCGCGGCCTCCGGAACGGTCACCGGTACCACCACGCTAACCGTCTCGCTGGGCAACATCACTCGCATAGCAGTCAGTCCAACCAATAGCAGCACGCTGCAAGGCACCACGGTGCAATTCACAGCCATTGCAACGACGTCGGACGGTATGACGCACGACATTACGTCGAGTGCGCAATGGAATTCGTCAAATTCCAACGCCGGGACAATAAACAGCTCAGGACTCTTCACAGCTGCACCCTCTGTCGGATCGGCCCAGACAACCACGATTAGTGCGACGTCCGGAAACATTACGGGACAGACTGGGCTTACGGTCAATCCGTGACGGATTTTAAAAGCTTGGCAGGAGTTTCCCTTGTGGGAAGTTCACCCCCTCGTGGGTAATTCATCGGTTAACCGTCCTCGAATTCTGTTCCGACGTCCTACGCTATAGTGTTGACTTGCTGAGATTACCCTCACAAATTGCGCCCTTGGCATTATCGGCATGCTTGTTGGCCGCCGTGCTCTTGATCGGCTGCAGGCATGGCCGCCACGGCGCGCAGGAGTTTGCTTACGTTTCCGCCGCCCAAGTGATTCTTCGCGACCATCTGGCTGCCGTTTACGAAAAGAGTGGAGTTGCAAAGAATGGCGAGCGCGTCGAGATATTGGAACGGGAACGGCGCTTCGCCCGAGTCCGAACCTCGAGTGGCGCCGAGGGGTGGGTGGAACAACGCAATTTAGTCACTCAAGACATCTTTGACCAATTCCAGAAATTGGCGCTAGACGAACAGAAATCTCCAGTACAGGCGGCGGGCATCACCCACAACGAAAGTAACCTGCATCTCGATCCTGGCAGGGACACTGATCACCTTTACCAATTGAATGAAGGCTCAAAAGTTTCATTGCTGAGGCGCGCCTCCACCGAGAAGACGACAAGTAATGCAAGCGCAAAGCCGGGCGCGAGCAAATCTGCCAAAGTGGCGGCGGTCCCTTTAGAGGATTGGTGGCTGGTGCGCGATTCTCAGCAGCACGTGGGTTGGATCCTTTCCAGGATGGTGGATCTCGATGTGCCGATCGAGATTGCTCAATATGCGGAGGGCCAGCGCATGGTCGCGTCATTTGTGCTAAACCAAGTGAACGACGGCGACAAAAACATCTCTCAATATCTTGTCCTGTTCACTCAGCCGAAAGATGGAATACCTTTTGACTTTGATCAGGTGCGGGTCTTCACATGGAACGTGCGGCGACACCGATATGAGACCGCTTATCGAGAGCGCAAATTAAATGGCGTTCTGCCAGTTACGGTTTCCCGGGAAAACTTCGATAAAGAAGGAACGTTGCCGGTTTTCGTCGTGCATGTGAAAGATGACACGGGAAACATTACCGAGCGAAAGTACAAGCTGAACACTCCCATCGTCCGGCGCGTACTTCCGCCCGGAGAACAGAAAGACCTCCCGAAGCAGCGGACTCGCGGAAATCACGCTTAACTTCAGGAGTAAAAATCGGCGATGTTCTCCACCACCCAGCGCTGCTCTTCCTCTTGCAATTCAGGAAACATTGGAAGTGCGAGAACTTCGTGCGCCGCTCGTTCAGATTCCGGCAGATCTCCCTCTCGATATCCGAGATAGGAAAAGCTGGGTTGCAAATGAAGCGGGACAGGATAATAAATTTCTGTCCCAATCTTGCGATCTGTCAGAAACTTTCTCAATTCATCTCGTCGCGCGGCCCGCACAACATATTGATGAGATGCCGAGAGTGCCTGTGGGGAGATTTCTACCGGATTGATCGGCGACACACCTCCCTGCCCGAGTAGTCCTGACTCGGATAGCAGCCGATTATAACGATCGGCGTGCTCGCGTCGCCTACGGTTCCAATCTTCAAGATGCGTCAGTTTGACGCGCAGAATGGCAGCTTGGATTTCATCCAGGCGAGAGTTCCATCCCAATTCTTCATGATGATAGCGGCGGGAGCTTCCGTGATTGCGCAGGCGGCGTAAGTGCTCCGCCAGGTCGAGATCGTTCGTAGTGACGAGTCCAGCGTCGCCGTAGGCACTTAAATTTTTGCTTGGATAAAAACTGAATGCGGCGGCCCGTCCCAATGATCCAGCGCGACGATTTTCCCATCCCGCGCCGATCGCCTGTGCGGCATCTTCGATGATCTGTAGATGAAACTCATCGGCGATCATTTGTAGTTGATCCATGTCAGCGCACTGGCCATAGAGGTGCACCGGTAATAGCGCGCGAACTTTGTGGGCTCTCCCATAGCGAAGCCCTTCCCTGACCAGGACAGGGTCTATGTTCAGAGTACTGGGCTCGACATCAACAAACACCGGACGCGCTCCGGCACGCACGATGGCGCTTGCCGAAGCAAAAAAGCTGAAGGCGGTTGTGATGACGGAATCGCCCGAGCCGACGCCGGCGGCGAGGAGTGCAAGCCATAAAGCATCCGTGCCAGAGGCGCACGCGACACCGGCTGCTGCGCCGGTAAATGTAGCGATCTCTCGTTCTAAGGCCTCCGCTTCTGGGCCCAGAATAAATTTCTGCGAAGAACATACGCGTTCGACCGCCGCCAAAACTTCATTTCGGATGCTCTGATACTGGCGATGTAAATCGAGAAGTGGCACCGCGTCCAATTTGGGGCTTGCGGATTTTCGGGTTAAAGTCCCGTGTGATTTTTTTGCCGCCTTTTGGGATGCCGTCACGCGGCTGCGATTTTACCAGCAAATCTGGCGCTGCCTTCACCGGGATTTTTGATTTCCCGGTTTTCCGGAACACGTCCTGACGGCTTTGGAGGCGCTTAACTGTGGCAAGGAAGGAGTCCGCGTACCATGGACAAACGACTGCGTCCATTCTTGCAGGGACTTTCGCAGAGCACTTAATCGAATTCCAGCAAACTGGTCGGGATAGCCGGATAGGTTTCGCAGCGCGCGCTTCATCACCGATTCGGCGCCGGTCCGATTGCCAAGGCTCTCGTGGTGAAAGGCAACAGCAATCTGGACTAACCCTTGTAGAAAAAGCCTCTCGGCTTCGGGCGCAACTCGCCACAGGTCTTCGAAAAGTTCATGGGCTTCGAAGAAGTCTGCCTGATTGAACGCCGCCATTGCTCGTTTAAAAATGGCGTTCGCGGACAGTCCTTCTGGCGGAGAGTAAACCATCGTTGTGGGCCGAGATAGAGGCAGGTCCCTCGACTCCTCACAGGCATTCATGCGATGCCTGGTGCTCCGCTCGGGATGACAGCGTTAGCTAGAGTAATCTGCTCGCGCTCAGCATAATCGCATAACCTCTGTCATCCCGACCGAGTCATTGATTCGCGAAGCGAATCATGGGGAGTGAAGGGACCTGCTGTTTCGTTCTATCCCGAGTTTATCTTCCAAACATCGGGTAATGGCTGGCAGCTCCCATGAAAAACAACAACGGGATGGAAAGAAATGCGTTCATTCGCGACGAGAGAAAGGCCATACGCCCCATGCTTCCAGCTTTTTCTGGAATCGGAGTTCCATTGGTCGCGTTTTCGCGCGTCCATTGAATGATGCGTTTCTGTATCCGCCAAATCACGCCCCAAACATTCAGCAGCATGACCCATCCCAAGCCGCCTCCGATACCAATGGAGAGCATCCGATTACTCTCCCACCCGTGATCATTGAGGCGTAAAAAGAGACCGGAGGCAACAACCACTACCACGGTGACGATTAGGGCAAGCACGGGACCTCTATTTAGTATCCCTTTGCCGGGAATCAGCAGTGCGTAGAGGATGGCCCACACCACGGTCCAGATGCCAAAGAAACTCGCCATCGCGGTCCCTGATGAACCGCCGCCGTTGTGGGCATCCACGCCAACAATCGCTCCCCAATAGAGAAAACCTGCGAGAACCGTAACCAACGCACTCCATCGAAACAACCCGAGGGCGCGGGTCATCAGGATAGGAAAGACCTTGCCCTTCGTGGTGGGATCAATCTCCTTCATGAATGGAACGTTGACGAGATTGAAAAAATACAGCAGTCCAATCCAAGTAATTCCTGCCAAGAAGTGGATCAGACGCAACGCCATTTGGAAATTCGTCATGAAGTCATTCGGCAGAATGACGTGAGGCGATAGAAGTGCGGCGTAAAGGACTTGGCTCGGCATTTTTCTTTACTACTCTCCCGGTTCGTTGGATACAGCCGGTCTGTTTTCCAGAGAAGCGTCCGATTTTACAACGGAAGTCAACTGCGGCGGGAGAGAAGTTGAAAAGTGGCTAGCGAGGCCGTATCGTACGGATTGACCCGGTTGTCGTACGGTTATTGGTTTGCAAGGGACACATAAGTCTCACGAATTCCTGAAAGCTCGATGGTCTGACCTCGTCAAGGAGACGGTTTATGGAAAGCAAGCTGGCACAGAACATTCAAGAGTCCTTCCTGAATACCGCCCGTAAAGAACGCACTAATATAACGATTTATCTTTTAAGCGGCGTCAAACTTACCGGACGCATTCGCTCGTTCGATAAATATTCGGTGATTCTGGAAACCAATAATCAGGAACAATTGATTTTCAAGCATGCGATCTCCACAGTTGCCATGGGAAAATCGCTCCACTCTCAGCCGGAAAAAGTGTCATCAATCAGCTCGCCGGATGCGATCCAAACTACTGCCTCTGGCACCGAAGGATAGGTCTCTTTATTGCCTGGCGCTAATTCCAGAGCTTCTTCCAACAAGGCTTCTAAGAGGAAGGGCAGCCAATCGCGTCCGAAAGGCCCTGAAGCGGCTACTCGTGAACGCGCCTTCTTGATTGGTATGCACTGGCGCGCCCGCCCGCGTGCCACATCGCAGAGTGGTAAGTCTTCTCTCACCAGCGGGGCCATGGCGGCGCGTGACAGCGCTGAAAGCGTCATTTCGAAAGCGCCCTCCATACCGGAGTTTAGTGCGGAAGAATCATTGGACGAACTCCGATCGCTGGCTGCCAGCGCGGGCGCTGAAGTCGTGGGAGAATTTTTACAGCATCGCGACAAACCTGACCCAGCAACTCTCATTGGCAAAGGTAAGTTGGAAGAGATCGCGGGCGCAGCGGCCTCAGCCTCTGCGGACTTGCTGCTTTTTGATCACGACCTCACTGCCTCCCAGCAACGAAATATAGAAAGAGTTGTCAACATCAGGGTGATTGATCGCACCCAACTGATACTCGACATTTTCGCCAAGCACGCACGCACTCGCGAAGGTCAACTCCAGGTGGAGCTGGCGCAGCTGAACTATATGCTTCCTCGCTTGGGCGGGCGCGGGATAGAAATGTCTCAGCTCGGAGGCGGAATCGGTACTCGAGGCCCGGGCGAAACCCAGCTCGAAACCGATCGCCGCAAAATCTACCGTCGCATCCGCCACGTCAAGGAGCAAATTGAAAACGTGCGCCGTGTTCGCGCGCAACAGCGGCAGAGGCGCGAGTCCCTGCCGGTCGCGACCATCGCTCTGGTGGGATATACCAATGCCGGAAAATCCACGCTTTTTAATGTCCTGACAAAAGCTTCGGTGTTGGAATCCTCGAGAATGTTTGCCACGCTCGATCCGACTATTCGCGCAGTGACTCTGCCTTCGAAACGCCAGGTGCTGCTGTCTGACACGGTAGGCTTTATCCGCAACCTTCCGCATACTCTGGTCTCAGCGTTTCGTGCCACGCTGGAAGAGGTGCAACGGGCGGCACTCGTACTGCAGGTTTCCGACGCCAGCAGCCCGCTTTCCGTGGAGCAGGATGCGCAGGTGGATCGCGTGCTCAAAGAACTCGAGGTAGCGGACAAACCGCGCCTGCGGGTAATGAATAAAATTGACCTGCTTTTGCCAACGCAACGCGAGAGTTTGCGCGACGATGGAATCAGCGTACATATTTCCGCCACGATGGGCATCGGCATCACTACCCTGCTCGAACGAGTGGATGGAATGCTGTCAGAGGATCCGCTCAGTCGAGTGATACTTCGCGTACCGCAAGATCAAGGGAAGATGCTGGCGCTGCTCGAAGGGCGCTCCCGAATTTACTCGCGTAGCTATAAAGATGGGCTGGTGGAGTTGGAAGTAGAAGCGCCGGAATCGGTGGTGAGGAAGGTCGGAAAGTGGCTAATCCCTTAACTCGCGCTCGGCGGCTGGAAATTAAAACGGCCGCCAGCCAGGAAGCGGTGACTTTCCTTGGCTGTCGGCCTATTCGATCCGGATTGGATCGGAGGTGATAGCTTTATGCTAGACCCGCACGCGCAGAAGTCAAGAAAATTGGGCATTTGACGGCAAATTCTCACCCTGCAAAGAGTTCGTGAACGAGGAAAAATATTACCAAAAAGTCCTGAATTCGGCCTCGCCTACACGTTGACAGTGGTATTCTAAGATGTTAAGTTTATTGGTCTTCTAGCCTTTAGACCGGTCCGTAACCAGCACAACACATATGGATGAGACGCTCAGACAAGTATGCGGATTACTGCTCGGATCGGTCCCGACTGTTGTCTTCATTATTTTGCTTTACGTTCTATACACGATCTTGGTCCACAAGCCGCTTTTGAAGGTGTTGGGCGACCGTCACGAGAAAACGCAAGGCGCGATTGATAAGGCCCGTGCAGATATCGCCGCCGCGGAGGCACGAACCGCGGAATACGAGCAAAAGTTGCGGGAGGCTCGCCTCTCCGTGTTCAAAGCGCAGGAAGCGCGTCGCCAGATTGCTTTGCAAGCCCGAACGGCTGCGTTGAATGAGGCACGATCTAAGTCTCAAGTCCAGGTGAGAGAAGCGCGAACAGCAATCGAAGCCGATAAAGTCGAGGCGCGAAAAGCTCTTGAGGTTGAGAGCTCTAGCCTCGCGCAGGAGATCATCCGCACGGTTCTGCGTCCGTCACGCGGGCCAGCAACAATATCTTCGCCGATAGGCGGGCAACCATGAGCGGGGCTGTAACAGGTAGGCAAAGGTCGCACGCGAAAATCCTTCGCATGATTATTACCCGCCTTCTGATTTTCCTACTGGCGCTGACCTTGATGTGGATGGCGGCACCACTAGCACCCAAGCCAAATGCGGGGTTATTTTCCTCGTCCAGCGTGTTTGCTGCGACCACCTTTTCCATGCAGACGGACGCGCATCAGGAGGTCGCCGGCCAGCTCGCGGAACATTCACGGGAGGCGGCAGGCGAGGATGAAAACGCCCAGTTCAAGCAGTCTCCGTCGGTGAAGTTGCTCGCCCGAATGACCGGGCTAAGCCTTGAACATGCCTACCTGCTAAGCGTGCTGCTGAACTTCGCAATCATTGCGGGCGCGGTCATTTTCTTACTGAAGAAGAAGCTGCCGGGAGTATTTCGCGACCGCACGAATTCGATTCAGAAGGCTATGGCTGAAGCGAGGGTGGCGAGCGAAGACGCAAACCGCCGGCTGGCCGACATCGAGGCGCGCCTGTCTAAACTGGGCGGTGAAATTCAGCAGATGCAAGTTTCCGCGGATAAAGAGGCTGTAGCCGAGGAAGTGCGCATCCAAGCGGCTGCCGAGGAAGATGCGCGCAAGATTGTCGAGTCTGCCACGCAAGAAATTGCCGCGGCAACCAAAAACGTACGGCGGGAATTGAAAGCTTATGCCGCTGATCTGGCTGTTGCACTGGCGAGAAGACAGATTCGCGTTGACGACGCAACCGATCACAGCCTGATTAACGGCTTTGCGCAAAAGCTCACTGACGATGGTGGTCGTGACGGCTCACACGGAAAGGTCCATCAGTAGATATGGCGACGGTCATTAACACGTACGCCCGGGCATTTGCGGATGTCGTATTCAATAGTCATTTGGATCCTGCGAAAACCCTGCAAGAGGTCCAATCTATCGCTGGGTTGGTCGCAGACAGCAAAGAATTGCGCCAAGTGTGGGAGACGCCGTCGATCTCAGCCGAGCAGAAACGCGGTGTGCTGGACGCGATCGTGCAACGTGAGGGAATTTCGAAGCCTGTCAGAAATTTTCTTGCGGTACTGATAGACCATCACCGGGTCAATTTTCTCCGGCCTATCGTTGACGAATTTGGGAAGGAACTCGACCAGAGATTGGGATTTGTCCAGGCGGAAATTACTAGCACACGCGGCTTGAACGATGCAGAGAAAAGCGCACTGGAGTCAAAAGTCGAAAAGCTGACCGGGAAAAAAGTCCGCGCAAAGTATTCGCAGAATCCCTCTCTTTTAGGGGGCGCGATCATAAGAGTTGGCAGCACGATTTACGACGGCTCGGTCGAAGGACAGTTGGAAATCATTCGAGAACAGCTAGCGGCAAGCTAAAAGGGCAAGAACCGAACTTATGGCACAAATTAAAGCAAACGAAATTACACAGTTACTCCGCCAACAAATCGAGAACTACGAATCCAAGATCGCGGTGGACGAAGTCGGAACCGTCATCACGCTCGGCGACGGTATCGCCCGCGTCCATGGCCTCGACAAAGTCATGGCTGGAGAACTGTTGTCATTTCCTCATGACCTGGCCGGCATCGCCATGAACCTGGAAGAAGATCAGGTCGGTGTGGTACTGCTGGGGGATTACACCGAAATCAAGGAAGGTGACCCCGTAAAGCGAACCGGACGCATCATGAGCGTGCCCGTTGGCGACGGCATGATCGGACGCGTCGTGAACGCACTGGGCCAGCCCATTGACGATAAAGGACCAATCGCCAGCGAGAACTTTATCGCCCTCGAGCGCCTCGCCCCCGGAGTCATTGACCGCCAACCCGTGCGTGAACCGATGGCCACCGGACTGAAAGCCATTGACAGCATGATTCCGGTGGGCCGCGGACAGCGCGAATTGATCATCGGCGATCGCCAGACCGGCAAGACTGCGGTAGCGCTCGATACCATCATCAACAATAAAGGCAACGATCTGATCTGCATTTACAACGCGATAGGACAGAAGCGTTCTTCCATTGCGCAGGTCGTAAAGACTCTTACTGATTACGGCGCGATGGAATACACCATTGTGGTAGCAGCGTCAGCATCGGAGCCAGCTCCCATGCAGTACATTGCTCCCTATGCAGCCTGCGCGATGGGAGAATATTTCCGCGATACCAAGCGTCACGCGCTGGTAATTTATGACGATCTTTCGAAGCACGCGGCATCCTACCGCGAAATCTCGCTGCTTCTGCGACGCCCCCCGGGACGCGAGGCTTATCCCGGAGATGTGTTTTATCTCCACTCGCGATTGTTGGAACGCGCTGCCAAGGTAAGCGACAAGAACGGCGGAGGTTCCCTCACCGCTCTTCCAATTATTGAAACTCAGGCGGGCGACGTTTCTGCGTACATTCCTACAAACGTGATTTCGATCACGGACGGTCAGATATTTCTCGAGACCGATTTGTTTAACAGCGGCGTGCGTCCCGCCGTGAACGTCGGGATCTCAGTAAGCCGCGTCGGTGGCAGCGCGCAGATCAAAGCTATGCGGCAGGTTGCCGGAAGCTTGAAACTTGATCTCGCGCAGTATCGCGAACTCGCTGCATTCGCACAGTTTGGAAGCGACTTAGATAAAGCCACGCAATCTCAGCTCAATCGAGGACAGCGCCTCGTCGAAGTGTTAAAACAGAAGCAATTCTCTCCGATTCCCTTCTCCAAACAGATTTTGATTATCTACGCCGGCACCAACGGATTCCTAGACGAGCTTGCGATTGATCAGGTCCGCGACTTCGAGGCGGCGCTCTACAAGTATGTGGACAATTCCAAACCCGACTTGCTGCACACGATCATGGAGAAAAAGATTCTCGACGACAACTTGAAATCTGAAATGGCGAAGGTGATACGCGAGGCGAGAGAAACTTTCCTCGCTGATCGCAAAGCAAATGAACCGGCGCCAAAGACTCCGGTTGCGAAGAAGGAACCCGCCAGAGAACAGCAGAAAAGCAGCGAGCAGCGGGAACCGGTGGCAGCGAAATAAATGGCAAACATTCTAGACATAAGACGGCGCATCCGCAGCGTGATCAACACGCGGCAGATCACCAAGGCCATGAAAATGGTTTCGGCCGCCAAGCTGCGTCGTGCACAAGACCGTGCTTTGGCAGCGCGCCCGTATGCGCAGATGTTGACGAACGTGCTGAAGTCTCTGGTTTCGCGCGTTGACATTTACGATCCTGAGACCGGACGTCCCAGGCATCCTCTGCTCGCGCAGCGTCCGGAAAAAAATGCGCTCCTGATCGTCATTACCGGCGATAAAGGCTTGGCTGGCGCCTTCAATACCAACATCCTGAAGGCTGCAACGCGTTTTCTCGCGTCGAAAAAAGACATCAATGTGGAGATCGAGGCCATTGGACGCAAGGGACGCGATTTCTCGAAGCGTCGCTATCCCGTCGCTGAAGCACGCACATCGGAGTCGGCCGAAGCCCACGGCGTCACCTTGGTGGGAGAACACGTCGGAGTACTCAACAAGATTGAGTATTCCATGGCCTCTGAACTTGCCAATAGCGTCGTCGAACGCTATAGCCAAGCGGCGATTGATTCCGTTTATCTCGTTTACAACGAGTTTAAGTCGGTGATTTCTCAGCGTCTGGTGGTAGAGCAGATTCTTCCCATCGAACACATCGGCAGCGCGGAGATTCGCCAGGCCGAAGAAATGTCTCTGCAGGAAAAGAAGCGGGCTATCGAGGCGTCGCGCGGCGCCGGAGTTGGATTGCGCGCTCCCGACACCAGCGAGATAGACGCCGCCGCAGAGAAATTTGCGACCGCTCCTGTGGATTACATTTACGAACAGTCGCCCGAAGAGCTATTTCGAGCTTTGCTGCCGAAGTACATTGCGATCGAAGTTTTTCACGGCATGCTGGAGTCAGTGGCCGCCGAGCATGCCGCCCGCATGACTGCGATGGAGGCAGCCAGCAATAACGCGACCGATATGATTGATTCGCTGACCCTTGCCATGAACCGGGCGCGGCAAGCAAAGATCACGAAAGAGATTATTGAGATTGTCAGTGGCGCAGCTGCCGCCGTGTAGTTGGACTCATTTAATAACTCAGAGAGCGAAACCGATCTTATGGCAGAAAATGTTGGACACGTAGTTCAGATAGCAGGCCCGGCCGTGGACGTGCAATTCACGCCGGAGAATATGCCGCCAATTTATCAGGCGCTTAAGGTTGTCAGCGAGGGCTTCACCGTTCCGACGCCGCTCGAGGTGACGCTCGAAGTGCAGCAGCATCTCGGAGAAGGCCGCGTCCGCTGCATCGCCATGCAGGCCACCGAAGGCATGGTGCGCGGGATGAAAACGATTGACCAGGGCGGCCCGATTTCCGTCCCCGTTGGCCATGGAACTCTGGGTCGCGTCATGAATGTGATTGGCGAACCCGTAGACCAGCTGGGGCCGATTCAGTACAAGGAACGGCATCCCATCCACCGCCCCGCTCCGCTTTTTGACGAGCAGGCGACATCCGCGGAGATGTTTGAAACTGGCGTGAAGGTTATTGATCTCATTCAGCCCTTCTTGAAAGGCGGAAAGATCGGATTGTTCGGTGGCGCCGGTGTGGGCAAAACCGTCGTCATCATGGAACTGATCAATAACGTCGCCAAA
Organism: Acidobacteriota bacterium; assembly: GCA_030775785.1. Taxonomy (GTDB): domain Bacteria; phylum Acidobacteriota; class Terriglobia; order Terriglobales; family Acidobacteriaceae; genus JALYIM01. Next base: position 23,347 of record JALYIM010000289.1, read on the forward strand.
CAGCATGGCGGATTTTCAGTTTTTGCCGGCGTGGGAGAACGAACTCGTGAAGGCAACGATCTCTGGCTCGAAATGACTGAGTCCGGCGTTATCAAGCCCGGCGATCCAGAGCACTCCAAGGCCGCGCTTATTTATGGACAGATGACCGAACCTCCGGGGGCGCGACTTCGTGTTGCGTTGACCGGGCTCACGGTCGCGGAATATTTCCGTGATGTTGAAGGTGCCGACACTCTGCTGTTCATTGACAACATCTTCCGTTTCACGCAGGCAGGATCGGAAGTATCCGCGCTGCTGGGACGTATGCCCAGCGCCGTCGGATACCAGCCAAACTTGGCAACGGAAATGGGTGAGTTGCAAGAGCGCATCACTTCCACCAAGAAAGGTTCGGTGACTTCAGTGCAGGCGATTTACGTGCCCGCCGACGATTTGACCGATCCGGCGCCTGCAACTACGTTCGCTCACTTGGACGCAACAACCGTGCTTTCGCGTGCGCTGACTGAGATTGGAATTTATCCCGCTGTGGATCCCCTCGGCTCTACGTCGCGCATTCTTGATCCTCGCATCGTTGGGGATGAACATTACGATGTTGCACAGTCGGTCAAGCGGATCTTGCAGACTTACAAAGATCTGCAGGACATTATTGCGATCCTCGGGATTGACGAACTAAGTGAAGACCAGAAACTCACAGTTCAACGCGCCCGCAAGATTCAACGATTTCTATCGCAGCCGTTCTTTGTCGCCGAACAGTTCACTGGTTCTCCGGGCCGTTATGTCAAGGTCGAAGACACAGTCAAGGGCTTCAAAGAAATTACCGAAGGCAAGTACGACGATATTCCTGAGCAGGCTTTTTACATGAAGGGCACGATTGACGAGGTGCTGGAAGCCGCCCAGAAGATGAAGACTGCGGCGTAGAGTTTATGGCAGATACTTTCCATTTAGAAATCGTCACCCCAGAGAAGATGCTGGTCAAAGACGACGCTGAAGAAATGCAGATCCCCGGCAAGAGTGGGTATCTCGGCATTCTGCCTGGGCATGCCCCGCTTATCACCGAGCTGGGTGTCGGTGAAATGACTTATCGCAAAGGCGGCGAAACTCATCGCTTCGTTGTTGCCAGGGGTTTCGCCGAAGTGCTGCCCGACCGGGTCACCATCCTGGCTGAGAATGCCGATCGTCCGCAAGAGATTGATGTCAACAAAGCGAGGGCGGGCAAACAGCGGGCGGAAGAGCATATGTCCAAGGGCCAGAGTGAAGAAGATTTCACCCGCGCCGAAGCCGAGATGAGATTGGCGGATACTCAACTGGAAGTGGCGGGAAAGAGAAATTAGCAAAGAGTTTTGACCAGGTGTAACGAGCCGCCGACTTTCCAGGCGGCTTTTTTCTGCGCTTAACACCTTAAATTTCGGAAGTTCAGCCTCTCTCACGGATAAGTATTAGTGATGTGCCGCATAAATACTTTAAATTTCGTTCCGCTTTGAGGGACGGGTACAGTGGACTGGCACGTCCGGTACCCGGATCCCTGAATGACCACGGCAACCCTTCTCAGCAACGAACTCAGCCATCTCTACAACGCCGAATCTACCCGCATACAGCAGGAATTTGCTGTTACGGGAGACGGGCTGAAAGCCGTTCGTAGCCGCACAATTCTGGTGGATACCGTAACGAGCCAACTCTGGAAAGAATTGATTTCCAAAGGCGAAGACGAGCCGCGAAATTTCGCCCTGGTAGCGCTCGGCGGCTTTGGGCGCAAGTGGCTGTTTCCCCACTCTGACGTTGATCTTCTATTTCTTTACGGCGATCGCGAGACTGAAGCTACTTGCAAAAATGGCACGCGCCAGTTCTCGCAGGAACTTTGGGATTTGCGAATGAAAGTGAGTTCCACCACGCGGACGCTTGCAGAATGTGAGCGTCTTGATCCCAACAATGTTGAGTTCACGATCTCGCTACTCGACAGCCGCTATCTTGCGGGCGATGTTGAGTTGGTTTCGCGCCTTCGCGAAAGAGTGGTATCGAAATTATTTAGCCGGGACACACAAGCGATCGTGCATCGTCTGGCCGAGATCACACGCATGCGTTATAGCAAATACGGCAACACCGTATTTCATCTGGAACCCAATATCAAAGAGGCTCCCGGAGGTTTGCGCGATTACAACGTCGCCTGCTGGCTGGCCCTGATCTCATCAATGGACAAGCTGCACGACTGGCCCGATCCGAAAACACTACTTCCAGTATCTGTCAGAAAGCAATTCGAGCCAGCGCTCGAGTTTTTTATGGCTCTGCGCTGTTTTCTGCACTATCGCCAGGGCCGCGACGACAACATGCTTTTGTGGGAGGCCCAAGACGAGGCCGCAGTCCGCAAAATCGGCGCCCAAAATAGCGACGGACCTGTAAGCTCGGCGGACTGGATGCGTCTTTACTTCGGTCACGCTCGCGCAGTGCACCGTGCCTCGATGCAGTTGATGGAGGAGATCCCCGCCGCCCGTTCCTCCATTTACCGGCATTTTAAAAACTGGCGAGCACGTGTCTCCAACTCTGATTTCTCGGTGGTGGATGGATTTATTTTTCTTCAAGATTCGTCCGCACTGCAAGATCCCGAAGTGCTCTTGGGAATGTTTGATTTCATGGCCCAGCACGGCCTGAGGTTGAGCACCACCACGGAATATCGAGTCGAACAGGTACTTCCCGCGCTGGCTGCGACTCCTCCAAAAGGTGCCGAACTGTGGCGGTATCTTCACGTAATCCTCATCGAGCCTCACGCCGCAGACGCGCTGCGGGCAATGCACTCGTTGCGACTGCTTACGCTGTTGCTTCCGGAGCTCGCAGTGATTGATTCGCTGGTCGTTCGAGATTTTTATCACCGCTTCACCGTGGACGAGCATTCTTTCCTGGCCATCGAGAGCTTGCACAAAGCGCGGCAATCTTCCTCTGAGTGGGACAAGCGTTACGGCGAGATTGTCGAGGAGCTGGAGCGTCCAGAGCTGCTCTATCTCGCGCTGCTTTTGCATGACATTGGCAAAGGAGTGCCGAGCGATAACCACGTGCAGACGAGTTTAGTATTGGCGGAAGATTGCATGGACCGCCTCGACCTTGAGCCAGCAGACCGGGAAATCATCCGATTTCTGATCGGCAACCACCTCGAAATGTCGGCTACGTTGCGGCGAGATATTTTTGATCCAGAAACTATCCACGTATTCGCCGACAAGGTAGGAGGCATCGAATGCCTCAAGATGCTTTGCCTGCTGACTTACGCAGACATAAAAGCGGTAAACCCTGAGGCGCTGACGCCCTGGAAAGCTGAAAATGTCTGGCAGCTTTACATCGCGACTTCGAACTGTCTCACTCGCACCGCCGATCAGCGGTTGCATCCCGATCTTAACGACGAAAATCTATCCCGCCTGCGTAGTCTGGCTGCCGCAGCTGGAAAGCCGATTGCCGGTAAAAAGCTTAAAGCTTTTGTGGAAGGATTGCCGATACGTTATTTGAGGAACTATCCAGCAGAAAAAGTCATTCAACACTTCAATATGGCGGAGCGGCTCACAGCGGATCCGGTGCAACTCGATCTAGTGCGTGGGCGGCATTGGTTTGAGCTGACCCTGGTAACTGCTGATCGTCCGTTTTTATTTTCTAATTTGGCGGGCGTTCTGGCGTCATGGGGAATGAACATCGTGAAGGCGGATGCGGCTTCCAACCAGGCTGGGCTGGTTTTGGACACCGTGTTTTTCACAGACCCGTTTCGTACCCTAGAGCTAAATCTTCCGGAGTGGGATCGTTTTCGACGAAGTGTTGGGGACGTATTGATTGGAAATAATAGCCTCGACCGGCTATTGCGCGACCGTCTGCATTCGGAAAAGAAGAAGACAACAAAAGTGAAAGTGGAAACACGGATTGATTTCGACGATGAAGCGTCGTCCACAAGTACCTTGGTCCAAATTATCGCGCAAGATCGCTTGGGCTTGCTGCACAACATCAGCTCACGTTTTGCCCGCCAGAGATGCAATATCGAAGTTGCGCTGATTGATACCGAAGGTCAGATGGCAATTGACGTTTTTTATCTGACATCGAATGGCGTGAAACTCAATTCAAATCATCAGAAAACCTTGAAGGCAGATCTGCTCGAAGCTTTGAACGCCACTTAGCATCTGCTTTTGGGTGCCCATCGTACGTACCTCCCTCGCCTGCCTGATATCCTGAAAGAACATTCCTAAGGAGCACCCGCAACCTTGCCGCCCATCCTCAACGCCCAGGGACTTTCCAAAAAATATGGAGCCAAGCCGCTCTTTGAAGATATTTCTTTCACAATCTCCGAAGGCGATCGCATTGGCCTCATCGGGCCGAATGGCGCGGGCAAGTCAACCCTCCTCGATATTCTCGCCAATCGAATCGAACCTGACGGCGGTAACGTCGCCGCCCGCAAGCGCGCCCGCCTTAGCTACGTTCTGCAAGACTCGCAATTTGCATCCGGCACCTCGATTCGCGCGATTCTTGAGAGTGCTCTCGAAGACGCAGGAGTTCCACAGGCCGAGCGCGGAACCCGCATTGGGGAAACTCTTGGGCGAGCTGGCTTCACCGATCTCAATACCGAGGCTTCAGCTCTTTCGGGCGGATGGCGAAAGCGGCTGGCCATCGTTGAGGCCTTGGTTAGGGCTCCGGACGTACTTCTGCTCGACGAGCCTACTAATCACCTCGACCTCGCGGGCATCGAGTGGCTGGAAGG
>JALYIM010000290.1 GCA_030775785.1 Acidobacteriota bacterium
GCTTCTGACTGCATGACATGGGAAGCACATGACAATCATTTTAATCAGACCCAAGACAAGATCTTCACAGATAGAATCAGCGGCTTTTATAAAGCGCATCCAGAGTCGTCCAGACTCTCGGTTATCGATGTCTGGCGAAAGGTGGGAAGAATACCTCGCAGCAAGACAACGGAGAATGAGGAGGCGAAGAACGCGGAGACCTGGAACAATCCGCACTGGTATTTTAATGGATATTGGTGGCCCGACGACGAGGCTCAGCAGCTTGGATTCGTCGAGGGTTATCTGTTGTGTATGCGAACTGAAGTTCACAAACCCGGTGAAAGCTATTCGCAGGATGCGAACTTCTACACTCGAAAGATCAATGACTTTTTGAGAAGAGCCAATCCCAAGCTTAAGCGTGAAGCAATTGCTACAACGCTACATCGATTTCGAGACAAGGGTGAATCTGCTAATCCCCCACGGTGAGCAAAACCGGCGCGCTTATTGTCATCCAGACGCTGCGCCAGTAAAAGCAGGTCCCTCGCCTTCGCTCGGGACGACAGATTTCTTGGAACGCCGACTCCTATTAGTCATCATCAGGACCGCCGATTTCGTATCAAAAAGCATGCTATAATTAACCCCATAACATCCTATAAAAGCAATCAGTTAGCCCCGGACACACCTCGGCTCTTTTAGTTACTTTTTAAGCTTCCTAAAGTGAAAATATGGCAGACGATCAGAATCCAGAATTACCGCTGACACCGCCTCCTCCAGGCGAAGGTGGAAACCCCGGCGCGCTCAACATTCAACCCGTAAATATCGAAGAGGAGATGCGCCGATCGTATCTCGACTATTCGATGTCGGTCATTATTGGCCGCGCGCTGCCCGACGTACGCGACGGATTGAAACCCGTACACCGCCGCATTCTCTACACCATGCAGCAGATGGGCCTAGCTTATAACCGGTCCACGCGCAAGTGCGCCAGAATCGTCGGAGAGGTCATGGGCAAGTACCATCCGCATGGCAACTTGGCGGTCTACGATGCCCTCGTGCGACTGGCGCAGCCCTTCGCGATGCGGTATCCGCTGGTGGACGGCCAAGGCAATTTCGGCTCGGTGGACGGAGATCCGCCGGCGGCTGATCGTTACACCGAAGCTAAGCTGACGCGCGTGTCGAGTGCGCTACTGGAAGATTTAGATAAGGAGACCGTGGACTTCCGTCCGAATTATGACGGAAACGAAATCGAGCCTGATGTGCTGCCGACGCGAATTCCGAATCTGCTGGTAAATGGATCGAACGGAATCGCAGTGGGGATGGCAACTAACATCCCTCCCCACAACCTGACGGAAATTGTGGATGCAACCATTACACTCGTCAGCAATCCGGCTGCGCAGTTGCCCGAGATTTTGAAAATCGTTAAAGGACCGGACTTCCCCACGGCGGGAATCATCCACGGCAAAGCTGGAATCTTCGAGGCTTACCGCACCGGCCGCGGACGCTTCATGATGCGTGCCAAGGCTGGCATTGAGACCTTCAACAAAGACCGGGAGGCGATCGTCGTCACCGAGATCCCTTACCAAGTCAATAAATCGCGCTTGATTGAACGTATAGCTCAACTCGTGAACGACAAGATCGTGGACGACATCTCCGACATTCGCGACGAGAGTGATCGCGACGGCATGCGCATTGTGATCGAGCTTAAGCGCGGAGCCGAGCCCCAGATCGTGTTGAACCAGTTATTCAAGCACACCTCGATGCAGGAAGGTTTCAGCATGATCTTCCTGGCAGTCGTGAATGGACAGCCCAAGGAGATGGGGCTGATCCAGGCCCTGCAGCATTTCATTGCGCACCGCGTGGATGTTGTCCGCCGCCGCACTGCATTCTTGTTGGCCAAAGCGAAAGACCGCGAGCATATTCTCGAGGGATACCTCACCGCGCTCGATCACCTCGACAATGTGATTACGATTATTCGCGGAAGCGCCAATCGCTCCGACGCCCGCGACAATTTAATCGCGTACTTCGCCGGAAAAAAGATAGACATCAACACCAGCGGGAAGGCGCCGAAACTCAGTCCAGAAAAGCCGTTTACTGCAATTCAAGCCGACGCAATTCTCGAATTGCAATTGCATCGCCTGACCCGCCTATCCATTGACGAAATCAATAAAGAATTGAAACTCACGCGCGACAACATCGCGGAGTTCGAATCAATTTTGGGTTCCGAAAAGAAGCTACGCGCCGTCATCATCAAAGAGCTCGAAGAAGTCAGAAAGCTCTACGGAGACGAGCGCCGCACGGTCATCGAAGATGAAGCCGCCGAGATCAGTCTGGAAGACTTGATCGCAGACGAGCCCATGGCCGTCACCGTAAGCCACACCGGCTATCTCAAGCGCACGGCGATCTCCACCTATCGCAACCAGCGCCGAGGAGGCACTGGGCGCATGGGTATGAAAACCCGCGACGAAGATTTCGTCGAACATCTCTTCATTGCATCCACGCACGCTTACATTCTGATCTTCACCAACAGGGGACGGGTTTACTGGCTGAAGGTCTACGAAATTCCCGACGTCGGCGCAGCCGGCAAAGGCAAACACGTTGGCAATCTTGTGGGCTTACAGCCGGGCGAGACGGTTCGAACCATGCTGGGTGTGCGCAAGTTGGAAGAGGAAAATCGGTACATCTTTTTCGCCACTCGTAATGGCACAGTGAAAAAGACCGAGCTGAAGGATTTCTCCCACGTACGCTCGATGGGAATCATCGCTATCAGCATTGACGAGGGCGATGAATTGGTAGCCGCACGTGTCACGGACGGACAGGAGATTGTTTTCCTGGCGTCGCATGACGGACAAGCCATTCGCTTCGACGAAAATGACGTGCGCTCCATGGGCCGCAATGCCACCGGAGTGCGCGGCATGAAGCTCGACAAGGGCGACTATATCGTCGGCATGGCCACGACCATCAAGCCGGGGGTCAAGAAGGATAAGGTTGAGGGCGAAGTGGAAGACGTCGCGAAGAAGGGATCACTGATCCTCTCGGTCACCGAGAATGGATACGGGAAGCGGACTGCTGCGGAAGAGTACCGCCTGCAGAACCGCGGCGGTTCGGGCGTGATCAACGTCAAGACCACTGAGCGTAACGGTAAAGTGGTTGGTATCTCGCAGGTAGCGGACGACTCCGAAGTCATGCTGATCAGCCAGTACGGCAAGATCATAAGAATCGAGTCGAAATTCATCCGCGAGTCCGGACGCTCGGCCCAGGGGGTACGCCTTCTCAACATCGAAGCGGGAGACCGGGTTGCTGCGGCGGTAGTTATTCCTCCTGGAGAAGAGCCTGTTAATGGCGGCGGAGGGTTGATTCAGTAAGGCACAATGCGAAAAGCAGGTACCCTCGCTTCGCTCAATGGAAGCGTGGCGATCAGACTCAGGCGACACCTTCTCAAGCGACACCTTCTCAAGCGACATCTGATGATGTCCAGGGTGCGCAATCCATAACCCGCCAGAAAAACTAGGCCATCATTGCAATACTGCGCGTGTCTGCAGAAGTGCGTTGTTCAAGTCTTGTTTTTGTTCCAGAACCCGTTTTGCGTTCGGGATCACGTTTGCAAGTTCCCGTGGGGCGTCTTTAACCGCTTGATCTAGTGCGGGCAGTTTGGACTCATCGTTGAGAGCAGCAACATAGGACGGAATAATCCGTGCCAGAGCTGCAGATGCTTGCGAGTTTCCTGCGTAATCTCCGCGAAGGGCTTCTAGATCGCGCTTTGATGCCATAGGCCAGTCAAGTCCTTCCCCTACGCGCGCAACAGCCGTTTGCAGCTGTGATCGCTGGCCGGTGGATAGCTGTTCTAGCCGTAGCGCGCCGGCGACCGCCCTGAGGTGACTCGTCAGAAGGTCTTTTGCGATTAGCGTGGCAAAGAGTGATCCGCCGTTTCCGACATCGTGCGAAAACCGCAGGCCAGCTGCCAGAGCGCGAACCGCCCCATCTTTATTGCCCGTCTTAAGCAGGTGAAAGACATAAAGAACATTGAGCCGCCCAAGAACCAATGCCTTTCTGGCATAGTCTACCGGCACGTCGTGCCCGAGCCCATAATCCAGCCCCCATTCACAGTTCAGAAGAGAGGTCGCGCGGGCCATGATTTCAAGCGCCAACGTGTTTTTCCCAAGCAGATCCTTGTATTTCGAATCATCGTAGGGCGCTGTGCCGTCGAGGATCGCGTTAAGTTCTTTTGCTTGCTGGTCCGTGATACCGGAATCCTGGACCTCGGAGAATGCCGACCAGTAACGCAAAGCCGCATTCTCCGGGAGGGGCACATTCCGCTGAGCCAAAGCCGAACCGGTTGATAACAGCGCAATCAGAAACATCGAAGGAATCGTTTTGAAGATTTTCATAACCTGATTTTCTCTTTGCTTAGCACAGCAACCGCGCTCTGTTTGCCTTGCGGAAGTGGGCTGGTTTGGGAACGAAACGCCAGGTCGTCAACCGCTGCCTTAAACGATGACGCTGTCGCGAGCCAGACATTTGCGCTTCGTATAGTTAGTGGCTCCGTCGGTGCATGCCGCTCAACAACTGCAGCATCGCTAGCCGTATTCGAAACAACAATTCGACTACTGCGAATATGCAAAATCACGGCCCCCAGAAAGATCATGGCCGCGACTGCCGCGAGACAAATTCCCAGTGAGGACAAACGCCAAGATGAATGGCCGACGCTGAGTGTTGGAATAGGTTCTGGGACGATTGGATGGAATCGCTTCAAATAGGCTTCGAATTGTTCATCATCGGGAGTCTGCACAAGAGTTCTCCTTGTCTAACATTGAGCCGCGCAGCTTGGATAGGGCATACCGGTACCGCGATGCCGCTGTGTTCGAGCTGACACCCTGCAGGTCCGCGATCTCCGAGAAAGTGAGTTCGCCCCACACATGCAGAACTATGACTTCTCGCTGATCGTTCGGCAGTTCGCCTAGCGCACGTCTCAGATTCTGCTCTCCGGCATAGTCCCGGTCAGGGGGACTAAACCATGCCGAGTCAACATCCAGAGGCATATTTCGATCTTGAACCTTGGCGTCGTTAAGAACGGCATTGCGCACAGAAGCAAAGAGATAGGCTTTCTTGTTTGTCGCTTGGCTTACGCCTCGGTTCTCGATCGCTTTTAAGAACACTTGGTGAACCGCATCTTGAGCGCGACCCCGGTCACCCGAAATCGCTGACGCGAACAACATTAGTGCCGCCCCATGTTGGCGATACAGGGCCTCGATCTCGGCGGTATTTCGATCTCTCCTGCCCACGTTCCGGTCTCAATGTTAAGACAATCGGCGCGGACGGATTTGTCTATTTCGTGCGAACTTTTTTGTTAGGCTGCATTGAGTCCAGAGAGCGCCCTCTTATGAAAGGGATGACAATGAATTTGAGCAGTGTTACCCCTCACGACGCATCTGCGTCGCGGTACCACCCTTGAGGGCGTGGGTAATTCCACTTGTGCATAGTGAAAGTCGTTACGCTACAGAATGCTCGCAACGCGAACTACAGTTTTCGCGGGATTGAAGGATCCGAAGGCCGGGACTACTTTAATCCACAGTTGCCCACAAGTTTTCCCACCTTTCGAGCAGAAGCCAGATAAAGAAATCAGGCTTCTGCTTCTCGCCTTTTGGGAGGTTTTTCCTAAAATCTTCCCGAATGCGATTGCTGACGGCTATATCGCAATTAAATACCAACGGTTGAGCGAGTTTTTGCATCTTCATAACGACGGTATCACTCGATTTGGAGGATTCATGAAGTTCAAAAAAGAGAATGTAATGATGGATGTACTGCTGGGCGCGGGGTTGTCACTGCTTGAATCCCTTAAGGGCCGAGCTTCTGACAAAGCTGAAGATTTTAAGAGCAAAGCCCAAGAAACATTTGACATGGCTTCCGACCGGGTCAGCCGCGCCGCCGACGTAATTCGAGGCGAAGATCATCCCGGCATCGGTAGCGCCGCAGCCGTTCTGATCGGCGTCGCTATCGGGGTAGGCGTTGGACTTCTACTCGCACCTGCCAGCGGCGAGGAAACTCGTAGCAATCTCGCGGAAAAAGTTCAGGACTTCAGCGAGAAAGTCCGCGACCGCTTCTCTGCGGAAAGGGAATCGGCAACCGGAACTTACGGCGCATAAAGTAACAAGTTGTTAAAGAGCCATAAATCTGTGGCTTTGATCTTTGCCCCCGTGCGCGCGCTCAAACATCTCAGGATGGTTGGGCGTGCCGCTACCGGGGAGCAATTCTAAAATTTCAAGGTAGGTTGGTATGAAAACCTATTATATTGTTGCACTTACGGCTATTACGACCGGTGTGTTCTGCACCTGCCTGGCAGCGCAATCCGCGCAACCCTCCCAGCCAATTGATCCGACGGCGCAATCTCTCGCCAGTCCGGCGCCGGATTCGAGCGCTGCTGCGGTTCATCAGGCGACATCGGAGAGTCGCTCGGCAACGGCCACATCGTCGAGTTCGACAAAATCGAAATCCAGACCTTTTATGGGTACAGTTGTTCGGCGAAGCGAAGGATTCGTATTGAGGGCAGGCGACTTGGAATATAAGCTCGACAACCAGTCCGAAGCCGAGCGTTATCAGGGCAAGAGCGTGAAGGTGATGGGAAGCTTGGACAAGAAGGACAATACCATCCACGTACAGAGCCTCGAACCGTCGCCAGCGCTGTGAGTGCAAGGCAGTCTCGAGGCCAAACTCCCAACATGGCAGTTTGCTGTGATAAACCTGTAGCTTGACCCTCGGCCACGCCATCTTTCTTTTTGCAGCCGGCATCCTCGGTGGCGCGCTGAACGCCGTCGCTGGCGGCGGCGGCTTCATAGCGTTTCCGGCGCTTGTCTTCGTCGGCGTTCCCCAGATTCCAGCCAACGCGACCAACACGGTCGCCCTGTGGACAGGCGTGACCGCAAGCGGCGGTGCCTACCGCAAACAGCTCGATGTTCCGAAGCGCGTGCTGGTTCCCTTGTTGGTCGCTGGTGTTGCCGGCGGAATCCTGGGCGCGTTCCTCCTGTTAAAGACTCCGGAGCAGACGTTCGCGAAGTTGTTGCCCTGGCTGATGCTGGGAGCGACTTTGCTGTTCATTTTCGGCCGCATGCTGGCGGGAAAACGCACCTCCAGCGTTGGATGGCAGGCAACTAACGCGGCGATTGTCGGCGCGTCGGTGTTCGAACTACTAGTCGCTATTTATGGAGGTTACTTCGGCGGAGGCTTGGGAATCGTAAACCTTGCTATGCTGGCGGCGGTCGGCATGACCGACATCCACGCCATGAACGCCCTCAAAGCTGTGCTGAGCAGCGCCATCAATGGTGTAGCGGTCATCGTATTTATCTTCTCGCGCGCGATATTCTGGCCGCACGCGATTGTGATGACAATCGGAGCGTTGATAGGCGGCTATTTCGGTGCGAAATACGCCCTGCGGCTGCCGCAAATTTGGATTCGCTGGTTCGTGATTCTGGTCGGGACGAGTATGACGGTCTACTTTTTTACTCGTGCATATTGAAAAGCAAAAGCGGGTCCCTCGACTACGCTCAAGATGACATCCTTAAAAACGTTGGAATGACGGCCTTGAAATAAATCGAGTAAATATTGTCATTCCGAGCGAAGTCGAGGAATCTGCTTTTGCTTTTCGCGTCGTCAGCTGCACTCACTGTGCCGGTTGCGATACGTGCTCATGTACGATGAGCCACTTACCATCCTGCCAGGCTAGCACGAATGTCCAGCGAAACGTCCCCATCTCACGCTTGCCGTTTTTCAGCAGCGCATCTTCTTTAACTGTGGACGCACCCCAAGCGTATTCCCCAGCAGGATGGATTTCCAGATCGTCATTCACTGTGAACGTGGCGGACTTATACCCGGCCAGTTCTTTGGCCACGCCCACCTGATATTCCTGCCAATTTTTGTATTTCAGAGGCGCGACATCAAAGAAGGTGTGATCGCCTTGGGCATAGAACTGGGTCTGATGCGCCGGGTCGAGCGTTCCCCATCCGTCCCATATTTTCTGGAGGAAAGCTTTGTCTGGAGCCGGACCTCCGGCTACTTTCTTGGCTGGACGTTTATGTGAGTGAGCTGCGACGGAAGACAGACTAAGCGCGAAAACGCAAATCAATATAGCTAGAGAACGTCTGTGCATGGGGCCTCCGAATTCGGCGAGAAATTTTCGCATACGGATGGGCAAAGCTCAAAGATATTCCGGCGTTAGGGCCACTCCGTTTGACGCTTTTCCACAGCGCACGATAAAATGGTTGAGTTTGCCTGTAGCCGTGGTTCCGGTCTGGAACCGCCCGCACTCGTTGCCGAAGAGCATCCGACGCGGTCAGTAGCAAATGCAGAAAACATTCAGAGCCCCATTCGCAGAATACCTGCGATGGGATGATTTTTTACGGAGGCATAGGTATGTACGCGGTCATCCGCGCCGGTGGAAAGCAGTACCGGGTGGCGCCCGGAGACGTAATTCGCGTCGAGAATCAAGGCGACGGAACTGACGGCAACATCGTATTCAACGACATCATTGCCATGTCAGATGGCGAAGGACAGATTGGCCGTCCCAAGTCGGATGCCAGTGTCATCGGCCAAGTGGTCGAGCAGGGCCGGGCAAAGAAAATTCTGGTCTTCCATTACAAACGCAAAAAGCAGTACAAGAAGCTGCGTGGGCACCGTCAGGGCTACACCGCCGTCCGCATCACCGAGATCGGATACAACGGCAAGAAGTTTTCTGCCCCGGAGCTTCCCAAGAAGGAAGCGAAGCCGAAGAAAGCTGCTGCGGAAGAAGTAGAAAAACCTGCGGTGCATGCGCATGCCAAGCCGGCTAAGTCGCCCGCCAAGAAAAAAGCGGTGGCCAAGAAGGCACCGGCAAAGAAGTCTGCACCCAAGAAAAAGAAGTAGAAGTGAAATCCGAATCTTTAGGCGGGAACTGAGTCATGGCACATAAAAAAGGACAAGGCACATCACGAAACGGGCGCGATTCCAACGCACAGCGGTTGGGCTTCAAGGCTTTTGGCGGACAGGTCGTTCCCGGGGGCACCATCATCATTCGTCAGCGCGGCACACGCGTAAAAGCCGGTCTGAACGTTGGCCGCGGTAAAGACGATACTCTCTTTGCCAAAGTCACCGGCCGCATCAAGTTCATGGATCGTGGCGGCATGGGTAAGTTCGTGATGGTGGAACCGCTCGAGGCGAATTAAGCAGCACTAAACTAACTGAAGAGCTGGATCGTCTGATGCGTCCCGCTTGCAGCCTCGCCTCAGGGTCGAGGCTTTTTTTTTGCAGGTGGAAAACGAGAATATGTTTATTGATGAGGCAGTAATTCGGGTAAAGGCCGGAGACGGTGGCAATGGCTGTCTGGCTTTTCGCCGTGAAAAATACGTCCCCCACGGTGGTCCCTCGGGCGGCGACGGCGGCAATGGTGGCGACGTCATCATGGAATCCAGCGAGCGCCACAATACGCTAGTCCATTTTCGCTTCAATCCGGAATACAAGGCCCAGCGCGGACGCCACGGCGAAGGCTCGAACTGTAAAGGACGCGAAGGCGAAGATATTCTTCTCAAAGTTCCGGTAGGAACCATCGTTTACGACGCAGAAACTGGCGAGATGGTGCATGACTTCTCCGGCGCCGACGAACGAATCATCATTGCCAAGGGCGGCCGAGGCGGACGAGGCAACGCCCAGTTTGCAACCTCCACCCATCAGACTCCGCGCGAGCACGAGGATGGAAGGCCGGGGGAGGAGCGAACTTTCCGCCTGGAGTTAAAGTTGCTCGCCGATGTTGGACTGGTCGGCTTTCCTAACGTTGGCAAGTCCACGCTGATTTCACGAATTTCAGCGGCGCGCCCGAAGATCGCGGACTATCCTTTCACAACTTTGCAGCCGAATCTTGGAGTTGTGTCAGTGGGCGAGGCGCGCGATGAACGAAGCTTTGTCGTCGCCGACATCCCCGGATTAATCGAAGGCGCGCATACCGGCTCGGGCCTTGGCACCCAGTTTCTGCGCCACATCGAGCGGACTCGCCTGCTGGTTCATCTGGTGGATGTCTCAGACGCGAGTGGACGTCCCGATCCCTCCAACGACGCTGAAGTTATTTTGGGAGAGCTTGAAAGCTTCGGGGCGAAGCTGGAGGACAAGCCCATGATTCTGGTGGCGTCAAAGCTGGATTCCGCAAATAAAGACAAGCTCGCAAAGTTGAAACGCTACGCCAAAAAGAAAAACCTTGACCTCTTCCCAATTTCCGCTGTGACAGGCAAAGGGATTGAGGAATTGAAGTTTGCCATTGCGGCGAAAGTGGACGAAGTGAATGCGAAGCTGCGGGAAGAAGCCCTCAGTTCTGCGGCAACCGCTAATTCGCCAGGATAAACTTCCCGAAAACGCCTGAAGGCTTACAATCCACCCCAACGTTCTGCGCCCTGCAGAACCTCTCTCACCCACTGCCAGTGATTTCTGAGTTCAAAGCGTCATTCTTCAAACTTGATAGCAGACTGTCTCGGTACAAAGTGATTAAATTGCACCGTATCCTCGCAGCAGGCTGGAGGCAGAGGATGGAGGAAACGGGTCCTTTTGCTGTTCGCGTATTGAAGGTAGTCGGCCTAGGTGTGTTGGCATTCGCCATTACCACTTTTGGCGGCGGCATCTGGAGCGCTCTGCTTGTGACGAATCTTCGAACCAGCCCTTCAGTGCCTTGGTCAGTTCCCGCGATGGCGTTGCTGTTGTGGTTGGCGTGGGAATATCTTGGCGGGAATTGGTGGCCACGAAGCACTTCGGAAGCGCGATGTCGGTACCTGCGAGCCAATAAAAAATCCGGGCAGACGTATCTTTGGGCAATGGTCGCGGGTATTTTGTCGGTGACTGCGCTGGCTGGAATCTGGATTGTCCTGTTCCGACTGGTAAAGATGACACCCAATGCGCTCTCGGACGTGTCGAGGTATCCGCGGCTGACAGTAGGGCTGATGATTTTGATGGGGTCGCTCGTGGCTCCTTTGATGGAAGAAGCCGGCTTTCGCGGATATTTTCAGGTCGCGCTCGAGCGGCAACTTCGCGCCCCGCTCGCAGTCGGCATCTCTTCGTTTGTGTTCGCGCTCGCGCATGGGCCGACACTAGGTTTCCTTTGGCCCAAGCTCCTGTTCTACTTTATCGTTGGTGTAGCGTTCGGAGCGACGGCCTACCTCACTAATTCGACCCTGCCGGCCATCCCTGCTCACTTCATCGGCCTTCTGATGTTTTTTACCCTGATATGGCCGCGCGACGGCGCGCGCCAAAGCATTTGGGAGAGCGGTGCTGACCATTGGTTCTGGATTCACGTTGCGCAAGCGGTCATATTTACAGGCGTGGCGATTTGGGCCTTCCGGCGACTAGCGAGGGTGAGTGGCCGCTGAATCGCGACCGGCCTCGCGAAATCCGTGCGGCCTATGCTTCTGGAGCGTGGGTGCCGTGCTGGAAGTGATATTGTAGGATTTTTGCAGCCAGCGCCGGAGGCATCGCCGCGTCGGCCGCTCCGGTAGAGCGTACGATCTCTCCGCGACAAATTACTTCTGCCTCTGACAACCCTGCGATTTCGGCGGGCAGTACGAGATTGATCTCCAGTTGTACATGCATCGGAAGATCCTCTTCCCCTCTAAATAGCATTCCGGAGCGGCTTATATTTTCGGTCTTGCCCTCGCACCACTTCTTTTGTCCAATTGGGCGATACTTCAGCGGCACTTGAATTTGGAAACGTTGCGCGCGCGAAGACTGCTCTTTCTCCTGCGCCATTTGAGCCTCTACAACACTTGCCGCCGCAATGGATGTCTTGGGTGTAACACTGTCCAGCATTTCGCGCACGATGGCTTTGAGCGCCGGCAGAGTGAATGGTTTTTGCAACAGAGTGATGCCATCGTCCAGCATGCCGTTATGCCCGATGGCATTCTCGGTGTATCCGGACATGAACAGCACCTTCATCTCTGGACGAGTCGGCGAAATCTGATTGGCCAGCTCGCGGCCATTCATTCCGGGCATGATTACGTCCGTCAAAAGTAGGTGAATGGGCCCAGCATGCTGTTTTGCCACTTGCAGAGCTGCGGTGCCGTCGGCGGCTTCGAGCACGGTGTATCCCTCGCCCTCAAGATAAAGCTTGCCCATATTGCGCAGCGTCTCTTCGTCTTCGACTAGAAGGATGGTCTCGTTACCGTGCTCAACCTTGGCTGCCATCGCTGATGGCTGAGCGGTGACTGCGGCTCCGGCCGCAGTGACGCGCGGCAAGTACAGCTTGAACGAGGTGCCTTTTCCCAGCTCGCTATAGACCCAGATGTAGCCGCCGCTCTGTTTGACAATGCCGTATGCGGTGGAGAGTCCGAGTCCCGTGCCCTTTGGGCCTTTAGTCGTAAAAAAAGGCTCAAAGATATGGCTCTGGGTTTCTGCATCCATGCCGCAACCCGTGTCAGTCACGCACAACATCACGTATTCGCCAGGCTCCACGGACGAATGCCGCCGCGCATAGTTTTTATCCAGCGTAACGTTCGCTGTTTCGATGGTGAGCTTACCTCCGTGCGGCATCGAATCGCGCGCGTTAACAGCCAGATTCATGATCACTTGCTCAATCTGTCCGGGATCGGCCTTCACCGTGCCCAATTGCGGACCAGGTACCACCACAATGTCTATGTCCTCGCCGATCACGCGGTCTAACATGCGGAAGTTTTCGCTGACAATTGCATTCAGATCGAGGACTTTGGGTGCCAGCATCTGCTTACGACTGAAGGCGAGAAGCTGACGAGTGAGTCCGGTGGCGCGATCAGCAGCGTTGGCAATCTCCTGCGCTGGAGCATGTAACTGAGGATCGGTGCCCACTCGTTCCAGCAACAACTCGCCGTACCCAGAGATCACCATCAGAAGGTTGTTGAAATCGTGCGCGATTCCCCCTGCGAGACGGCCGACAGCTTCCATCTTTTGGGATTGGCGCAATTGCTGCTCGAGCGCGCGGCGCTCGGTCACGTCTTCGGCAAAAAGTTCGAAGGAAACGGCATTTTCGCCCGAGCGCACAGTGCGTCCCGAAAGGCGTACGCCCACCAGGGACCCATCTTTGCGCGACCACTCGGTGGAAATACCGTTGAATGGATGCATCAGACGGAAGTGGTCGGCCACCGTGAACCACTGTTGCGGGTCGGAGTAAAAGCTCGACAGGTTCCGGCCTATAAGTTCAGCGCCGGAACTGTAACCCAGGATGCTGACCAGCGCGGGATTTACGTCCACGAGATTGCCGGCAAAATCGCATCCGCAAATTCCGTAAGGGGCATTGGTCACCAGCGAGCGGAAGTTCATCTCGGAGCGCAGCAGACCCTCTTGCGCGGAACGCAGGGCGGCATTGAATGAACAAATCAGTAGGGCAACGAGTGCGAACAACGAGAGATGTATGATTGCCTTGTGATAATCGGAGGGCGAGTGCGCCTCAGCCAGAGAAAAATACGTGCTGACGGTGAGCGCAAAAGATGTGGCTACCAGGCCCGGTTTCCAACCTCCGTACCAGGCGCTGACCATGATTGCCACTGAAAAAACGACCAGACGGCTTTCAACGATATCGGAGAGCAGAAAAGCCGGAATTAAAGCGAGAATAATGCTGAGGATGGCCACGCCGTAACGCAGCACCGGGGCCTGTTCCGACGGGACGAAACGTTTGCGGAGAAGGGGGGTCTTCGCTCGCATCACGTTTCGAATCTAGTTCCAAAATGGGATTAGATCGAGTTACGGTGGTTCAGTGTACCTTCGTCAGATGGTCATGTCTTGACAGCAGAAAAGATTTCTTTTAGCGCATGAATATTGGAATTTTCGGCGGAACCTTCGATCCCATTCATCTTGGACACATTGCGCTCGCTCGCACTGCTCACGAGAGATTTCAGTTGGGCCGCGTGCTGTTCGTGCCTGCGGGAGTGCCTCCGCTCAGGTCGCAATCCTCGGTGGCTTCATTTTTTCACCGCTACGCCATGGTTGCGCTGGCGACCAGGGAGGAAAAAGCGTTTGTCCCGTCTCTAATGGAAGCGCCGGAGACTGAATCTGTCGTCGCAATCAAAGGTGCGAAGCGGGAGATTTCGGGCGCGAATTACACCGTTGATACGGTGCGCAGGCTGAAAGGAAATCTGAAGAGTTCAGATCGCTTATTTTTTATCGTTGGGATTGATGCATTCAAAGATATTTCCAAATGGCATGAGCCCGAAATGTTGCTCAAAATGTGCGACTTCATCGTCGCTAGCCGCCCGGGATATTCGCTGGCGGACGTAGCGAATGCGTTACCCGAGAGTTTGCGACCCACGCCTTCAGTGACGCGTCCTTTCGCCAAGCAGTCCGCAACCGGCGATCTCATGTTGAAGGGCGTCTCAGTGCATCTGCTGGATGGAGTGAACCAAAATATTTCCGCGACTGAGATCCGCAAGGCCATTGCTGAGAAGCGTCCGCTGAAAAAGTTGCTCGACCCGGCAGTTGCGGATTACATCAAAAAGATGGGGTTGTATTGAGCTGTGCTTGGGTCTGCGTTCGATTTGCAATGAGTCGCAAAATACCCGGGTTCTTCGCTGCGCTCAGCCGGAGCAGATGGCATCCTTGAGACCCAGAGCCAAGTGCAACGCGGTGGCGGCGACGAACGATCCCTACATTAACTCGCCGCTGACAATCGTGACAAAAGCTTAAGTTAGAATGGAGACGCCAACTAACCTATGACTGATCGCCTGAAAGAAGTGAAGTTGCAAGTTTCCGCCGCCATCGAAGCCTGCCAGGAAAAAAAGGCTGAAGCTATTACGATCTTAGAACTAGAACAGGGTTCCGGAGCTTTTACCGACTACTTTGTCGTGTGCAGCGGCGGAAATCCGCGGCAGATCCAGGCCATCTCGGACGAAGTGGAACTTCGGCTGAAGAAGGCTGGATTGCGTCCTACCCATGTCGAGGGCTACAAGCAGGCGGAATGGGTCCTGCTCGACTATGTGGATTTCGTCGTTCATGTCTTTACCGACACGGCCAGAAAATTTTATGACCTCGAACGACTATGGAAGACAGCCAAAAGGCTGGAGCCCGCCGAACTGATGGCCAAACCGAAAACGAAACGGTCCTCTGTTCGGGGTGCCGCGAAGAAGCCTGCTTAATCCTTCTGTGAAACTCAAAATTGCATGGATCGGCAAAACCAAAGAAGCCGCCATCCAAACCCTGACGGACGAATACCTTGGCCGGCTATCGCATTATTCTCAAACCGAGGGCCTGGTGTTTAAAGATGAAGAGTCTCTTTTAAAATTCAGTTGGGCGGCCACGCACAATTCTCGCGCCGCGCTGGTGCTGCTGGATTCGAAAGGAAAGCAGTTGTCATCGGAGGACCTCGCCAAATTTATCGGTGATCATCGCGATCGCAGCTCGCAGCCGCTATTGTTCGCAGTCGGACCGGCCAATGGATTCAGTTCAGAGGCTAAAGCTTCGGCAACCATGCTGCTCTCTCTCGGCAATATGACCATCGCCCACGAGCTGGCGCGGGTCGTGCTGCTGGAACAGCTCTACCGTGCATTCACCATCCTAAAGGGACATCCTTATCATCTCGGGCACTGATTTCATTCTGGATTTCAGCCGTGTACCTTCGTGACGTTCCAAAACGGGCTTACTGGTTCTACAGTCTGCCTGAGTCGTATTTAGACGATTACCATTTTGGGAGGCCCGATGAAAAATCCTATGGAAGTACTGCGACTGAAAGAGCAGGAGTTGCTGAAAGTAAAGAACGAAGTCGCGGCTTTGAAAATCACTATGCGGCTTCTTTCCGATGGTTCTCCGCTAGTAGGCAACGGACAGAGCGAGCCTAAGAAAGTCCTGGAAATGCAATAGCTGCATCTTCCGAGATGGCGAAGGAAAGGCGTCGTTGAACCTCTTCTTGCTGTTTCCGTAAACTTCTACCTCGTAAGCTGATAGCCGACAGCTGACAGCCTTCCAAAACAGGTACAATCAATTGCCATATGCCGGATGTCCGCCGCGGGCTGATTATCGTTAATACCGGTCCCGGCAAGGGCAAAACCACGGCAGCCATGGGGACGGCCCTCCGCGCGGTTGGACAGGGTATGCGGGTGCTGATGTTGCAGTTTCTCAAGGGCTCATGGCACTACGGTGAACTCGATGCGGTGAAGGCTTTTGGCGACAAATTTGTGATGAAGCAGATGGGACGCGGCTTCGTCAAAGTTGGAGTCGAAAAACCTGATCCGGAAGATGTGAAGATGGTGGAGGATGCCTGGCTCGAGGGCGAAAAAGCAATCAACTCAGGCGAGTGGGACTTGGTCATCCTCGACGAGATCAACTACGCCATCAGCTACGGTATGCTCGACCCTGCCCGAGTTGCCGAGGGGTTAAAAAACCGACCAGAGATGGTGCATGTTATATTGACGGGCCGCAGTGCACATCCGATGCTTACCGACCTAGCGGACACCGTTACCGAAATGCGACAAGTAAAGCACGCTTATGAAAAGGGCGTGATGGCGCAACGCGGGATCGAGTACTGATCTGATATGACGTGGTTTAAACGACAAACCGGCCAGCTGGATACTTCGGGCGAAAAGAAGGTTCGCACCGAAGGACTGTGGGTTAAGTGTGAAAGTTGCCGCCAAATTATCTGGAAAAAGGACCTGGAAGATAATTTGAATGTTTGTCCAAAATGCGACAAGCATTTTCGCGTTGACGCTCGCGCCCGACTGGCACAGCTTCTCGATGACGGCAAATATGAAGTGTTCGACGCTAACCTGGCCTCTACCGATCCGCTGAAGTTTGTTGATCTTAAGGCGTATGCAGCGCGCCTCAAGCAGGCGCAAGCCGATACCGGCTTAATGGATGCTCTCATTAACGCTCGCGGGAACTTGAACGGGCGTCCGGTGATTGTGAGCGCCATGGAGTATTCGTTTATTGGTGGAAGCATGGGTGCCGTGGTGGGCGAGGCAATTACGCGGGCAGTGGAAGCGGGCACGAAGTCCAAGACTCCAGTCATCATTATTTCTGCCTCTGGCGGGGCGCGAATGATGGAGGGCGTGATCAGTCTGATGCAACTGGCAAAAATTTCCGCAGCCCTTGCTCGCCTGGATGAAGCCAATGTGCCCTATATTTCGGTGCTGACTGATCCGACAACCGGAGGGGTAACTGCATCCTTCGCTATGCTGGGCGATTTAAACATCGCCGAACCCGGGGCGCTGATCGGGTTTGCGGGACCTCGAGTTATCGAGCAGACCATTCGTCAGAAACTTCCTCAAGGATTTCAGCGTAGCGAGTTTCTGCTGGAGCATGGCATGCTTGATGCCGTGGTGCATCGCAAAGAGATGAAAAGCTATATTTCACGAGCGCTGGATTTCATGAGCGCGGCAGCCTAAACGCAATCTTCCGAAGAATCCCCTCCGTTGAAACGAAAATGTACGCCGTTCGGATTCTGTCTCAGCGCTTTCGATGTCGCCGTCTCGGATTAAAGGCGCTCAGGGCTGATAATCAAGGGAACCCATGGTTAGCGCCTCTTACGAAAAAGCCGTAACCAGCATGTATGCGCTCGGCCACGAGCTGGCGCAGACGCCGTCACAGAAATTCGACCTGGCTCATATGCGGGTGTTGCTCGAGGCTCTTGAACGTCCTGAAAGGCGTTTCCCTGCGGTATTGATTGCGGGGACAAACGGGAAAGGGTCCACGGCAGCGACGCTGGCGGCGATACTTGCAGCGTCTGGCCTGTGCACGGGACTCTACACGTCTCCTCACCTGGTCCGCATCAATGAGCGAATTCGCGTCTTTAATCAAAAGAGCAGTGACAGTGAGATCGGTGACGCGGAATTCGCTGATCTTCATCATTCGGTAGAACTAGTAGCAACCCGACTGGTTGAACAAGGTAAGTTGCCCTGGCACCCTAGTTTTTTTGAAATGCTCACGGCGATCGCCTTTCTATACTTCGCGCAACAGAAAGTAGATATCGCAGTGCTGGAAGTGGGCATGGGCGGCCGTTTGGACGCGACTAACGTCGTCGAGCCCCTGGTCAGTGTCATTGCCGACATTGCGCTGGACCATCAGAAGTTTCTCGGGGACACGATTACTGAAATCGCGCGTGAGAAAGCCGGCATCATCCGTCGCGCCGGCGTGGTCGTCACTTTACCGCAACAGCCGCAGGCGAACGACGTAATAGGAAATGCGATTCTGGATGCGGGAGCGAAGGGAGCCAGCGCCGTCCCATACGTTCCGCCAGTCAGTCCTGGTAGCCCCGAGTATCTTCAGAAAAATGATAGTGGGAAGATGATTTCTCGTTATCCGCTGCAGGTAATGGGAGGGGAAATTCTGGTTGAGACGCCACTCGTCGGAAGGCATCAACTGCGCAACGTTGCGTTAGCGGTTTCTGCGGCAGAGCAGTTAGCCAGCCAGGGATTCCCCGTGACCGCTGAATCCATCGAACGAGGAATCAGAGAGACGCGCTGGCCGGGGCGCTTTCAGGTATTTCATAGTTTCAATTCGAACGAAGGCCTGCGGCAGGAATTCATACTGGACGTTGCTCACAATCCTGCCGGCGCCTGGACGCTGCGGTCTACACTTTCCGCTTACTGTAAGGATGACGAACGTCCTCTCACGTTTATCTTTGGCGCGATGCGGGACAAAGCGATCGGCGAAATGGCGGAGATACTTTTTCCGCTGGCAGAACGGGTGATTGCCACCCAAGTGGACAATCCACGTGCCGCTACGCCTGAGGAGATTCAAGCTGCAGCCGGACGCGTTGCCGTAAAAATTGAGCACGCTGAGAATGTGGCGGAAGCTCTAGATATTGCTAGCAAAAGAGCCGGCAAGAACTCAGTCACGGTAATAACGGGGTCCATCTATATGGTGGGAGAAGCCATGCGAGTTCTCGGATTGAAGATTTGAGCGGCCTTTTGGCATCCAATTTATTAGGCGGACAAATCACCAGATGCCTTTGAACACAACTTCGTCGGGAGTTAAAGAAACCTCGATAGCCGTGGTCGAAACCCGGCCTCGGCGCTCTATGGCAGCGGAAGCCGGGCTCCGCCACGGCTTGTTGAGCCGTCTGCGCTCGTATCTCATTTTTAATCCGCTGATCTATATGTACACAGTGACGTTGGGAATCATTTCAATCCCAGTGTCGCTGCTTGGCGAAAAAGAAACCATACTTCATGGCTTCGCGCGGTTCTGGTCACGATTGATCATGAAGACCATTGCTTCGCCAGTGAAAGTCACGGGACTGGAAAAGATTGATACTTCCAGACCTCATGTTTACGCCGTCAACCACGCATCGGCGATGGATATTCCTGTCCTTTACGTCTATTTGCCCTTCCAATTTCGAATTCTTTTCAAGAAAGAACTTCTTGCATATCCGATTGTGGGATGGCATCTCCGACGCTCTGGGCAGGTGTGCATTGATCAGCAGAATGCCGGAGGTTCGATCGGAAGTATCCGCTCGGCATTGAAAAGCTTAAAAAAAGGGATGCCCCTGGTTATTTTCCCCGAGGGTGGCCGCACGCCCGACGGGGAAATCAAGCCATTCCTGCCCGGAGCATTTTTCCTGGCAATCCGGTCGCAAGTGGATGTTGTCCCCGTTGCGCTGGTGGGAACCTACGAATTGTTGCCCATGAATACTTTTCACGTGAAGTCGCGGCCGATGGAAATGCGTGTGGGTTTGCCCATATCTACTCAAGGCCTGCGAATGGAAGACTTGGACATGCTTTCAGGCAAGGTGCAAAGCGCAATAGAAAGCTTGTACTACGGCGAAGGTCCCTCCATTAGCTTCGGGTAAAAGACAATATTCTTCTCAAGCGCCAACCTTTCGCTACGAAACCCGTCTAAGCTGCTGTCTCCAACATGTCTCCAGTGGTACTTTCTTTGTTTGGCCGTTCAACTCATCGCATCTTTCTGCAGGAGAGGACAC
This sequence comes from Acidobacteriota bacterium, assembly GCA_030775785.1. Taxonomy (GTDB): domain Bacteria; phylum Acidobacteriota; class Terriglobia; order Terriglobales; family Acidobacteriaceae; genus JALYIM01. The sequence goes on from JALYIM010000290.1 coordinate 19,847, forward strand.
AATGAGACTGCTAGTGCTGCCTTGCATATTTATTTCACTGATGGTTCAAGCCCAGTCTGCGCCCAAGCCCACCGCGGCAGACGCCGAAAAGTTTATGGCGCAGGCCGAGGCTCGACTGGGAGAACTCTCGGTCAAAGTGAATCAAGCAGAGTGGGTCCAAGAGAACTTCATCACGGAGGACACCGAAGCTCTGTCCGCGGGTGCGCAGGAAGAGTTCACTGCTGTCACGACGGAACTCATTGACCAGGCCAAGCGGTTTGATGGGGTCACTCTGTCGCCCGAGTTACAGCGGAAGTTCAAGCTGCTGCGATTGTCGCTCACGGCTCCGGCCCCTCACGATCCCAAGTTGCGGCGCGAGATGACCCAGATTTCCACCTCGCTCGATGCTGACTACGGCAAAGGAAAGTACTGTCGCAAGCCAGACGATTGTCTCGACATCACGGCGATTGAACGCATCATGGGAAGCAGTCACGATCCTAAAGAATTGCAGGATGTCTGGGTTGGATGGCATGCGATCGCTCCGCCCATGCGCGAACGCTACGCGCGGTTCGTGGAGTTGTCGAACCAGGGCGCTAGTGAGATCGGCTTCAAAGATACGGGAGCACTATGGCGGGCGGGATACGACATGACTCCGGAAGAGTTCAGCGCTGAGCTCGAGCGGCTCTGGACTCAGGTGCGTCCGCTGTATCTTTCGCTGCATACCTTCGTGCGCGCCCGTCTCGCGCAGCAGTATGGTGCTAAAACCGTTCCACCCGATGGACCGATACCAGCTGATTTGCTGGGAAATCCGTGGGCGCAGGAGTGGGGAAATGTTTTCCCCCTTCTCGGTCTGCAGGAAAACAGCCGAGGCTTCGACTTAACCGAATTGCTGAAGGCCAAGAACGTAGATCCCAAGGGCATGGTGCATTACGGCGAAGGCTTCTTCACTTCGATGGGTTTTGCTCCGCTGCCGAAGACTTTCTGGGAGCGCTCGCTGTTCACCAAGCCGGCGGATCGCGACGTAGTGTGCCACGCCAGCGCGTGGGACATTGATAACCGCGACGACCTTCGCATCAAAACTTGTCTGCAAGTACGAGATGTTGATTTCGTCACCGTCCATCACGAACTTGGACACAACTTCTATCAGCGCGCGTACAAAGGTCAATCCCCGCTGTTTCAGAGCGGAGCCAATGACGGCTTCCACGAGGCGATTGGCGACGCCATCGCGTTGGCAATAACTCCGGAGTATTTGAAACAAGTTGGACTGCTAGATAAAATCCCGCCTCCGGAGGCGGACATCCCGCTGTTGCTGAAGCAGGCGCTCGACCGCGTGGCGTTTCTCCCTTTTGGACTGATGATTGACCAGTGGCGCTGGAAGGTCTTCTCTGGAGAGATCAAGCCGCAGGACTATAACAAAGCATGGTGGGAATTACGTCTGAAGTATCAAGGTGTTGCCCCTCCCGTAGCTCGGAGCGAGGCGGACTTTGATCCTGCCGCGAAGTATCACGTCGCCAGCAACACGCCTTATATGCGTTACTTTTTAGCGCATATTCTTGAATTCCAGTTCTATCGGTCCCTGTGCCGCGAGGCCGGATACAAGGGCCCGCTGAACCGCTGCACATTCTTTGGCTCAAAAGAAGCGGGAGCGAAATTCAACAAGATGCTGGAGATGGGTCAGAGCCGTCCGTGGCCGGATGCGCTAGCGGCATTGGGTGGCGAAAGAAAAATGGATGCGGGCGCCATTCTGGAATACTTTGCGCCACTGCAAAAGTGGTTGGATGAACAGAATAAAGGGAAGAAAGTTGGGTGGTAGGGCCGATTGCTTAAACTATTCCCTAACTTCCTGAATTCAGCTTTGTCGGGTTTGCTGTTACAAAGCACATCGTGGGTCGCTAAATTCCGAAGTCTGATGGCAAGACATTGCTGATTTATGGTACAAGGTGACCGGCAACAAATGATTGCTGTGTCTATTAGTTAAGCATCTGGTAATGGTCAAGGCCTACCAGTCACTCGCAGGAGGTCACCTGTTAAAAATTGGCGTTTTTACTCTGCCGTGCCTAATGCTATCGCTGCTGAGCATGTCTGCTCAAGGTGCGACAGTGATTCGCGTGCCTGCTCAGCAGCCAACCATTCAAGCAGGGATTAATGCCGCCAACAACGGCGATTCCGTATTGGTGTCTCCGGGCACATACGAGGAGAACGTCAATTTCAAGGGAAAGGCAATTACAGTGAGCAGCACCAACGGACCGAGGGTCACGATTATTGACGCCAACAAGATCGGTCCAGCGGCAACATTCACTTCCGGTGAGACCAGAAAGTCGATATTAAAGGGATTCACGTTGACAAACGGCGTCGGGTCTTTCTTCCCTCCGACGGGTGGAGGGGTTGCCATTTCATTTTCCTCGCCGACTATCAGGCAGAACATCATCAGCAACAATACGCAAACTTTCGGCGGCGGGGTTGGTTCATATTTTGGCTCGCCCGAAATCACCGGAAACTTCATTTCATACAATAAAGCGGCGATAAGGAGGCGGTATTTACGTTGGCGGCATTCCAGCGAATGCACCCGCGATCATCTCCTATAACGTTGTTCAAAATAACACTGCTTACGACTATTACTTTGGGGGAGGGATCGCTTTAAATTCAGCCGGTACGGTTATCGTCAAAGACAACAAAATATCGCTCAACCAAGCTCCTTATGGGTACGGCGGAGGAGTCTACATCGTCAATGAAGCGGACGCCGAATTCATTCAAAACACAATTACCGGAAACAGTGCGGCAACCGGAGGCGGTGTTTATTTCCAAGTTCCGGTCAGTTCGACGGGTTTACTTTTTGTAAGCAATACTATCGCAGCTAACGACGGTCCGGCTGGTTCTGGGGTCTGGGCAGGGGGCTTTGATAGCCAAGATCGATTCTTTAACAACCTGATTATTGGAAACCCCGGTCAAACTGCGTTTCACTGCGACACGCTGTATAGCTCCACTCCTCCGATTGTTCAGTTCAATGATGCTTATGCGGCTAATGGCATAGGATTCGATGGTAGCTGTTCCAATGATTCCGGGACGAATAACAATATTTCCGCCGACCCACTTTTTGTGGACCAATCGCTTTCAAACTTTGGCTTGCTTCGCGGCTCCCCTGCGATTGATGTTGGGGACAACACGGCCCCTCTTTTACCTGCAACTGACATTGCCGGAGGTCCGAGGATCCTAAATGGCACGGGCGGTCCAACCGCGATGATAGATCTCGGTGCTTATGAGTTTAATCCCTCTTTATTTTGAGTATTGCTGAGCGACCTCTTTACTGTCTGAAACTCTTAGGTTTCTCAAACTTGCTCTTCGTCACCAGGTTACAAATCGAGTATTTATTTGGTCCTGAAGGCAACGAAAAAACGATGTTTCAGGACATCTTCTTCTTCTTTTCAGGCAGACTTGTTGGGAGTGAAATGTTGCCAACGAAAGTGAAAGATTGGAAGACAGTCCCGCCCGGAGTTTGACCCTCCTCTACCGCTCCCATAAACTCAAAGATTCACCACAACCCTATGACAGACAGTATTCACGTGAAGCTTCCTGACGGGAGCGTCAAGGAAGTTCCTCAAGGCACGACTGCGCTTGAGATTGCGAGGTCTATAAGTCCACGGCTGGCCGACGCGGCTCTGGTCGCCAAAGCAAACGGTGATCTGATTGACCTTGCCCGTCCTCTCGACAAAGACACGGACCTAAGGCTGCTGAAGGACAATGATCCCGAAGCGCTTGGAGTCTATCGTCACTCGTCGGCGCATCTGCTCGCGGCCGCAGTACTCGAATTATTTCCGGAGACCAAGCTCGGCCACGGGCCCGCAACCGAGAGCGGATTTTTTTACGACTTCTATCGGCCCACGCCATTTACTCCTGAAGATCTCGAGAAGATCGAAAAGAAGATGCAGGAGTTGGTGCAGCAGAATATCCCGTACGCGCGTGAGTTTCTGCCGCGTGAGCGGGGACTGCAGGAGTTCAAGAGCGAAGGCGATTTCATGAAGTGTCATTTCATCGAGCAATTCACCAAGCCCGATGAAAAGATTTCCATTTACCGTACTGGAAAATTTACCGACTTCTGTCGCGGCCCGCATGTTCCTTCGACCGGCAAGATCAAGGCATTCAAGCTGCTGAATATTGCCGGCGCGTACTGGCTGGGGGATGAGAAGAATCCGCAACTGCAGCGGATTTATGGCACGTCGTTCTTTTCGAAAAAAGATCTGGATGAGTATCTGAAAAATATCGAAGAGGCCAAAAAGCGCGACCACCGCGTTCTAGGCAAGCAACTCGATCTGTTTTCCATTCAGGAACTGGCGGGTCCGGGGTTGATTTTCTGGCATCCCAAGGGTGGGATCATCCGCAAAGAGATGGAAGACTGGATGCGGTCGGAGTACATCAAGCGCGGCTATTCACTCGTCTACACGCCTCACGTGGCGCGGCGGCAGTTGTGGCAGGTTTCAGGGCACGACGGCTATTACGCGGAAAACATGTTCGACGTGATGGAGCTTGATGACGCCGAATACCGCCTGAAGCCGATGAATTGTCCGTTCCACATTCTTATTTATAAAGACGGGATGAAGTCCTATCGCGATCTTCCGGTGCGTTTGGGCGAGCTCGGCACCGTGTATCGGTATGAACGCTCGGGCGTGATGCATGGCCTTTTGCGCGTTCGCGGATTTACGCAAGACGATGCTCACATTTTTTGCACGCGCGAGCAGATTGAAAGTGAAGTCGAAGCCTGCCTCGATTTTGCTTTTGATGTGTTGAAAGATTTCGGCTTCGATAAGTATCAGACTGAGCTTTCTACCTGGAATCCCGATGATCGCGCAAATTTCGTGGGAAGCGAAGAACAATGGAACATGGCCACGCAGTCGCTGGAAAACGTCTTGCAGCGCCGCAAGATTGATTACAAGACTATCCCCGGAGAGGCGGCGTTTTATGGTCCGAAGATTGACATCAAGCTGGTAGACGCAATCGGGCGCCTGTGGCAGCTTTCCACCGTGCAGTTCGATTTCAATCTGCCGCAGCGCTTCGAGTTGGAATATGTCGCTGAAGATGGTTCCCGCAAGCAGCCGCTGATGGTGCATCGCGCGCTTTACGGATCCATCGAGCGGTTCTTTGGGGTGTTGATTGAGCACTATGCAGGGGCTTTCCCGGTGTGGCTGGCTCCCGTGCAGGCGGTATTGATTCCAATCGCCGAGCGGCATGCGGCTTATGCAAACAAAGTTGCCGATCAGCTTAAGGCGGCAGGTGTGCGAGTGCACGTGGATGCCCGCAACGAAAAGATGAACGCGAAAATCCGCGAACATGCCATGCAGAAAGTACCGTTTTTACTGATTGTCGGGGACAAGGAATCGGAGGCCGGGAAAATAAACATCCGCACTCGGGGGAAAGAAAAAACCGATGATATGGCGGTGGAAGAGTTCGTGGAAAAGATTCAGAAACTGATCGAGGACAAGGCGCCGCAACTTACATAGCTAGAGATTGCTCAACGTTACTTCCCAAGTGGGAAGCGATTTTTGTACCATGAAAATTGAACGTTGATATTTCATTTTTCATGGTATAAACTCGCCCCTATGATCGTTCGGAGCGCCGATATTTCATTGATTCGCGCTGCTTTGAAGCGCAGCCGCGTAGTAGCCCTTCTCGGGCCCCGGCAGTGCGGCAAGACTACGCTGGCGCGCCAGTTTGTACCTGCCAATTCACTCAACTACTTCGATCTCGAAGCCCCTCAGAGTCTAGCCCGGCTCACCGAGGCCAATACTGCTTTGCGCCCGCTCAAGAAGCTGGTCGTAATTGACGAGATTCAGCGCCGCCCCGATCTGTTTCCGCTGTTGCGTGTCCTTGCCGATCGCAAGCCTCTTCCTGCGCGTTTTCTCATCCTCGGGAGCGCTTCGCCTGATCTGCTTCGGCAATCTTCCGAATCGCTTGCCGGGCGCATCGAAACTGTTCCGCTGGAAGGCTTCCGCCTCGCCGACCTCGGCGCCAAGGCTCAATCTCGTCACTGGCTGCGCGGCGGCTTTCCACTCGCCTACACGCCGCGAACGGAGGCGGGCTCGCTATCCTGGCGACGGCAGTTTTTGCAGACGTTTCTGGAACGCGACTTGCCCCAGCTTGGTGTCACCATTCCGGCGCAGGCTTTGCAGCGTTTCTGGAACATGGTCGCCCATTACCACGGGCAGATTTGGAACTCCTCCGAATTAGCGAGGGCTTTGGCCATTACCGAGCCAACCGTTCGCCGCTACCTTGATCTAATGGCCGGAACCTTTATGTTGCGACAATTGCCGCCCTGGTTTGAAAACCTTGGCAAGCGGCAAGTGAAGGCGCCCAAGGTATACGTACGCGATAGCGGCCTTCTCCATGCGCTGTTGGGCATCGGCAATCACCGTGATCTGGAATTTCATCCTAAAGTTGGCGCGTCCTGGGAAGGCTATGCCGTGGAAGAAGTGATCAAGTCTTTTCGTGCTGATGAAGTTTATTACTGGGCAACGCACAACGGAGCCGAGCTTGACCTTTTGCTTTTCAAAGGCGGACACCGCATCGGGGTTGAGTGCAAACGTGCAGACGCGCCTGTGTTGACTCCGTCCATGCGGATCGCCTTACATGACCTCAAGCTGGACCGGCTGTACGTTTTGTATCCGGGGGATAAAGCTTATTCGCTGGGGAAGAAGGTTGAGGTTGTCCCGCTGGCGGACTTCGTGAACGCGAAATAGCAGACACAACAGTCGTATCCATCGGGTCATTTCGATACGGACAAACAGACGAAGACGGCACAACTAACATAAATGTAGGGGCAGGTGTCCCCACCTGCCCAAATCGGCACGATGGCTGTCGTGGCGGGCATTCGCCCGTCCCCAAGGAAGCCCCAGGTTAAAATTATTGGCGGCGCCTCATGCCGCGAGCTTTCTACCGCCGCAATTTGCCGCATCTTCAATGCGATGATAAACCGCACTTTCTGACCTTCTGCACCTACAGCCGACGAACGCTTCCGAATTGGGCACGCTCGATCGTTCTGGATGCTTGCGTCCGAGCGCATAAGTGGACAATTGACCTCCGCGCAGTAATCGTTATGCCGGATCACATCCATATGATCTTCTTTCCACGAATAGACAGAGAGCGACTTGGAGTCTATTCGCTGGCACGAATCACCAAAGCCATCAAAAGCACGTCGGCTCACCGAATTAATCAGCAATTAGGAAGATCCGGACGCGTTTGGCAAGAGGAGTCCTTTGATCGGGTACTGCGTATCTCCGAGAAGCTGGACGAGAAAGTCGAATACATCTTGAACAATCCCGTACGGAAAGAGCTGGTGAAATTAACAGATCAGTATCCGTGGTTGTGGGTGCCAGAAATGCAGGTTGTCGAACCGCCATTCTGTACTGAGTTGGGCAGGTGAGTACACCTGCCCCTACATTACCTGCATAATTGTAGAGACAGGTTCTCTTCATCTGCCGTTGCTACAATCCCATCAGTGTCGCTCGAATTCAAAATCGAAGCTGAAGCTGGCTCCGCGCGCGCCGGACGGCTACTTACTCCCCACGGCGAAGTGGAAACGCCAGTGTTCATGCCCGTGGGAACCTTAGCGTCCGTAAAGGGAGTGTCGCAAGACATCCTGGAGGACCTCGGCGTGCAAATTCTTCTGGGGAACACTTATCACCTGTATCTCAGGCCGGGGGTGGAGCAGGTCCGAAAACTGGGAGGCCTGCATCGTTTCATGTCGTGGCCGCGAGCTATTCTTACGGACTCTGGGGGCTTCCAGGTTTTCAGTTTGAGCGAATTGCGGAAAGTATCCGAAGAGGGCGTTACGTTTCGTTCTCACCTCGATGGCTCATCGCACTTTTTCAGTCCGGAGAGCGCGATGGAGGCGCAGATTGGCCTTGGTGCGGACATCATTATGGCCTTTGATGAATGCACCGAGCATCCGGCGGACCGTGAACGGATGCGCACTTCGATGGAGCTCACCTTGCGATGGGCGGAGCGCAGTAAGACTTATTTCGAGGACCACAAACACGAAGTTCCGTGGGGAGGGGATGCAACCCCCGCGCCATCACAAACGAATGACTCACCAACCCAATCTCTGTTCGGAATCGTCCAAGGCGGAATGGACCTCGACTTAAGAAAAGAATCGGCGGAGCGCACGATTGAGATCGGTTTGCCTGGCTACGCTATCGGAGGCCTAAGTGTCGGTGAGCCGCGCGCGCTAACGCGAGAGGTGGTTGAAGCCACGGTCCAGTATCTGCCTTATGACAAGCCTCGCTACCTTATGGGCGTAGGAACCCCGGAGGAGATTGTCGAATACGCGAACATGGGGGTGGACATGATGGATTGCGTGCTGCCCACGCGTGCTGCGCGCCACGGGCTTCTGTTTACTTCTGAGGGAAAAATTTCTATAAAGCAGGCGCGGTACGCGGGAGATGAGGGTCCGCTCGATCCGAATTGCGGGTGCAACGTCTGTGGGCGGTATTCTCGCGCCTACCTCCGGCATCTCTACGCGTCGAACGAAGTCTTGGGGCAAGTTCTAAACACTGTCCACAACCTGACCTTCTACCTTGACACTATGCGAACAGTGCGTCATTCTATTTCCCTTGGGAAAGGTGTCCGTTTTCTTTCAGGTGAGCTGCCTCAGCGAAAGTCATAACCGCCATCCCCAGTTCGTGCTTGTAGTTTGAGTAGTCCGGCCTGAGTACGCGAGAGTTCCCGCGGCAAATTGCGCAGGGCCTGAAGCGCCGCAGGGCGAAGCTCCGAAATATTTGCTTCAAAACAGGTTGAGTTTGCGATGGTTGCTGAACACGTATTTGCGCTGCAAATTGCCGGGTCTGCCGGATGGCTGGGCTTTGCTCCGCTTATCTTCATTTTCGCCATCTTTTATTTTCTTCTGATCATGCCTCAGCAAAGAAAGCAGAAGAAGTGGCAGCAGATGTTGAGTGAATTAAAAACTGGCGACAAAGTGGTTACGAGCGGGGGCTTGAAGGGGACCATCGTAGCGCTGAAAGATGACTCCGTTCACTTGCGAGTTCCGCCGGACAATTTGCGCATGGAAGTCACGCGGGCATCGGTGGTGTCAGTCGCCACCGACGAAATTACTAAGTAGCAGATTATTATTCATGAATAGAAACTTAGGCTGGAAACTACTGCTGATCATCGGAGTGCTGCTGGCGTTCCTGTTCGGCATCTTCGGAGTGCCCAAGGGATGGTCGGGCAGCGGGCTTTTGGCCTCGTTACAAGACCGCATCCATCTCGGGCTGGATCTCAAGGGGGGCACGCACCTCATTCTTCAGGTGCAGGTCAACGATGCCGTGAACGTGGATTCCGACAACGCGGTTGAGCGTCTCAAGGAATCCCTCAAGAAGATCAAGTACACAGAAATCAGCAAGCCGGACTCGATCAACGGGCCTGACAGGATCGTTCTGAAAGGCGTGCCGCCGGAGTCCAGTTCTGACCTGCGCCAGATTGTCACCGACCGCCTGCCGGAATATAACGTCGCGTCCGGCGCGGACAATGCCTGGATTGTCTCCATGAAGCCGCAGGCGCTGGCTGACTTAAAGACGCGGGCAGTGCAGCAAGCGATCGAGACCATCCGAAACCGCATTGACCAACTTGGCGTAAGCGAGCCGGTGATTCAGGAGCATGGTCTTGGCGAGTACCAAATCCTGGTCCAGCTGCCCGGGGTAGACGACCCGGCGCGCGTGAAAGAAATCATGCAGTCCACAGCCATGCTGGAGATTCGGCAGGCTTTGGGCGGGCCTTATCCGAGCGAGCAGGCTGCCTTGCAGGATAAAGGCGGGGTGTTGCCGGCAGACGCATTGCTGCTGCCTGGGAAGAATGCGACCTCCACGCAGAGCGATACTGGCGAGAACTGGTATCTCGTTTCAAGAGCGGCGGCTGTAACGGGACGCGATCTTCGGTCGGCCGACCAGTCGCGCGATGAAAGTGGGCAACCGTCCGTAAGGTTCACTCTGACGGGCGAAGGCGGACGGCGATTTGGCAGCTTTACCAGCGCTCACGTTGGCGACAATTTAGCTGTCGTTCTCGACCACAAGGTTCAGGAAGTAGCAGTGATCCGCAGCGAGATTCGCGATCGCGGAGAGATTTCCGGCCACATGACCGATCAAGGCGCAAAAGATCTCTCAATGATCTTGCGCTCCGGCGCTTTGCCGGCAGGCATTAAGTATCTCGAGGAGCGAACTGTTGGCCCTTCGCTAGGAGCGGATTCGATTCGGGCTGGCGTTCAAGCCGCGGTGATTGGAATGTTGGCGGTCTTGGTATTCATGCTGGTTTACTACCGGGCTGCTGGCATCAATGCCGATATTGCCTTGATTTTAAACCTGATAATTTTGCTCGGCTTTCTTGGTTACAGTGGAGCGACGCTGACGTTGCCCGGTATCGCGGGCGTTATTCTGACCGTCGGCATGGGTGTGGATTCCAATGTGCTGATCTTCGAGCGCATACGCGAGGAACTGCGCAACGGCAAGACTCCGCCCTCAGCCGTGGAACAGGGATTTGGACATGCCTGGATCACCATCGTTGACACGCACGTCACCACCATCGTTTCGGCGATTATTCTCTTTATTTTTGGTACCGGTCCAGTGCGGGGGTTTGCGGTCACATTGAGTTTCGGGCTTTTCGCAAACCTGTTCACGGCAGTTTTTGTATCACGAGTGATTTTCGATTGGATTCTGAGCAGGAAGCAGCGCGGAGAGGCTCTCAGCATCTAGCAGTCACCGCGCTACGCAATAAAAACGAGGGGTTTTAAGCAGAGTGGAATTTTTTCGTAATCCGAACATAGATTTCTTAGGCAAGAAGTGGTATTTCCTCGCCTTTTCGCTGGTGTTCAGCGTGGCAGGCTTGCTCTCCATGTTGTTCTGGCATGGCATCCCGCTAGGCGTGGATTTCAGGGGCGGAACGCTGGTGTACGTTAAGTTTGCCCAGACCCCGGACGACAACGCTATCCGGGCCTCCATGGATCGCGCAGGATTGCACAATGCACGCATTCAGCGTTATGGAGCAGCTCCAAATAACGAGGTTTTGATTGATCTGGCCGTTCAGGACACCAATGAGCAGGCCGGCATAGATCGCGGCAAGAACCAGATCATTAATGCGTTGGAGACCAATGCCCCAGCTGGCAAGCAGGATCTGAATAACGCCAGTTCGCTCGCCATAGCCAACTACTTCTTAAATAAAGACCCGCTACACGCCGGAAGCGATGCAAATCAGCGCTACGCGGCGCAAGCTCAGGCCATCGTCAACTATCGCGACAAGGTTAAGGGTGGAGTGCTCAATTCTCTAGCCGAATTACAAAACGCCCCCGGAGTTGACCGAACTGCAGCCTCCAGCTTGTCGGATGGTTTCTTTTTGTCCAATTTCGGGGTTAGGAACGTTGAGATCGTCGGCCCGCAAGTTGGGTCGCAGCTTCGCAAGCAAGCAATTCTCGCGGTTTTGTACTCTCTTCTCGGCATGTTGATCTATCTTGGATTCCGCTTCGAGTGGATCTACGGCGTGGCAGCCGTCGTGACCGTGTTTCACGACACGCTGATCACGGTGGGCGCATTCTCGCTCATGAATAAAGACATTTCGCTGACCGTCATTGCTGCCATCCTCACGCTGGTCGGATACTCCAATAACGACACCATCGTGGTTTTTGACCGAATTCGCGAGAATTTGAAGGTGATGCGGCGCGAAAAACTAGCCGACATCGTCAATAAAAGCATCAATCAGACGTTAAGCCGGACCATTCTGACTGCCGGGCTGACGTTCCTGACAGTTTTGGCTTTGTATCTTTTCGGCGGAGAAGTGTTGCATGGCTTCTCCTTTGCACTGGTAATCGGCATCCTAATCGGCACGTACTCCTCGATTGCGATTGCCGCGCCGATTCTTGTGGCTTATCAGGATTGGCAACTCCATCGCGGGAAGCGGTCCCCGGTCATGGTAGCGGCCACGGGTGCACGTAAAGAACGGGAAAAAGCCAAGATCAAGGCCTGAGGGCTCGACAACATTTGAAGGCAGAAATGCAACAAAGTTTGCGTAATTCGGTCTTCGAGTGTAGAGTCGCACCGGTCGAGTTCAGGGTGAAGGCGTCCTTCGGGAGCTAAAGTGAAGCGGGCGGTGTCTAAGAGATACGTAGGGTCCATGCAGGAGATGCCTTATGTTTGAAGACAGCCTTATCGAATCAGGTGGAAAGCTCAAAACCAAGCGCGGCGTGACTACGACCATCTCTTTCCTTTTTCAGCTGGGACTGATAGTCGTTCTTGTACTGATCCCGCTTCTGTTCACTGAAGCTTTACCCAAAACCCAATTAATGACTTTCCTGGTGGCCCCGCCACCGCCACCGCCACCACCACCGCCGGCAGCTGCGGTCAAAGTGGTCAAACAGATTCAGACCAATATCGTTAACGATCAGCTGCGTATGCCTACCAAGATTCCTCAAAAAGTGGAAATGATCAAAGAGGAAGCGGCCCCGCCACCGTCCATGGGCGGAGGTGTCGTGGGTGCCGTCGGTGGAGTTCCGGGCGGCCAAATGGGCGGCGTGCTGGGTGGCATTATCAACTCTACGCCGGTCGCTGTCCCCAAGGTTGCGACGCCTCAGCGCGTCAGGGTGTCGCAGGGCGTCACCCAAGGCTTGGTCCTTCATAAAGTGCAACCTGCCTACCCACCCCTGGCACGGCAAGCACGCATCCAAGGGCAGGTCACGTTACAGGCCAACATCAGCAAGGACGGTTCAATTCAAAACCTTCGCCTGATGAGCGGACATCCAATGCTCGCGCCGGCCGCGATTGAAGCTGTTAAGCAGTGGAAATACAAGCCATATATTTTGAATGGCGAACCGGTGGAAGTGGAAACCACGATTACCGTGAATTTCACGCTGGCGGGCGGTTAAACGCTTTTTGAGCTTTGAGAATTAGCAGGTCCGAAACCCAGTTCCGAAGAGGAGAAGCAACTCATGTTCGTAGCCAACTTAGCAGCACACACGCTTACCCACGCTTCCGTTGCGGCAGCCTGGTTCTTTCAAGGAGAGCAGACCGCCCAGTGGGACGCGCTTTCCCTGTGGCATCAAATGGGAATCGTCGCCAAACTCGTGGTCGCAATTCTCTTCATTATGTCAGGGTGGTCCATTGGAGTCATGGTTGACCGCTGGATGGCATTCAACGCCGCCCGTAAACAGTCGCGCGCATTTGCGCCGGCGGTAGCGGGAGCGCTGCGCGATGGCAAGATTGATGAAGCCATCAAGGTTGCAGAACGAAACAAGAAGAGCCATCTCGCGAAAGTCGTTACCGCGGGACTGCTCGAATTCCGCGCCCACCAGGAAAGCGGCGAGATCCCGGGCGAGACAATCGAAGCCTCCAAGCGCGCCCTCGAGCGCACCGAGGCCATTGTCCACGCTGAACTGAAACGTGGGCTCAGCGGGCTTGCGACCATCGGATCCACGGCGCCGTTCGTCGGCCTGTTCGGGACCGTCATGGGCATTTTGAACGCCTTCCGCGAAATCGCCACCCAGAAACAAACTGGTCTAGGCGCCGTAGCCGGCGGTATTTCGGAAGCTCTCGTGACCACCGCGCTCGGATTGCTGGTCGCGATTCCTGCCGTCATGATGTTCAACTACCTGACTAGCCGAGTCGAAGCATTCGACGTGGAGATGGATAACTCCTCCAGTGAGTTGGTGGATTATTTCCTGAAACGTCGCGGCGCAGTTCGGCGGCCCTAAGCTGATTCGGGGTTAATTCAGACATGAGTTGCGCGATATTCGGCTCCAAGCCGTGAGGCCTGGAGCCGGATTCGATCACAAAGTGCCCCTTGGAAACGCGGCAGTGGGGGCGGGAGTTAAAGGGTTATGGCTATTTCAGTAAGGAATGAAGGCGCCAAGGTCAACTCAAACATCAACGTCACACCCATGGTGGACGTGATGCTGGTACTGTTGATCATTTTCATGGTAATCACTCCCATGTTGCAACACGGGCAGAGTGTGGACCTCGCCAAAGTGAATAATCCGGAGAACATGCCGGATGCCGATAAAGAGGACGCCCTGCTGGTTGCAGTGATGCGCGATGGCACAGTTTACTTCGGAAACGACAAGCTTCCCGTAGACCAGTTGACTTCCAAAGTGAAGGACAAACTTGTAGGCAAGCAATCTAAGATCGTATTCGTGAAGGCTGACGCGCGTGCCAAATTCGGAGCAGTGGTTGGTGTAGTGGATAACGTCCGCTCGGCGGGCGTTGACCAGTTGGGACTGCTGACGGAGCAGAGGAAAGAAACACCTCCGGGCGCGCCTCCGACAACCAAGCCAGCCGGCACAACCGGCGGTCAATAAGTCAGTAATCGCTTCTAATAGAGGGAGACTTCTTTATGTCAATGTCACTGGGCGCTGGCGGCGGCCAAAATGCCGACATTAACGTTACACCGCTGATTGATGTGCTGCTGGTGTTGCTGATCATCTTCATGGTGATAACGCCATTAACGCCTAAGGGTTTGGAGGCGCTGGTACCGCAGCCTCCCCCGCCCAATCAGCCGAAGAACAACACGCCTGACCGTACCATCGTAGTTCAGTTGATTGATAAAGGCGCCGGCAATGACCCGGGTGTCAAGATCAACAATGAAGACGCAACCTGGGACAACTTGCAGGAGCGACTCACCGACATTTTCAAGACGCGCGCTGAAAAAGTAATGTTTGTGAAGGGTGACGACAACGTACCGTTCGCGAACGTCGCCAATGTCATTGACATTGCACACGCAGCCGGAGTGGACAAAGTCGGGCTTATCACCGCCAAGATCGAAGCTGGCGGCTAGAGCGTTCAGGCACGGGGCGCTGATAAAGGATTACTTGCTGTTGGGCACCGGTGTAGTATGTTGGGTGCTCAGAAATCCTCGGTCAGCGACCCGTGCCGATGATTTTTTGCGTAGCGCGGACTTTTAGCAAGGAGATTGAAAAGGCGATGAAACGAACCGCACAACTACTGGCAGTTCTGGCCGCCGGTCTGGCGCTATTCTCGGCCACGGGCTGCAACAAGTTGAAGGCCCGGGACCAGTTGAATAAGGGTGTAGGCGCATACAAGAGCGCCAAGTACGAAGAAGCAATCAATCATTTCCAGCAGGCGGTTGAACTGGATCCTACCCTCGAGAACGCGCGATTGTATCTGGCAACGGCGTACGCGCAACAATTCATTCCTGGAGTCGATTCTCCTGACAATAACCGCTACGCTGAGCAGGCGGTCGAGCAATACAAAGCAGTGCTGGAGAAAGATCCGAAAAGCGTCAATAGCGTAAAGGGGATTGCGTACCTTTACCTCCAGCAGAAAAAGTTTGACGACGCCAAAACTTTCTACCGTAAAGCCCTGGACATTGATCCCAACGACCCAGAGCCCTACTACTCCATCGGAGTAATTGACTGGACGCAAAGTTATCAGCCGCGCATGGAAGAGCGCGCGAAGATTGGTCTCAAGCCGGAAGACGCATTGAAAGACAAGAAAGTTTGCGCTGCGCTGAAGGCGAAGAGTTGGGCCCCCATCAACGATGGTATTGAACAGTTGAATAAAGCCCTACAGATACGGCCGGACTACGATGATGCCATGGCTTATATGAACCTGCTTTTCCGTGAGAAGGCCGACGTGGAATGCGACGATCTTCCAACACGGGCTGCGGACTTGAAGACAGCGGACGACTGGGTCAACAAAACTATGGCTACGAAGAAATTGAAAGCTGAAAAGCAACCGACATCGAGTGGCGTAACCATGGACCAGCCGAACAAGTAAGCTTGACGTTATTCAGGGACACCAGAACCTCTTTCGCGCAGCGGAGGAGGTTTTTCTTTGTAACGCTTAGTTTCAGTACCTGCAATGCTCATGTTTAAAAAAATTCTTGTCGCTAATCGAGGCGAGATCGCAGTACGGCTAATCCGCGCTTGTCGCGAACTGGGGATTATTTCCGTCGCGGTCTATTCTGACGTGGACCGCCTGTCGCTTCATGTTCAAAAAGCAGACGAGGCGTATCACATCGGTCCCCCGACGGCGGCGGAATCTTACCTAAATATCCACAAAATTCTGGAGGTGGCTCGCCGCAGTGGCGCAGACGCAATCCACCCGGGCTACGGATTTCTTTCGGAGAACCCACGATTCGCGCAGGCTTGCGTAGATGCAAAAGTGAAGTTTATCGGACCATCGCCAGCTTCGATGGAAGTGATGGGATCAAAGACGCGGGCTCGCGAGGCAATGCAAAAAGCCGGGGTGCCTCTGGTTCCTGGAACCTGGAGGGGAGTGAGTTCGGCGGAAGAAGCGTCGCAGGAAGCTGCTCGCATCGGCTATCCCGTTATGCTGAAGGCCGCGGCGGGCGGTGGGGGCAAGGGGATGCGGCTTGTCAGTACAAAAGAGGAGCTCGCGTCGGCACTGCAGAGCGCGCAAAGTGAAGCCCAGCGTTCTTTCGGGGATAGCGAGGTCTACCTCGAGAAGGCGATCCTGAATCCTCGCCACATCGAAATGCAGATTCTCGCCGACGAGCACGGCAACACCGTTTATCTAGGGGAGCGTGAGTGCTCGATCCAGCGGCGGCATCAGAAAGTGCTTGAGGAATCGCCCTCTCCTATCGTGGATGAGCGGATGCGCCAGCGGATGGGCGAGGTTGCTGTGCAAGTCGCCAAGGCGGCGAATTATGCGAATGCCGGCACGATTGAGTTTCTAGTAGACGAGCAAAAGAACTTCTACTTCCTTGAAATGAATACGCGCCTGCAGGTTGAGCATCCGGTGACCGAGCTCGTTACCGGACTCGATCTCGTCCATCTGCAAATCAAAATTGCCGCTGGAGAAAAACTACCCTTTTCGCAGGAGGACATAAAACTCCGCGGACACGCCATTGAATGCCGTATCTATGCCGAAGATCCTGACAATCAATACATGCCGAGTCCTGGGCGGGTGACGTTATTGCGGGAGCCTTCAGGTCCGGGAATCCGCGTAGATGCGGGAATTTATGAGGGTTGGTCAGTTCCCATTGAGTATGACCCGCTGCTGGCCAAGTTAGTCGGCTATGGAAGCGATCGGGCGATGGCAACGGCGCGAATCGCGCGCGCGCTGGATGAATTCCTGGTCGGCGGCATCCAGACAAATCTTTCACTGTTTCGCAAAATTGTTTCTGATAGAACGTTCATTGCCGGCAACCTGCACACTGGATACTTAGACGGATTGTTGTCGCGAACGGAATCTGGTGACAGCACCAACCCTAAACTTGACGAGCGTGAAAAAGATAGTGGGATTGCCGCTATCGCAGCCGCGCTTTTTGCCGCCTTGGATATCGGCGGAACCTCGAGTTCGAATACAGCAATAGACAGAAAGCCGTCCCCGAAAATTTTGGACGATCCAAATCGAACGGAATCAAGCTGGAAACGAGCAGCGCGCGCGGAAGCGTTGCGCTAAGAATATTTACTAAGCGCGCAATTTTATGATTTACGAAGTCAAAGTCGGCGTGAAGAAATATCGCCTGGAGCTCAAGCCGCCAGATACTGAAGTACTCGCTGGCAACGGCAAGTGGCATTGCCGCATGGACGAAGATGGCCCCGAGATTGGCATTGATAGCGCCCGAATTGGCGCAAACACACTCTCACTGATAATCGGGGGAAAGGCTTACACAGTTCGGCGAGAAGCCGGTCAAAATGACCTTCGCATCTGGATCGGCGAAAATTGTTGCACGGTCGAGTTGCAGGATCCGCGTTCGTGGCGCAGTCGAAAGAAGCTTAGCGGCATTGAGGAGGGTCCAGCCAAACTGCTTGCATCCATGCCCGGAAAAGTGGTCAGGGTCCTAGTCGCGGAGGGCGACATTGTGCAGGCTGGCGGAGGGGTACTGGTGGTGGAAGCGATGAAAATGCAGAACGAGATCAAATCTCCGCGGGCCGGCGTAGCGCGGGAAATTCTTGTATCAGAAGGCGCGAACGTGAATGCCGGAGACACGCTCGCGATCATCGAATAAACACAGAGTTGATTATTTAGTGAGAACTGCTGGCGTTCTCCGCAGCGCCATTGTCTTGAAGCACTTTTTGCGCGTAGAAGTTCTCCACTTTTGCCTGGTTGCGCAAAACCTCGTAAAAAGCTTCTTTTAGTAATTGTTCGCGGTGATCGCGCAATTGGGCACGAATTGCCTGTTGCACACGTGGATCCGAAAATTCTCGCTGTCCCGCTGATTCCTTCGCCACCAGTTTCACAATACGAAAGCCAATGAGCTGCTTGCTCATGGGATTGACCACGGGAATGATTGAGCTGTACTTTCCCGGCTTGAGTTTCATTACCAGATCCCGAGTCGCCGGATCCGTTCGATTAAGAGAAGACTCAGGAGTGAAGCCCAAATCTCCACCATTACCTGAGGTCTCCGCATCCTCGGAGTAATTCATCGCCAGCGTATCGAAGTCATCTCCACTCTCCAGACGGTTCAAGATCATCTGGATTTTTTTGCGCGCCTGGTCTTCGTTTTGCGCCTTATTGTTTTGATTACGCACCTGCGGATTAGGTAGCGGAGTGACGAATATCTGCTTCAGGTGGTACTGAGGCTCGATGAAATTGAATTCCGATTTGTGTGCATTGTAATACCCACTGATGTCCTGATCGGTAATGTTGATTTTGGACGTAACTTCCTTGTTAGTGACTTTGTCTACCGTGAGCGACCGGCGAATATCTCGCTTGAAATCGTCGGCTGCGATGTTTTTTTCTTTCAGGCGCGAGGCAAATTCTTCCGCAGTAAAGGGAGATTTGATTTCGCTCAACTTGCGCTCAACCTCGTCGTCGGTGGCCATCAAACCCAATTTCTCAGCGCGACGCATAAGAATTTCGTTTTCGATAAGTTCCTTCAAAATGTTCAGTCGCAAATTCGTAGCTTGCTCCGCCGCCGGCTGCTGCTGCGATGCTGTGGCCTGATTCTGATAGTACTTTTCCAGATCGGAACGATAAATCTTGCGGCCATCTACCGTGGCCGCAACTTCGCCGCCCGCCTGTTTCGAACCGCAGCCGGTCATTAGCACTACCGCAAAAATCATGCTGACCGTCAGTAAAGCAAACAGCCTGGCGGCACCCAAACGCGATCTCGTGGTCATTTGTTTTAGGTCCCTCTTATGTCTCGCCTTCCAAACTTCATCGGGCAACTTATTTTGGTCCCTGGTGGTTCTGCGAATCCTTTATAGACGGATGTTGGGGTGGCGTCACGCCTGCGTCTTTCAATGACTGGTCCAGCATCGCACGAAGTTGCGTGATGGGGACTGCGCCATCCACCTCTTGCCCATTAATGAACAAAGTCGGAGTAGCGCTTACTCCGAGGCCGGAGGCCTCTTTTTCGGAAGCTTTTACAGAGCCGTCATTTTGCGCCTTGATGCAGGACTGAAGCTTCGCGGGATCCACGCTATGCTTCTGGCCCTGTAGCAGAGTAATCCGGTCCACAGCAGCGAACTGACTGTCGCGACCCTTCTCTGAATTTACTTCCGACTGGTTTGAATGAATATAGTCGGCGAAATCCCAGAAAGCCTCTCCGTTTTGAGAAGCGAGGCAGTTGGCATTGACCGCCGCGCGCGTTGCCCAGGGATGAATTTCAGATAGCGGAAAATCCTTATAGACGAACGCTACGCGGTCGCCATATTCCTTCAGCACCTCAGGGAAAAGGGTGCGATGCAAGCTGGAGCAAAAGGGGCACTGAAAGTCATCGTAGTTTACGATCACAACCTTCGCGTCTTTACCGCCTCGGCGGGGCCGCCCGCTTAGATCAATTTTCTTCATCGTCTCGGCATATGGGTCCTTGCTAAGATCGAGCTTGGTCAGGCGAATTAATGACTTCCCGTCTTTCGAAAGCAGGAAATCGAAACTCTGCTTTTTCTCTCCGCCGTCGAAGGTAATGGTGAGAGCGTCATAAGCAGGAAACTCGCCGGGCCGCAGGGCGCCAATCACGATTTTTACCTCGGGTGGAACGCTATAGTGGGCCCGGACCTGGCGCTCAATTCGTTGCAGGACCTCCGGAGAGGGCGATGACTGGGCCGAACAGCCCAGGCAAATCAATAAGAATGTGATCAGGGAACGCTGCAACCAAACCAATTAGGAACCACCTATATTTAATTTACGTTTATCTTGGAGATATAGCTGATTATCTCACGGCTAGAACAGCCTTTCCTGACGCCGCAGGTTTCCGAACGCGCCTACGTTGGCGAGGGCAAAGGTGAAGCGGAATTGATTTTCGTTGCGCACTGAGCCCAATGCGAAGCGGCGATATTCGACGTTGGCACCGCAACAATCCCAGTTGTAGGAAAGCTGTGCTGATGCGTATTGAAGAAATCCGAGGTTGGCGTCGAATCCTATGTTCGTGGCCCCGCTGAAGCCGCGTTTGTTCGGAGAACCGTACCCGAGCAATAGTCGGAACTGATTGAAGATTTCCGGCGACGGCTTGCCCGACAGCAAGGCCGGAGACACCAGCGTTTCCCCCGGAGCCTGAAGAAAGGCATCACCGCCCCCTACCGTGATAGGGCCGAGCCGGTAGTTAACGAACGCGGTGCTGTCATTAATGCGACTCTGCCGGAAGTCGTAGTCAATGTCCCACTCGACATCAGTCCGTGCACTGGTTTGAATGCGCAAGCGCGAAACCAGAGGAGAGAGCCGGCGGTCCCCGGTCAGGAACGCGATCCCAGTGAGGTCGGCAGTGGTCGTAAATACGTTGCGCCGCCCCGGCACTAGCGCGCCGCCGAAAGTGGGATCAATAAAGTATTTCTGCGAAAGTTCCCAGGTGATGACCTCTCTTATCTCTGGCCCCGAGTCGCAGGATGCTTCCTTCACAACTTCCTGCCGCTCCCACGGAATCCGGTCTCGGGGTGCCGGCCCGCCAATAAAGAGCGACGGCATCCCCGGAGGCCCGCAGTCCTTCGATTTTGAAGATATATGTTTGGAGTACAGCCGGTTGATGAGCGTGTAACGCACCTCGTGGGTGTCGCTAAGAATGTCGCGCTCGTCAAAGCGCAGGATATTTGGAAAGTTGTTGACTCCAGTGACGTAGTTGTAAACGACGCGTGGTTCTATGACGTGCTTCCATTTACGCCCTGCAAGCTGGCCATTAAAAACTCTGCTCAAAGCCGGCAACCGAAGATCTATGGAGGCTTCAAGAGCTTTACGTGAGATGGGACTCGACGTCGCCGTCCCAGTTGTAATCGCGGTGCTGGAGTTGGGTATGAGCCTCTGTGAATACAGGGTATCTCTCAGCGAAAGTTCGGGTCGAAGCGACCATCCACGCCAATTCAGCGGCAAGGATATGGCGGGATTGAAATCCAGGCGCGCGAGCAGGGGGGCGGTACTGAATTCCGGCTCGGTGCGCGAAAGACCTTCCAGCGCAGCGTTATAGGACCAATACAGAGGAGTGTGGCCGATTTGATGGTCCACGCCTGAAAATTCAAAACTGGGCGCGTGCACAATCGTAATCACCTGAAGCGGAAGGGTGTCGTTCTCGTAGTTCTGGTAGCGCTCGGCGGAGAGGTTGGAGAAGAATCCATTGCTAGTGTTGGAAAGAAAAGCTCGCGACTTCACTTCCGAGTTGACTGCCTGAGTAAAGACTTCGTTGAAGGCCAGACGAAATATGAATGAGCTCAGGTAATCCAGATTGGCGACTCCGCGTAAGTTGTGAGCGAACGCTCCTTCCGCAACCAGGTGGACATCCTCGCCTCCCTGGTAATTCACGCCTTGGCGGCGGTCCAGCACGCTAAAATAGCTGAGGTCTACGAAGGAGGTTTCGCTTGGGCGAGCTCTAAATCCGCCTTGAGGAGACCATCCGCGCGCAGAGAAATATTCGGCGCCGATAGTCGCGTCCATGCTGCGATTGAGCTTCAGAAATACCGACTCGCCCAGGATTGTGCCTTTGATAGAGGAGTTTCCGAGATTCGGTATTAGAAAGCCGCTCTGTCTTGGGAGCCGTTCCACCGGTTGGGTCGCAAAAGGAAAATAAAGCACTGGCACGCCGTGGAGGCGAAAAGTCGAATGATAAATCCTGGCGTTTCCTCCCGCCTCAACGACCACCCGGTGAGCATTGAATTGCCATTTTGGCGTGGGCAATTCGCAGGTTGTGACCGAGCCGTCGTAAACCACAAAATGATTAGGCCCGGTTTTCTCCACGCGCTTGCCGGTAAATGAAAACGGATTCGACGAAGTCAGCAAGGTCCTCGATCCGCGCAGCCGAAGGCCGATACCACCGCGCACGTTTTCGAAATCTCCGGTCTCTTTGTTTACGTTGTAAGCGCCGCGGCTGGCTTCGATGTGTTCGTCGTTAGCGCCGCCTTCGAGCAAAACGTGGCCATCCAGAACCGCGTCGCCGGTGTCAGAGTTGTAGGTCATGTCATCGGCGTGAAGAATGTAGATTCCGTAATGAACCTCAGCCTTTCCGTGAAGCTTATAAATTGGGCCATCCCTTTCCTGCTGCAAGGCGACTATGGTGACATCCTGCTGTTTCAACGATGAAAATGCGCGCACGCCGGCCGTTCCCTTCGGCGGGCTTCCTGAGGAACCGGTGAGCAACTGACTGGTAACTAACGGCGGAGATGCAAAGAGATGACAAGCGAACGCCGCCGTGATAAGGAATCGAGTGCGGGATTTCATCTGAAGCGCGCGAACTCCCTCAACCTTGAAGCTTCTCTGGGATCTTCGTGACGGTAGCATGTCGCCCTCCCGAGAGGCAAAGTGCGAACATAGAATCGAACTACTGATGAGTCACGTTCCCACAAGCAGCCAAAACTCCAAATGACTTCGCGATTTGACCCCGACGTTGAAACAAACCTGTCACTTCCAAAGGCGGAAGTTCGAGGTCACAGCTCGATTGACGCTTTTAAGGATTCTCAGCAGTACGATGCAAGCGAACAGCAGTTCGCTGCCAGCCTGAATGCTCCTCCGCGCGCACGTTTCGTTGTTGAGGATGAGAGCAGTAGCGGTTCGCCCTGCGTGGCTAGATCGGCGGAGCGTCGAGAGGGACAGTCTGACAAAACTCAACCGGCTGAGCCACTCTTTACTATGTCTCATCCCGAGCCGAAGCTTTCGGACCCGGACTCGTGGCGCCGGGAAGTAGCAGCCAAGCTGAGTAAATACAACGAAGGTCGTCAGCCCCGGAAGCCAAAATATCCATCTTTGAAATTGAAGTTTGAGCCGAACGAGGCGCCGCCTAGTTACTCTTCTAATCCCGAATCTTCGACTCGCCCGGCTCAAACTCGCGAGTCAGCAGTGAGAAAGGCGGTCGAAGAGCATTCCGAAATGGAGGCTATTGCAGAAACCGCCCCCATGCAGCCGAAGAAGTCCGCGGTTGCGGAAATCACGGGACGCATTCTGGAATTTCCGCGATCGTTTTTTCCTCCCCCCAGGCCGAGCGACGAGTTGGCAGAGCCTGTGTTCGACCGGCCCCGCATTCTGGAAGTTCCGGAGCAGCTGCCGCTGCCACCGGCATTGGGTGGCATCTTGATTGAGCCGGACGAAATTCCTGCAGAGGAAAAGCGTCCTGGATTTGAGCTTCCATTGCAGCCTGCCAGACTGTTGCGACGTTTCTGGGCGGCCGCAGCGGATGCGGTTTTGGTGCTGCTGGCGCTCGCGACTTTTGGATGGATTTTCTTCAGGATTACCAAGAGTTTGCCGATGATGAAAGAAACGGCGGTCATGACCGCCGTCATGACCGGGGTGTTTTGGGTCGGATATCAGTACCTGTTGCTGGTATATTGCGGCACGACCGTGGGATTGAAAGCTGCCGGGCTGCGGCTTAGTCTCTTTGATGGAAGTCCAGTGCCTCGCAAGTTGCGGATTTGGCGGGTTGCGGCGTCCATTTTATCGGCACTGTCGCTCGGCTTGGGATATGCTTGGTGCTTCCTGGATGAAGACCAGTTGTGCTGGCATGACCGAATCACTCGCACTTACATGGCTCCGCTTTCCCGCATAGCCTCGATAAAATGATTTAATACAGCTGCGGGAAGCAGACCCTCCTCAGTATGTTAGATTTTTAAGTTTGTCCCCGCTTCATGGGTCGCAATGTCCACTCCCACACAAAATGCTCGCCCCGCGGTAAAAGTATTCGTCGCTACTACGGTGCTGCTCAGTTTCATTTCATTCTGGCGCGCGGCGGCGATCGTCCTTTCTGATCTTGGATCATCCGCCTATTACGTCGGCGGCGACGCCGAGAAAGTGATTGGCAAGAGCGCACCCTGGTTCATTCTGGCGGTGATGTTGTTTGCGAATTGTGTGCGCGCTCTCTACATCGAGTCCACCAGTATGTTCGTCCGCGGAGGAGTTTATCGCGTGGTCAGGCGGGCCATGGGCAACACGCTGGCGAAGTTTTCGGTGTCCGCATTGCTGTTCGACTATGTCCTGACGGGGCCTTTGAGCTCGGTTGTCGCCGGGCAATACCTAGCTGGTTTTATTCAGGACATGGCCCGCTACACCGGGCATGCATTTCGTCATTTTCCCGATAACCAATTCGCTGCGGTATTTGGAATCCTGGTAACGATCTATTTCTGGTGGAAGAACACTCAGGGCATGCATGAGTCCAGCGGGAAGGCCCTGCAAATCATGCAGATCACCACAGCGATGGCGGTGATTCTGATCATCTGGTGTACGGTCACCATTCTGCATTCTCCGGTTCCACTCCCGCCGAACCCGTTAAAGGCTGGAATCATTCTCAACAGAGAATCGCTCGGATGGCTGGTCAGTCTGAAGAACACATGGGTCAGCCATCTAACCCTATTCATTGTGTTTGTAGGCTTTGGACACTCGGTGCTGGCAATGAGCGGCGAGGAGACGCTGGCACAGGTGAACCGCGAAATTGCGCACCCCAAGTTAAAAAACCTAAAAAAGGCGGCTGTCGTCATTGGCATCTATGCCCTTTTATTTACCGCGCTCACCTCATTTTTTGCGGTGATGATTATTCCCGACCAGGTGCGGCCGGAATATTTCGGCAACCTGATCAGCGGAATCGCGATGCACTTGTGGGGGCCGGCATGGGCCCGGCTGATTTTTCACGGATTCGTTGTGCTGGTTGGTGTGCTGATTCTTTCAGGTGCGCAGAATACGTCGATCGTGGGCGCGAACGGAGTGTTGAACCGCGTAGCGGAAGACGGCGTTCTCACCTCCGCGTTTCAGAAGCCGCATGCACGCTTTGGCACAAGCTACCGGATCATCAATCTGGTCGTCGGGATGCAGCTGTTCACGATCATTGTGACGCGCGGAAACGTATTTACTCTTGCGGGTCTGTACGCGTTCGGCGTGGTGTGGAGCTTTGCGATGATGGCACTGGCGGTGCTGGTATTGCGGTATACAGAGCCCGCCAAGCGCGAATGGAAAGTACCGCTGAACATTCCTCTAGGCAACGGTCGCGAACTTCCATTGGGCGTGATCCTGATCGGCACTGTGCTTTTTATCACCGCGCTGGTGAACTTCTTCACCAAAGTTGAGGCCACCATTGGCGGGGTTACGTTCAGCCTTTTCTTTTTTGCTTTGTTTACTTATTCCGAGCGCCGAGTGATGAGAGAGCGTGCTGGTAAGCCGGAAAGTGTGGATCAGTTCCGGGTCTACGGTAACGACGAGCCGGCCAGCGAGAGTCTCGGCGTACGCCCGGGCAACATTCTGGTTGCAGTGCGCGACCCCAAGAACCTCTATTACCTGCGGGAAGTGCTGCGCCGGACTGATACCACGCACCAGGATGTAGTGGTGATGACGTCACGCATGTATCATCGCGAGCACTCCTTCGGGGATACAAAATTCGAAGCCAGCCAAGTCTTCGATTCCTACGAACAAGAGTTGTTCACCGCGGCGGTCGCCGCAGCGGAAAAAGAAGGGCGTCCCATTTCACTCCTGGTAGTTCCGGCGACCGACGTCTTCGAATCCATTGTTGTTACAGCGCAGCGTTTGGAGTCCAGCCGGATCGTATGCGGACTGTCCAACAAGCTGACGCCAGATGAGCAGGCCAAGCTTACCGGCGACGCATGGGAACGCTTGCCGGATCCCAAGCCGCGTCTGGTGATGGAAGTGCGGATGCCGAACGGCGTTTCGCGTGAATACTACCTGGGACCGCATACGCCACGGCTACGCAACCAAGATTTGGACCTCATGCATCGTGTGTGGCTCGAAGTCACCTCTGACCCACGGCTCGCAGGCCTCCACCACTATCACGTGGTCGCGGTCGCGCTCGAAGAACTGGAACGCGAGCTGCGCACAGAACAGAGAAATGAGGTCCTCGACAAACTGTGGAGGGAGTTGCAGAAGCCTTCGGACGATGCGTGATGATCGATCCGCTGATCGCTGCCCTAAAGCAAGCCCAGCGTTCCTGCTAACATCTTTTCGTGGCTACTAATTCAAGCGTTCGCGTTCGCTTCGCGCCATCTCCCACAGGCCAACTTCATGTAGGAAATGCCCGCACCGCCCTGTTCAACTGGCTGTTTGCCCGCCAGAAGGGCGGGGTGATGGTCATGCGGATTGAAGACACCGATGTAGATCGCAGCGAAGCGCGCTATGAAGATCAACTGATCGCAGATCTCAAGTGGCTGGGATTGGATTGGGATGAAGGCCCTGATGTCGGAGGGCCCTACGTTCCCTACCGGCAGTCCGAGCGTCTGGACGTTTACCGTGAACATGCCGAGCGCCTGCTGAATGAACACAAGGCTTACCTCTGCTTTTGCAGTGAAGCTGATTTACAGAAGGAACGGGAGCGTGCCCAGGCCGAGCATCGTCAGCCAATTTATTCCGGCAAGTGCCGGATTCTCGACCCTCAAGAAGCTCAGAAGAGGCGAGCAGCCGGAGAGCAGTGCGCGATTCGATTGCAGATTCCTGAGCGTCCCATTCGTTTTCATGACATTGTGCACGGCAACGTGGAGTTCTCGAACGAGGTGGTCAGCGACCCCATCATCATGCGATCGAGCGGAATGCCGGTTTACAACTACGTGGTCGTGATTGACGACGCGCTGATGAAGATCACCCACGTGATCCGCGGGGACGATCATCTTTCTAATACTCCGAAGCAGGTTGCGTTGTACGAAGCGTTGGGATGGCAGGTGCCTGAGTTCGCACATCTTTCTACAATTTTAGGCAGCGATCGTGAGCGCCTCTCGAAGCGTCATGGAGCAACCTCCATTGCCAACTTTCGTGATATGGGAGTGCTGCCGGAAGCGTTGGTCAACTACCTCGCTCTTCTGGGATGGGCCCCCAGTGGCGGGACACGGGAGATTTTTTCCATAGAAGAGTTAAAGAAAGAATTCTCGCTGGAGCGGGTCACTCCGTCACCTGCGGTGTTCGACATGGAGAAGCTTTACTGGCTAAATCGCCATTACATTAAGAAAGCGGCCCCGGCGAGAATCAATGAGCTGGCGTTTCCACTTTACGCGAAGGCGATGGCGACAGATGAAAGGGCAGAGTCGCCTTCAATTCCAAAAGAGTGGCTTGCCAAGGTCAACGAACTTCTTCTCCCCTCAGTGGATCGTCTTGATCTGCTGCCGGAACGTGCGTCCCTTATCTTTAACTACGATGCGGCGAAGGCCCTGGCGTCCGCCGACAACGCCGATGTTCTCGGATGGACACACACAGGTGCAGTCTTTGGCCGCTTTACAGTAAAGATTCTAGAGGCTGAGCTAGCGCGCGAAGGCAAACTGACTCCAGATGAGTTCAAGAAAATCGTGAATGAAGTGAAGGCCGAGACTGGGGCAAAGGGAAAAGAACTGTTTCATCCGATTCGGATGATTATTACTGGCTCACATTCCGGTCCGGAGTTCGACAAGCTGATTCCGATCCTCGAAGAAGGCAGCCATCTCAACTTGCCGAAACACGTTCTGGGTGTTCGCGAACGGGTAGAGGCCTTCGCTAAGGCGCAAGCGCAGAATCGCTAGCGCTCAATGCTTCAGGATTCTCTCCAGCGAGCCTGTTAGATCAGGCTGTTTGAAAGCGTAGCCGCTCTCCAATAATTGCGCAGGCTCGACGCGTTGGCTGGCAAATATCAGTTCATCGGCGGCATCGCCCAAGGCCATCTGTAAGATGAATTTAGGCACCGTAAGCAGGGCGGGCCGTGAGAGCACCTTCGCGAGGGTTTTCGTGAACTCGGCGTTGGTGACCGGATTCGGAGCCACCAGATTGACAGCAGCAGAGTGCCCCGCTTGCGGCGTCTCTTTCAAGATGTGATGGATGGCTCCGACGATGTCTTCGATATCAATCCAACTCCACCACTGACGGCCTGTCCCCATTCGTCCGCCGAGGCCCATGCGGAAATTGGGAAGCAACGCCCGTAGCGTGCCTCCCGCAGGGCTGAGCACTAGTCCAATGCGAATGTTGACCGTGCGAATTCCAGCGCGTACGGCAGGAGCACAGGCCGCCTCCCATTCCCGGCAGACTTGAGGAAGAAACCCGGTTCCCGAGGGACTCTCCTCGCTCATGATTTCATCGCCACGATTTCCGTAATATCCAATCGCAGATGCCGAAATGAAGAGCCGCGGTGGATTGGGTGCCTTGGCGATAGCCTCCGCCAGATGTTGTGTTCCAATTACACGGCTCTCGCGAATCTGTTTTTTCTTAGCGGCGCTCCAGCGCCCTACAACCGATTCGCCCGCGAGATGAATTACTGCGTCAAAGCCCGAAACTCTGTCGGACGGCAGTGGCTGCGAGGGATCCCAACAAATATCTCGGGCTGAAGATGAAGACCCTCGTGCCAGACGCGACACTTGGTATCCAGCCGCAGTAAGTGACGGAAGCAGAGCTGTCCCGATAAGGCCGGAAGCTCCGCTAACCAAGATACGATTTGTTTCCGACTGTCGCTGCACAGGATTTGGCGTACTGAAAGCCATTCGACCCACTCTAGCAGAGTGCGTCATTCGTCAAACTAAATGACTTTGTGCAAGCGCCACCCAGCGCGGCTGGGGCGCATGGTGGAGCTATAATCATGGACACTGTTCACCGCCCAGGGATTTCTTTGCTGGCTGCCATCCTCGAAGGCGTGAAGTTAACAGTCCGACACTCAACCGTCCATGGGTATGCTGCGCCAACAGATTGCCACCAACCTGCTCTCGATGACTAAGTTTCGGGACCTGTTGCGGACCATGCGCGACAATCGTCCTGGGGACGATCTTGAACTGGTGCGCAAGGCGTACGAATTTTCCCTGACTCACCATACCGGACAGACTCGGGCATCCGGGGAGCCTTACCTGGTTCATCCCCTGGAAGTCGCGCTGGTGTTGGCCGAGATGAAGATGGACCCCGTTGCCATTTCGGCGGGGTTGCTGCACGACTCCGTCGAAGATACTTCTGTCACGATCGTTGACATCCGCAAAGAATTCGGCGAGCAGGTTGCCCACATCGTCGAAGGCGTCACCAAGATCAGCAGAATTGATTTCGCCAGCCGGGAAGAACAGCAGGCCGAAAATCTCCGCAAGATGATGCTGGCCATGGTGGATGACATCCGCGTGGTGCTCATAAAACTCGCTGACCGTCTGCATAACATGCGGACGCTGGAGCACCTCCCGCCTGACCGCCAGCAGAAGGTAGCCCGTGAGACGCTCGACATTTATGCCCCCATTGCGCATCGCCTGGGCATGGGAAAAATCCGCGGCGAACTGGAAGACCTCGGTTTTCGCTATCTCGATCCGCTCGCTTACCAGCAGGTACATGATGCGGTGGAAGCGCGCCGCAAGGAGGGAGAACAGTTTCTCGGACGTGTTGGTGCATTGTTGCGCGACAAATTGAAAGAGGCGGGCATTTCGGCCAGCGTGGAAAGCCGGATCAAGCGGGTTTACAGCATTCACAAAAAACTGCAGCGGCAGCACATCAGCGTGGAGCAAGTGTATGACCTCTACGCGATGCGTGTGGTCACGCAGTCAGTACAGGATTGCTACGCGGTGTTGGGAATCGTCCACAACGTGTGGCGGCCGGTACCGGGACGCATAAAGGACTTCATCGCCATGCCGCGTCCGAACTTTTATCAGTCGCTTCATACCTCGGTGATTACCGAAGAAGGGACGACCTTCGAAGTGCAGATTCGCACTGAGGAAATGCACAAGATGGCAGAAGAAGGCATCGCCGCGCACTGGAAATACAAAGACGGTCCGGTGTCTGCAAAAGATGAACAGAGGCTGGCGTGGTTGCGGCAGGTTGTGGAGTGGCAGCGAGATGTCTCCGACCCGAACGAATTTTTGTCCACTCTGAAGATTGATCTGTATCCGGAAGAGGTCTACACGTTCACTCCGAAGGGAAAAGTGGTGGTGCTGCCGCGAGACTCCACGCCGATTGATTTTGCCTACTCAGTTCACACCGAAGTTGGGCACAGTTGCGTGGGCGCGAAGGTGAACGGACGCATGGTCCCGCTGCGGCACAAGCTGCATAGCGGCGATATCGTCGAAGTGCTCACCCAGGCAGGACATAAACCCAGCCGTGACTGGCTGGCTGCCGTTAAGTCGTCACGTGCCCGCAACAAAATCAAGCATTGGCTGAACATTCACCAGCGCGAGCGCGCAATTGAAATTGGGCGGAAGCTGATCGAAAAAGAGGCGCGCAAATATCGGGTCTCGCTGAAAGAGATCAAAGACGAAGAGCTTCACAAGATCGCTTCTGAATTCGGATTAGGGCAGCCGGACGATCTGATGGCGGGCATCGGCTATGGCAAGTACTCAGCGCGGCAGGTGCTGGCACGGATGTCGCCATCGGTGGCACAGCCATCCTCCCCTGGCGAAGACAGAGCAGGCGGAGAAAGGACCGGCGGGGGGCAGAGCGAAGATAAGTCCAGTACGTTCGCCAGCGTTGTCCGGCGCGTCTTTGGAGGGGAGAACAATAACGCCATCCGTGTGAAGGGCCACGGAGACCTGCTGGTCTATCGCGCGCGCTGCTGTAATCCGATTCGGGGCGAGACTTTGGTTGGCTATGTAACCCGCGGCAAAGGCGTTGCAGTGCATTCTGTAATTTGCCCGAACGTGGTCAATCTCATGTACGAGCCGGAGCGTCGTA
Organism: Acidobacteriota bacterium; assembly: GCA_030775785.1. GTDB lineage: Bacteria > Acidobacteriota > Terriglobia > Terriglobales > Acidobacteriaceae > JALYIM01. The sequence continues at coordinate 50,761 of JALYIM010000290.1, forward strand.
TTGACGTGGAATGGGGACGCGATGACGAGACGCCGAGCTCCTATCCCGTAAAGCTGACCGTCTATTGCGACGATCGTTTTGGGATGTTGAAGCAAATTACGGCAGTGATTAGCGATACCAAAACTAACATCCGCAACATCGAGGCTAGAACTTCAGGCGGACAGGCAAACGTGGACATTGTTCTCGACATCGCCGATTTGAAGCACCTGGAAAATATTATCGGCGGCGTAAGGAAAATTCCCGGGGTGCGCGAAGTTCAGCGGCTACAAAAACTCTAGATTTACGAAATCTATTTCAGGAGAACGCATGCGTGAAGTAATTGCCACAAAAGATGGACCCCAGGCCATCGGGCCATACTCTCAGGCCATCAAGGCCAATGGATTCGTGTTCGTGTCGGGACAGGTCGCCATTGATCCGGTTACGCAACAAGTAGTCGAAGGAGACGTGTCCGCGCAAACTGAGCGAGCGTTGAAGAATCTATCGGGAATTCTCTCTGCAGCCGGGAGCGAGATGGCAAAAGTCGTGCGCTCGACGGTATTTCTGAAAAGCATGGGCGACTTCGCGGCCATGAACGCGGTCTACGGAAAATACTTCACGTCCGCACCGCCAGCTAGGTCCACAGTCGAAGTCGCGCGTCTTCCGAAGGACGTTCTAGTAGAGATAGATGTGATCGCGTTGGCGTAAAGAGGTGCCCATGCTGAACCGAAGCAAATAGTGATACTTCGACGTTGCGAGCTCTTTGCAAAGCTCACCTTAGCTCAGCATGACAAGGAATTGGAAGGCTAGGCCTTAACGACTTTGCCGCTCTTGAGGCAGCCGGTGCAGACGCGGATGCGCTTGCCGACGCCCTTCACCTTAGCGTGTACCGGACGAAGGTTCACGTTCCAGCGCCGCTTGCTCACGTTATGCGCGTGGCTGATATTGTTTCCAAACTGCGGCCCTTTGCCGCATACGTCACAAACTTGTGCCATGAATACTCCGGATGGAATTCAGAACTTAGTGTGTAAGCAGCTATTTTAGTAGATTTTAGCGATTTCTCCAAGCCCGGAACGAGCCGCCTATCTGTGGCCAGAGTCCTCGATCTGCCCTCATGCGATACTGAATTTAGTGGCCAACGCAGAACCTAAGTCGGTAAAAGTGCACCTCACCGCTGGCACGGGAGTGGATATCGAGTGGAAAGACGGCCACGAATCTCACTACCAGTTTCAATATCTGCGGGATGCCTGCCCATGCGCTTTGTGTGATGAGGAGCGGTCGAAGGCTGGACGAGAGCCGTGGGAGCCTCCCAAGGGAGCAACGGACGCTCTGCCTCTTTTTAAGCCGGCGATGAAGCCGCTTACGGCGGAGGGAGCGGGAAAATATGCCATCAAATTCAAGTGGAACGATGGACACGAGCTCGGCATTTATTCGTGGGAGTATTTGCGGGAAATCTGTCCCTGTGAAGAGTGCCGCGCAGGGCGAAAAGGCGGCTAGTCACATTGCTGCTTGATGTCAAATATCTGCGAAATAGTAATATCGTAGAAGGGCCATTCCAAGTTGTCTTTCCTTTCCCAACTCAATCCGCAACAGCGCGAAGCGGTCGAATTCGCCAATGGCCCGGTGCTGATACTTGCCGGGGCCGGCAGTGGCAAGACGCGCGTTATTACCTACCGCATCGCCCATCTGATCGAGACCTTGGGAGTCATGCCAGAATCCATTCTGGCTGTGACGTTCACCAATAAGGCTGCCTCCGAGATGGTGGAGCGAGTCGAGAAGATTGTTGGCGGACTCTCCGTCGCAAAGCCTGTGATTGCTACTTTTCATTCTTTTTGTGTGCGCGTCTTGCGGCGTGATATTGAAGCTTTGCGGATCCCATCTTCGGTGCCGGGAAAGCCGCCGAATGGATACTCCAAAAGTTTCGTAATCTACGACGAGAACGATCAACAGCAACTGGTGAAGAGCGTGATGCGCCGCCTGGGCATTGACGACAAACAGACCACGCCGCGCTCGGTGCTGTCGCACATCTCACACGCCAAGAACCACATGCTGGATCCGCAGGAGGTCTACCTGCAATCTGCCGATCCGCGGACGGAGAAAGTAGCGCAAATTTACGCGGAATACAAAAAAGAATTGTTGAAAGCGAACGCGCTCGACTTTGATGATCTTCTGCTCGAAACTGTGCGTCTGCTGAAGGCTGTTCCTGCTGTCCGCGAGTATTACAACCGGCGTTTTCAGTATGTTTTGGTGGACGAATATCAGGATACGAACCGTCCGCAATACGAACTCATGCGGCTGCTCGCTGCCTCACATCACAACGTGTGCGCCGTGGGGGACGAAGACCAGTCCATCTATTCGTGGCGGGGCGCAGACATCCGCAACATTCTAGAATTTGAAAAGGATTTTCCCGAGGCCAAGATTGTCCGGCTCGAGCAGAACTATCGTTCCACGCAAAACATTCTGCAAGCTGCGTCCGCCGTAGTGGCTAACAATCTGAAGCGCAAAGGGAAAAATCTTTGGACTTCACGCCAAGGCGGCGCCAAGATTGGATACTACGAGGCCCCCGACGGCGAGAATGAAGCGCTGTTTATCGCCGACCGCATTTCAAAATATCTTCGTGAAGCCTCCGAGCAGGGTGAGAAGTCACGCGCGGCCGTCCTCTATCGCACTAATTCGCAGTCCCGTTTATTTGAAGAGGCAATGCGCCGCTACCAGCTGAAGTATCACGTGGTTGGTGGATTTTCCTTTTATGAACGCTCCGAGATTAAAGATCTGATTTCTTATCTCAAAGTGATTCATAACGTGGATGACACGATCTCGCTGCTACGCGTGATCAACACTCCGGTGCGCGGTATCGGAAAAACAACGATTGAAACTGTGGAGAGGATTGCGCTTGAGACTGGAGTTTCGCTCTGGGGGGCAATACGCGAAGCGATCCGGAGGCAACTTCTTCCGCAGCGTGCCCTCGCAGCCCTCAAATCGTTTACCAGTCTGATTGAGGACGGACGCGCCATGCTGGCGGGCACCTACGTTGAGCACATGGAAAACTCTGCCCGTGATGAGGAAGCTTCCAAGGAGGTCGAATCGGAAATTTCAGCAGATGCCGAACACGATACCGGATTCGATCCTTCGGAATTTCAATCAAACTACAACCTCGATTTTGGTGCGCAAGCGGATAACGAAGAGTCGAACACAGCAGCGGTGTCCGCGGAGGAGCCCACACAACCGGTCGTCAACGAAGGATTCGCCAGCACGCCAACCACCAGCGACATCCTGAAATTCCTCATTGATCGCACCGGATACATGAAGCTCCTGGAAGCAGAAGACACTCCGGAAGCGTATTCACGCATTGAGAACCTGCGCGAGCTCGTGAATGCCGCCATGGACTCGCGCGATCGCGGCGAGACGCTGGATCAGTTTCTCGATCACGCCGCGCTGGTCAGCGATGCCGATGCTTACGATGCCGGCTCTCAAATAACGCTGATGACCCTGCATGCGGCTAAAGGTCTGGAATTCCCCCTCGTATTCCTAGGTGGTCTCGAAGAAGGCCTGTTTCCGCACTCGCGGACGTTTTTGCAGCCTGATGACATTGAGGAGGAGCGGCGGCTCTGCTACGTGGGAATGACCCGCGCCATGGACACCCTAATCCTCACGCGCGCGGTTTATCGCCGCCGCTACGGAACCGATTTACCGGAGGCCAGCGTGCCTTCTCGTTTCCTGGAAGAAGTGCCGCACGAGTTGATTGAAGATCTGGGCTCGGCAAAAAGAAATATACGAGCGGCCGTTGCGCCATCCTATGATCAAGATCAAAGTTCCACCCACTACGTTTACGAGGATGAAGACCAGAGTGCGACTTGGAAGCAGCCGCGGGCGACAAAGCAACGAACGGCCACGTACACGGGGAAAGCCTACAACTCGATAGATAACATCGCGGAGTTTTTCGCCTCTCGGGGGAAGAAATTTAGCGTTCCCAGACTGCCGATCCAAGAGCCCAAAGGGCGGCAGGGATTCCGTCCCGGACAGAAAGTAAAGCATCCGAAATATGGTGAAGGCACCGTCTATCAGCGCGAAGGAGACGGTGAAGAGGCCAAGATTACGGTACAATTCCCTCGCTTCGGTTTGAAGAAGCTGGTGGAGAAGTATGCGCAGCTGGAGCGTGGTTGATTCAGTATTTTATTTTGAACGTTGGTTAGAACGAGAGGATTAATGGCGAATACCAAAAGTTTGAGCAAAGAAGAACGCAAGAAGACCAAGCGCACGGCGCGCAAGAAGAGCAAAACCGACAAGCCACTGAAAAAGCGGGAATACGCACGCGGTTCGGCCAAACGCAAAGTTAAAAAGCTAGTGCGTGGAGCAGCTAAGCGGTAACTGTGCTGTTAGCGCCGGCGCCCGTTTTTTAGTTCTTCCATAGCTCAACCCTTTGGAAGAAACGCTCGAATCGGGCGCTGGCCGCCGCGCGATCAGCATCGAAACCCAGGAGACGGGGCCCTTTGCCAGAGATACCGACGACCAGCAGTGAAAGCAATGCGACTATCCGAACCTCGGACAATCAGTTGTTTTGCTGCAAGTCCATTGACAAGCTGATCACCGATTCCGAGCATCCCGAGCGGAAGTTGAAAAAAACACTCGGCCCGGTTTCCCTGACGGCACTGGGCATCGGCGCGGTAATTGGCTCGGGCATTTTCACCGTCGTCGGCACCGCAATCGCGGGCCAGAAGTTCGATACCTCATCCATCTTGAACGCGCCGCTACTTGATTTTCTGATCAGGCATACGGCGACTGTCGGACGGCCGGGTGCGGGTCCGGCTTTGGCGCTTTCTCTCGTTCTGGTGGCCATCGTTTGCGCCTTTACCGGACTTTGCTATGCCGAACTGGCTTCGATGATTCCAATCGCGGGCAGCGCTTATACCTATACCTACGCGACTATGGGGGAGCTCATCGCGTGGATCATCGGATGGGACCTAATTCTCGAATACGCCGTCAGCAACATGGCAGTAAGCGTGGGATTCGCTGCCCATCTCGTAGGCATGTTCGACTGGTTCGGATTTCATCCTGCTCTGCGCTGGATTTCTCCAGCCTATCTGCCCGCAGGTCTCAGTGATTTGAAGGGCAACGTGCTCTACGCCCCCGGATTCCATATCGGTTTTAATTTCCCCGCATTCCTCATCGTGATGATTTTGACTGTGATTCTTGTGCGCGGCATTCGCGAATCGGCGAAAGCCAACAACATCATGGTCATCCTGAAAATCTCGGCGATTCTCGCGTTTGTGATTGCGGGCGCTCACTACGTCCATCCGGGAAACTGGCATCCGTTTGCCCCTCAAGGATGGTCGGGCATCCTCACCGGTGGCTCGATTATTTTCTTTACCTATATCGGCTTCGATTCGGTTTCGACGGCGGCGGAAGAGGCACGCAATCCCCAGCGCGATCTTCCTATCGGAATCATTGCCACGCTGGCGGTATGCACCGTGCTTTATATTGCGGTCGCAATCGTGCTGACCGGCATCGTTCCATGGCAATCGCTGCTTGACGACGCCGCTCCAGTAGCCAATAGCCTTAAGAGACTCGTCTCGAGCACAGGCTCACCCCTGCTGCATTGGGTCCAGCTAGGCGTTTTATTCGGCGCAATGATGGGCATGATTTCCTCGCTGCTTGTCTTCCAGCTGGGGCAGGCGCGGGTCTGGTTCTCCATGTCGCGTGACCGCCTGTTGCCGGGATTATTCGGGCGCGTCCATCCCAAGTTTCGGACACCTTCCACTGCCACTTGGATTGCAGGATTTGTCGTGGGAGTTCCGGCCGGCATTCTGGACATCGGCACCCTCGCTGACCTCTCGAACATCGGAACTCTATTCGCGTTCGTCTTAGTTTCGATCGGGGTGATTATTCTGCGTTACCGCGATCCAGGACGCCATCGCGGCTTTCGAGCACCGGGAGGGATCGCTGCCCCCATCTTGAGCGTAGTGTTTTGCGTACTCTTAATGTCGGGACTACCAATCCTCACCTGGTTGCGGTTCTTCGCCTGGCTGACCATTGGACTGGCAATCTATGTCCTCTATAGCCGCCATCACAGCGAATTTGCCACGAAGTAGGTGGTTTGCACGTCGTTGTCCCGGGCCCGGATTCGCAAATCTGCAGCGCAAATCCTACAATCTAAGTGGATGCCCTTGAAATCGCAATGGCCGCCGAGTGCTTTCATTCGCGAATTGCCGAAGGCGGAGCTGCATCTTCATCTTGAAGGCTCCATTGATCCTCCCACTCTTCTGGAATTGCAGAGCGCCCATGGCAAGCCGGGCACGCCGGAGGAAGTCGAGCGCCTGTATCGCTACGAGGATTTCAACGGATTTCTGATGGCATTCAAAGCCGTCACCGAAAACTTGCGGACGGCAGATGACTACGAGCTGATCATCTATCGGTTAATGGAGAAACTAAGAGACGAGAATGTGCTTCATGCAGAGATTTACGTTTCCGTCGGAGTGTGCCTGCGCCGCAAGCAGGACTTTGCAGCGATTTTCGAGGGGCTTGAGCGGGGGCGGCAACGCGGAGAGCGCGATTTTAAGGTTTCCGTGCTTTGGATCTTCGACGCAGTTCGCCAGTTTGGGACTGAAGCCGCGAAGACTGTCTTCGAACTGGCAGCCGATCTCCGCGACCGCCACGTAGTCGGGGTTGGCATAGGTGGCGATGAACAGAAGGCGCCCGCCGAACTTTTTCGCGATCTTTACTCCTACGCGGCGGAAAACGGGCTACGCCTGACTGCCCACGCGGGAGAAAACGCGGGACCAGAATCAATCTGGGGTGCGCTGAATCTGAGAGCGGAACGCATCGGCCATGGACTTACCGCCGCGCAAGATGCCGAGCTGGTAGAAGAGCTGGCGACTCGTCAGATTCCAGTGGAGATTTGCCTGAGCAGCAATCTGCTGACAGGATGTTGCCAAAGTTTGGCCGCGCATCCGGTGCGGGAATACTTCAACGACGGCCTGATGCTGACGATCAATACGGACGATCCTGCGATGTTTAATACTTCACTGAATCGCGAATATCAGTTGGCCCAAAACGCATTCGGATTTACCGACGAGCATCTGCGCGAACTGGCGCGAAACTCGTTTGAAGCCTCGTTTCTGCCTCCCGAAAAAAAGATCGCTTTCCTCGATTTGCTGGACGCGGCTGCGCTTCGCTGACTTTTACCAATCAGAGCCACAATGCCACTTTGCCCATTCGGCCCCTAAATGTTGCCGAATGCTGTTCAGAATGATGTACTTAGCTCGTGAGTATGCTTAAATAAAACTACGCAATCATGTCTTCCAGCCCCACTACATTCCGTCGCCGGATGAAAAGTCTTGGCCGCGACCTTCGCGGCGCCGGCAAGATTGCACATGCGCTCGTGTCCACTGACCATCCCCTGCTGGCGCACATCATCCCCATGCGGCGCTGCAATCTTGCTTGCGAATATTGCAACGAGTACGACGACTTTTCGAAGCCGGTGCCGCTCGAAAGCATGTATCAGCGGCTGGATCAGTTGGCGGCGCTCGGCACGTCCGTGGTTACGATAAGCGGCGGAGAGCCACTGCTGCATCCGGAACTCGACGACATTATTCGGCGCATCCGCAAAAACGGCATGGTCGCAGGAATGATTACCAACGGCTATCTTCTGGTCGCCGACCGCATTCAGCGCCTGAATCGGGCCGGTCTGGAGTGGTTGCAAATCTCGATTGATAACGTCACACCGGACGAGGTTTCCAAAAAGAGCCTCAAGGTTCTCGATAAGAAGCTGCAACTGCTGGCGGAGCACGCCGACTTTCACGTAAACATCAATTCTGTCGTAGGAAGCGGAGTGAAAAATCCGCAGGATGCGCTCACGATTGGCAAGCGTGCTCTGGAACTTGGATTCAGTTCCACCATTGGGATTATTCACGACGGTGAAGGGCAGGTGCAGCCGCTAAACGACGAAGAACGCCGCGTCTACCATGAAATGAAGTCCATGGAGAAGCGCAGTTTCACCCGCATCAATTCTTTTCAGGACAACATCGCTGAGGGGCTGCCGAATGTGTGGCGCTGCCGAGCCGGAGCACGATACCTGTATATCTGCGAGCACGGCCTGGTGCATTACTGCTCCCAGCAACGCGGATATCCCGCGATACCGTTGGAGAAGTATACGGTTGAAGATATCCGGCGCGAGTTTTTAACAGAGAAGTCCTGCGCTCCCCATTGCACGGTTTCCTGCGTTCACCAGGTTTCGGTGGTTGATAACTGGCGCGCACCTCAACACCCTACCCCGCCCGTGCCGCAAGCAACCACCCAATCGAGCACGCTTGTCCAAATCGAATAACTTACTTTTGCTTCTCGGCAGTAGGTGGCAGCAGTCCGCTCAGACGCAAATAAAATGACTGCGCTCCGTAATGGTCCGCCCAGCTGCCTGTCAGAACGATCAACGCCCAGGCCTTCGACTTCTCGCTGCCATCGAAACTCTTTACCCGGTCGTTCAATTTGGAGTCATCCACTTTAGCCAGCGCGGTCTCGCAGAAATCGAAGGAAGCTTTGAGCGCGCCGATTAGCTTGTCCTTGGGCGCATCGTCCTTCAACTCTTCGCTTTTCGGCGCGGGAACGCCGCCTGACTGCGAGCAGAGAAAGTTGTTGGCCTCGGTGATGTGAAGTATTAAATGACCAAAACTCATCTGTTGCGGCGTGGGCTTGAATCCGAATTTTTCTGCCGGCATTTCCTGCGCGGCAGCGAGGATGTTTTTCTGCTGACGCTGCTGCATGTTCCTGACAACGGTGGTAACTGGATCTTTATCCTGAGCGCTGGCAATTCCGCAGAGCAACAGCGCGAAAATAGCTGTCTTAAAACTGAGCAAGCGAGTCATCGTGGTCTCCTTCAACATTGTTCTAGATTTTTGCGAGCACCAGCATAACCTTAGCGGAGTTTGGAGCAAAGTGAATTATCAAACCCGAAAGCTCCATCGAGCACTGTTACGCGGAGATTTCCGGTGTCGCCGCCAGCAATGTCCGAGTATAAGGATGTTTGGGACGTAACGTGATCTCTTCTGTCTTACCTATTTCCACAATTTTGCCCCGACTCATTACCGCGATTCGGGTAGCTAGATAGCGGACGACAGGCATGGAATGAGAAATGAACAGATAGGTGAGTCCAAACTGGTGCTGCAACGCAGCCAGTAAATTAACAATCTGCGCGCCAACGCTCACGTCGAGCGCGGAGACGGGTTCGTCGGCGACAATGAACTTGGGCTGCAAGGCGAGAGCTCGCGCGATGACGATGCGTTGCCGCTGACCTCCACTGAATTCGTGTGGGAAGCGTCGCATTGCAGATTCATCGAGTCCAACCGCTCGCAGAAGTTCTGAAACGCGGGTTCGACGCGCAGCGGAACTCAATTTACTTTCGTGGATTACAAGCGGCTCTCCAATGGCATCTTCGACGCGGAATCGTGGATCGAGTGATCCAAAGGGATCCTGAAAAATGATCTGCATATCACGTCGCAGTTGTCTCATCTCTGGCCGGCCGGCAGCTAAAAGATCGCTTCCCTCAAAACGAATGCTGCCTGACGTTGGCTCGATCAGCCGCAGCGCCATTCGTCCCAGCGTGCTTTTACCCGAGCCCGATTCTCCCACCAATCCCAACGTCTCGCCCGCATGGATATCCAGCGAGACGTCGTCCACGGCTCGGACCTCGGCTTTCGCGCTGCCCCCGAAGATGGACTCGCCGAGGGGAAACGTCTTCGTTAAATTGCGAATTTCAAGAAGAGCCATTGGCGGACCCGATTTCAGAGTACGAGCACTCACTGTAACGCAATCAGCGGCACCGCCAGCAAAGCCGCGCATAGTCCCAACAACTTCCAACGCGTGAAATGTTCCTTCAGGATAAAATGCGCCAGCAATACCGTGATGGTCGGATAAAGCGATGTCAACACCACCGCTGTATCGAGCCGCCCCGTCTGGCTGGCGCGGACGTACAGCATGCTTCCCGTGACATCCAGGCACCCTGCCAGAGCACCTAACCCAAATCCTCTAAGAGGAAGCTTGCTGAAATTGCGACTTAACAGAACGATAGTGCCCGTCACAACCAACGATGCTGAGCGGGACATTGCGGCCAGCCAAGAGGCGGAACCCTGACCGGCTTGCCTCATGCACAAAAAGAATCCCGCGAAGCCGACTCCGGCCAGAACTGCCAATCCCAATCCTTTGGGACGACTGTTGTCACCTTCCGTGCGACAGAGCAGCCATATACCGATGCCGGCAAGAATAAATCCGGCCATGGCAATGGGGCGGGGGAGGCCCTCGGTAACCATTGCGAAGATCGTGGGAATCGCAGCCCCAAGCACGGCAGCGACGGCAGCAGTTACCCCCATGTTTCCGGAAGAGAGCGCGCGATAGAAGATTGCCAGAGCGACTCCGCCGCATAAACCAGCCGTAAAAGCCCACCGTGCGCTGTGTAAGGAGGGAAAAACCGCCTGGCTCGAGAGTGAGATCATCAACATCAACAACAACCCGCTGACGTGGCCCAGCATTGCAATCACGAACGCGTTGGCGCGCTGAGCGGCATAGCCACCAATGAAGTCGCTGAAACCCCAGGAGAAGACAGCACCCAGGCTGAAAGCGACAGGCAGAAGTTGAGCATGCGAAAGCATTGGGTTTCGAGATTAGCATGGAGATTCCCATTGGGTCTGCGGGCCGTCAAAGTAGTAAAGAAACTGAGCTCCTTAAAATAACGATGTCATTCTGAGCACGGCGAAGAACCTACGACACGCTCCCCTGCGTGGTAGAATTTTGTTAATCAGCTTCTGCGTGACCCAGGCTCACACGAGACCCTAATTTGATAGAACTGGCACCCTCGATACTTTCGGCGGATTTCGCGCGACTTTCGGACCAGATAAGACAGGCGGAAGCGGGTGGTGCAACGCTCATCCATGTGGATGTAATGGACGGCCATTTCGTCCCAAATCTCACCGTTGGCCCGCCACTGGTTAAGTCTCTCCGCAAAGCGACCAAGTTGCCGCTGGATTGTCATCTCATGATCGAGAATCCAGACCAGTTCATTCCCGAATTCGCTGACGCCGGGACCGACTGGATTTCGGTGCATCAGGAAGCGTGCCGCCATCTCAATCGGACGCTGCACCTGATTAAAAGTCACGACCTGATGGCGGGCGTAGTCATCAATCCCGCGACACCAGTGCAAAGCTTGATTGAGGTGCTGGACATCGTTGATTTTGTTCTCGTGATGTCGGTGAACCCGGGTTTTGGAGGCCAGAAATTTATCCCCGCCGCAGTGCATAAGATCCGCCATCTGGCGGAGATCCGCAGCCAGCGAAATCTAAATTTCCGGATCGAAGTGGACGGCGGAGTCGCCTTAGAGACGGTAGCCCAGGTGGTGCGGGCAGGAGCAGAAATTCTGGTGGCAGGCAACGCGGTGTTCGGTCAAGGCGATCCAACTACTAACGCCAAAGAGTTATTGAAAACGGCCTTAGAGGCCACACTACAGAAGGTGTAGCATCTGTCAAAATTGGCCTTCTTCCCGCGACCGCCTACACGCGACCGCCTAAACTAAGATCGGCTGAAATTCATTTTAGAGGTAGCCATGTTACGTCGTATTCCGGTGCTCGTCCTTTTGGGCGTGCTCGCTGTGACCACTGCCTGCAGCAACAAGAAGGTCAATAATCCGCTGGCAAATGTTGACTCCAAGCAGCCCGACAAGGTGCTGTTTGATCGCGCCATGGACGCTCTTAAGCACAATCGCTTCGACGTTGCTCGTATCACCCTGCAAACGCTCATTAATACTTATCCGGATTCCGAGTACATCGCCCGCGCCAAGTTAGCAGTGGCTGATTCCTGGTATGCCGAAGGCGGATCCACAAATCTCACGCAGGCTGAAATTGAATACAAAGATTTCATCACGTTCTTTCCAAACATGCCCGAGGCGGCTGAGGCGCAGCTCAAAATTGCCAATATTCACTATCGTGAAATGGAAAAGCCCGACCGCGATTACACCCATGCCATGCGAGCCGAGGAGGAGTATCGCCAGCTCATCATGCAGTGGCCGGACAGCAAATTAGTTCCCGAAGCTAAAAAGCATTTGCTGGAAGTGCAGGAAGTCATTGCCGAGCGCCAGTTCCGGGTAGGACGTTTTTATTTCTACCGGCAGTCTTATCCCGCCGCGATCGCGCGCCTCAAAACGCTGGCCGACCAATATCCGCTTTACAGTCAGGCCGACGAATCTTTGTTTCTTCTAGGACAGGCCTACGAAGGCGAGATTGCGATGTTGCGCGCTCGCCCCCTGAACGAAGTGCAAAAGGCACGAATGATTCAAGAGTTTGCAAACGGGGCTACGCAAGCATATTCGCGAATCCTGACCCGCTATCCGGTAATGAATCGGGCTGACGATGCGAAGCTTCGGCTCCAGGATCTGCATCAGAAAGTCCCCCGCGCTACTAAGGCTGCCATCGCGCAGAACAAGGCGGAGGAAAACAGCCGTCTTCAGGCCAGCACCATGACGAAGGTGATGAAGACATTCGCTAAGCATCCTGACATGGCCCCGGCCGCGCGAGTTGGCGAACCTACGCTGGTGGATCCTAAGGCAGTCAGTGCAACCGAAGTCGTGCAAGAGGCGAATAAGGCGGCGCTGGGAATTTCGTCAGGCGGCAAGGAGTCCGCCTCCGTGGAGACGGTAAAAAGTGGGACTCCTCCGCCCACGCAGCCCGCGCCCCGTTCCGACTCCCCACTTGATAGCGGGCCGACAGTCAACAATGCTCCAGTGGACAATACGACTGCAAACTCCGGCGCTATTACCACCGCTCCCGAGCCGGCAGCCGGATCTGCAAGTTCCCAGCCCGATCCCAACGAATTAAAACCCAACGTCACGCCCGACGCGAACGAACTTAAGTCAAATGTTGCAAGCGATGCAGGCCAAGCGACGCCGCCTCCAGCGCAGGTTAATGAAATTCAGCAAGGCTCCCCGACACCAGATGCCGCTGGCAACTCGACTGCAAGCGACAAGTCGGATGCCAGCAAAACGGATGAGGCAAGTGAAGATTCGACCGTGTCTTCAAGCAAACATAAGAAAAAGAAGGGAATCCACAAAATCGTCCCCTTTTAAGTTTTGAGAGCCTTGTAATGGTCAGGACAAAGCTTTCTTTTGGCGAAGGCCCTTGGGGTCGAAACGCTTAACTGAGTCCTGTCAGAACATTACCCAATGGGTACTGTCCGCTCGTAACCTCTTAATGTCGTATATTCATTGACTTAGCCCCCTCCACGATTTAAGTTCGCGCTATCCCCGACTGATAGAGGAAGACTTTGGCGCGGAAAATACTGCTCGCTGACGACAGTGTGACGGCTCAGAATATGGGCCGGAGAATCCTTGGGGATGCCGGTTACGACGTTATTACAGTCAATAACGGCTCAGCCGCCCTAAAGAAGATTGCCGAGTTCAAGCCCGATGTCGTCATCCTGGATGTTTATATGCCGGGATATGGCGGGCTGGAAGTATGCCAGAGAATTAAAGAGTCTCGCGAGACTGCCTCAATTCCCGTGCTTATCACCGTCGGGAAAATGGAGCCTTTCAAAGCCGAAGAAGCGAACAAGGTCAAAGCTGACGCTCACATGGTCAAGCCGTTTGAGACCAACGAACTGCTTGCGGCGATTGCCAGACTCGAAGACAAAATTGTTCCTGCTCCGGAAGCAGCCAAGACCCGTTCGGGCAGGTTGACGGCAGAGAAAAAAGCCAGTTCAAGCAAGGTGCGCTCCCCTGAAGTTGATGTCGAGGATGCCACCGTGGTCTCGACGACAGACACTCCCAAGAAAAGCAGCAAATCGAAATCTTCCGTGGAACGGGATAGCGGGTCGCACGACACGGAGTTTCGAGATACCGGCTTCCGTAATTTCAAGCGCGCCGATACGAAACACAGTGCGACGGTCGAAAATTCATCCGGCGAAAATCAGGAATTCAGTGGTCAGAAATCGTTCGAAGTTTCTCCGTCAGATGAATTCTTGGCGGCTGCGTTTCCGCCAGTTGCTGCCGAACCCGTCGTGGAATCAACTCCGAGCCCGCTTGCAAACGAAACGTCAGAGGCAGTAGCTTTCTCTCGCGAAAACGACGACCTTGCCGCGACCTTCGCTTCCTCGGATGCACAACACGACGAGAGCAACGAAAAATCAGTATTTGAATCGAACCGCACCTATCGTGAGAACGAAGTAGTCGCCGCACTAGCCTCGCTCGTGCCGATGGCTTCGGATGACGACAAGCTTTCTGAAGTTTCGGAGCAACCCGCTGTCCAATCGCCTGTGATGAAAATAACGGGTCCGCGCTGGGTCGCTGAATCCATCCCGCTTTCGCAAGATGAAGCCGCAACGATGTTGGCCAGCGAGATGGAAAAGGCTTACGCCGCGTCCGCCGCCGCAGAGGGCGATCGGAACAGAATCGCAGAAGCGGCTGCGCTGGGATCCGAACCTCTGAATTTATCCAGAACTGCCGAAGCGACATCCGAGGAAGCTGCCACGGCAATGTCCGCAGCCCCAGAATCCCAAGCCGAAGTCCACGCTGAGCTCGTGACCGCTGCCGTAGAGAGTGTCTCAGAAGCAAGCGAAGTAGTTTCCGCTATCGGAATGCCCGCTGATATTTCAAATACGGACGCTCCCGCCGCAGCTTCGGAAAAGCATGAAGATGCATTTGCGGCTGCTGCTTCAGCAGGGGCGGGCGCCGATGTACGCAGCGAAATCGGTCACGAGACGCGAACCGTCTCCGCGGGTCAAAGTACCGATGAAACAAGTGACGAAGATCTAAACGCGCAACGAATGTCATCCGCGTGGGCCAACTGGAAGCAGATTCGCGAATCCATTGTCGGCCAGAATTTGATCCCGAGTATTACCACACCGGCACCCATGGTTGAAGCAAACCGCCAGGCCGAAAGTGCGTCTTTTGAGTTGCCCGGATTCAAAGAGATTCGGCGCGAGGCCCGTTCCGCCGCTGAGTTAGATGAGCAGGGTGCATCAGTTCCCTCCGCTACGGCTTCCAAAGATCAAGCTTCGGAAATCTCAAGTATCGTTGACACCATGCTCGCTGAATTAAAGCCCAAGCTGATGGAAGAGATCGCCCGAAAAATGGGCAAGGATTCTAAAAAAGACTAAGTTTCCCGAATTCCGCCTTTCGTAATTCCGAGGAAAGTGCCCCCCAAGCGTGGGAAACAACAGCGCGCAGGCATGGAAGAGTTCAGACCCGACTCAACACCTTCTGATCTTGAAACCGACCACGCAGCCTTTTCAAGTACCTGGACCCACTCAAGCCAAGGGTTGGCTTGAGCGGGACACCGAGGTTCAACCCCAACTAGGGAGTTACCGCTAAACCGTCGCTCAAGAACCACTCGGAGTTGGGCGATGGGAAGGGCGATCCTGGAATGTTTGTCAGCGCTCCGTTAGTGCGATTCACGCTCAAGCCCAAAACTGCCGGTTTTACCACGCTACCCGCACAGCCGGAACCGTTAACGTCGGCAATCGCATACAAGAACTTCCCCGAAGGGTCCGAACGCGTGAGTAGACCACATCCATTCAGTCCGCTTTCAAGATAGGTCGGAACTCCAGTTGTGGTGTTGAATTTCCAAGTGTCGGTGCTCTGGCTACAACCACTGTGGCAATAGTCAGTGGAAACCCAAAAGTACTGCCCGAGCGGGTCCATTGCAACGGATTGAACGGTCGGAAAAGGCGGATAAGGGACGGGGAAAGGCGATCCCTTCACTAGGCTTAGAGTGCCTGTGCTGCGAGAGATGCGATAAACCACAATCCCTTCACACAGGTTCGGAAGCACCAAAAAATTTCCACTGGGATGCACAGCAACATCCCAAGCACCATTGGCACAGCTTGAGGAGTTAGGTTCTATGTAGGGTGAACCGGGCACTGGCGTTAAAGCGCCGTCCGTCGAGCTGATGGAATAAGCGTCAACTTCGCTGGTTCCCGCAGTACTTGTCGCCGGATAGCTGCTGACATACAAAAATTTACCCTGTGGGTCTACGGCGAGCGCTTCCGGTTCACTCACGCTCGAAAACGGACTGCCGGGCACGGGCGCCAACGATCCATTACTCTGCACGTGAAAGGCGTAGACGTAGTGACTCTGCGCGGTAACAAAAACATACTTTCCCGATGGATGAACCACGACGTCGGTGGGAGTTTGCCCGATTTTAAATGGCGAGCCGGGGACATTCACCAGGTAGCCGTTGTTTCGATAAATGTAATAAGCGTTAATGTCTTTTGACCCTTGATTTATCACGTACAGGCGATAGCCGCCCTTGTCCGACGCAACTCGGGTGGGTCCCCAGTGTGCCCATGGCGGATTCTGCCCTGTGGGTGTCAGCGAGCCGGT
>JALYIM010000291.1 GCA_030775785.1 Acidobacteriota bacterium
GGCCATGAGCGTTCCGTGCTTGTGGAACAGGTTTGATACGGATACTACCAAAGCAGGCTCAGAGGGGCAACATTGTTGCTGAAAGCGGTCAGATGCGGTCATCGAGGACTTGGCCGCAATTGCCTATTGTTTGCTTTTTTGAGATCTGATTAAGTTTCGCACGTGATTGGCATTCAGAGCTAAGCGCGTAGGCCGCTTACGGGCTTTAGGCCACCCTTGGTGTGCCACGTTGTATGGATTCTTCGATTTATAGACAGGAGGTGGAGGCAATGAGATCTAGGCTCGTCGGGTATCTACTGTTACTTCTCCTAGCCTTCAGTGCTCCGCTGAAGGCGCAAATCGAACCAATATCTACTCTCAAAGTTCAACCAATTCCGCTGCCTGGTGGGGACATAATTTCACCAACTCCGCTTCCTGGCGGAGGCATATTCCCATCTTACGGCCTTTTCAACCAGTTCCTTCCCGGTTTCCCCAACCAAACTCCGCCGTTTGATCCAATGAATGCGGACCCTCACGGGATCACCAATTTCCGCGGTGTAACAGCAATGGGGTACACCGGTGGCTACACGAGCGATCGGAAGTTCGCTGTTGTTACTGACATCCGCGTATATCAGGGGGACTACGTCGGAGGGGAAATAGCGGATCCCAACACTGCGGGGGCGACCAAATCAGCACGTTCACACGGCACTTTTGTCGAGATATGAATCGATCTCTGGACATATGACCCCAGTTCGGGGTCTCTCATCAAACAAGTTCATGACTTCAGTCCGTGGACTATGCCAAACGGCCTTTTCTGGATCGTGAAAGTTCCCGACAGCGCCGTGCAAATCAGCCCCGACGGCAACACTCTCACCATTACCTTGGAGGATGTGCCCGTTGTCGATGCATTCAGCTTCCCTCCTCCTGTTCCTAGCAATTTCGCCGCCGACGAGGTTGATATTTCGCCATACGAACTAATTCGAGCGAGGGCCTCCTTCGAGATCACCTACATGAAGAAAAAGGGCACCGAGCGTCGCATTCGGCCAGCTACGGATGATCCGCTTAGTCCGCTGAATTGGGCCGGCAAGATGTGGGAGGCCAAGAACTCCGGGTCGTTTGAAGTGGCTTACGACGATGGAACGTTTTCGGCGTCGGGCACCTTTGATTCTTCAGGTAATTTCGGCGAGATGGGGACGGAACGCAACGGCTTCTTTGTCCACCACGATGAAGGCGAAGACAACGACGATGTAGAAGCAGGAGCGCAATCGCTATCGGTCCCGCTTCAAGCAATCACAATGGGCCAACCGGCCGCAACCGCGATCAACAAAAAGCCCGCGAAGGTAGCGCTTCTGAAGGGGCGAGTCCCAGTGAAGGTCCCGGACTAGGCGCGACCGGACACACTAGCGAATACCCATCTAACGCTCGCGCTGTTTGGACACCATCGAGAAGTGATTCAAGTCGAGCAGATCAGTACCGACAAGTCGGCTAGTGATGACTTTCGGGCGAAGAGGGTTTCCAGTATCGGACTCAAGTCCTGGTAAACGTTAGTGCTTTATCGGAGGCGCGCTTTCAGGAAGAAAGAGTGCACGAGCACGGTGCTCCGGCGCGCGTTCGATAAAGCCGTTAGAAGGAAGCCGCCCGTGGTTGCGGCGGACGCGGGCGCTATGCAAATTCAATTGTGGGAAGGTGGGGCGTCGAGATGCGCCGGAGCTGTGCGGCAGAGCACGACAGTGGACAACGAGAGATGAAAAGTTGACGAATGCGCAAAACTTTCATGAAGAGCAGACTTGAGAAAGTAGAAAGCCTCGGTTTGTAGAACGGCAACACACAGAGAGACTGAGCGCGCTGATGCACGCAAAGGATTCGTGCTGTAGAGAGTCGTTTCATGCGGCAACCGTGACCAGGGCAGGTGGAGAACGGAGTTGGATCTCGACAGCAGTAAGCCTTTCGATGACCTGCATCGGTCCACCACATTTTGGGCAGAGCCAAAGATCACTTGAGTCTTTGCTGCCGGATAGGTCTTGCTCTGCCTGCGGTCTTGAGCCGAGCAGATGAAAGCAAAGTGGCAGGAGCGTGGCGCGGCGGCGATTGGCGAGGAATCCGAAGTTGCGGATGCGCACAAAACCTTTGGGAAGCACGTGCAACAGGAAGCGACGCAGGAACTCGTTCTGGGACAGGGTTAGCAACTTTTGTTCGTTGTGGTGAGCGGAATCGCGCCAACGAAAAGTGACCTTGCCTTCGGCAAACGAGACCAGGCGATGATTGGAAATGGCTACGCGATGGGTGTAGCGACCCAGATACTGGAGCACATACTCCGGGCCACCGAAGGGTGGCTTCGAGTACACCACCCAGTCCTTTCTGAACAGTGGACGTAGCCATGCGGCGAAGGTCCTCGGCTGAGCGAGGAGTGTCAGGTTTCCATGAAAGACGAGCTGATGATCACGGAAGGTCTGCCGGAGAGCAGCAACGAACTTGCCACGGAAAATGCGACGAAGCACGTGAATGGGAAGAAAGAACCGATCGCGTGATTTTATCCAGTGGGTGTGATCGAGTGACAGCCCACCGGCGGGAATCACGCAATGGACATGGGGGTGGAGTCCGAGTTTTTGACTCCAGGTATGCAGCACGCTGAAGAAGCCAATTTCCGCGCCGAGGTGTCGCGGATCGCGAGCGACTTCCAGAAGTGTTTCCGCGCTGGCGCGGAACAGCAGATCGTAGATGACTTTCTTGTTTTGCAAAGCCAGTGCCGCGAGCTGCGGAGGAAGTGTGAAGACCACATGGACGTAGCGCGTCGGGAGAAGCTCTCGTTGACGTGCTGCGATCCAGCGTTCCCGGGCCCTGATCTGACACTTCGGGCAGTGGCGGTTCCTGCAGCTGTTGTAGGAGATGGTGGCACGATGCCCGCAGCGGGTGCACTCATCGAGATGGCCGCCGAGTGCGGCGGTACGACAGCGCGCAATGGCCAGCAGCACTTTGATGTGCTTCCAGCTGAGCCACTGGCGATTTCGTTCGATGAAAGCAGCTCCCGCGCTGCGGATGAGATCGGCCACCTCGAGGGGCGGCCGGCTCATCTATTCCTCCTGCGTTGACCGGTCTTTCAGCTTCAGCGAGTCCAGAGGACTCGCGGTCGCATGGAGATGACGCTCGGAAAGATGCAGGTAGATGGTGGTCTCTTTGAGATCGCGATGGCCTAACAGCATCTGAATGGTACGCAGATCCGCACCCGCCTCGAGAAGATGCGTGGCGAAGCAGTGACGCAACGTGTGGGGATGGACTGGTTTCTTGATGCCCGCACGCTTGGCAGCGTCCTTGCACGCGTTCCGGGGTGTTTTCGTATCCAGGGGCCGATCACTGTTGTGCCAACGGTTGCCCGGAAACAGCCATGCGCTGGACTTTCTCGGCAAGCGGCGCCAGTGCTCGCGCAGTTCCTCGAGCAGTTTTGCGCTGAGCATCACATCGCGATCTGTGCGTCCCTTGCCGCCTTGAATGTGAATCACCATTCGCTGGCTGTCGATGTCTCTGACTTTCAAGTGTGTCAACTCAGCGTTCCGCACTCCGGTGGCGTAGAGCGTCAGCAGCAGAATGCGATGGTAGGGAGTGAGCGCCGCATCGATGAGTTGCGTGACTTCTTCCTGGCTCAGGATGGGCGGAAGGTGCCGTGCTCTTTTCGGATAGGGAGTCTCGGCGATGCTCCAAGCCTTTTTGAGAGTCTTGGTGTAGAAGAACCGCAGAGCGGCCAAACGTATCGTAACGGTCCCGGGCGACAACTTCCGCTTATGAAACAGTTCGGCTTGGTATTCGCGAATGTGTCGTGGCCCCAAGCGATCCGGTGGGCGGTTGAAGCGTCGAGCAAAATCTTCAACTGT
>JALYIM010000292.1 GCA_030775785.1 Acidobacteriota bacterium
CTGTGGACCTGGAACGTGTGCGGAAGAAGTCTGTGGATCTGGCACCCACGCATGGAGGCTCCGCCACCTGAGCAATCGCACAATTATGGATTTTGTGCGTTCGAAGCCGCAATGCAGAGCTATCTCGAATTTGCATCCTGCTGCGAGCGGGTTAAGATCCAGCACAAAATCTTGAGAGGCTCGGCCAGAAGCCAGCTTTCAGGCGACCCACGGACTAATGACTGTAATCGAAAGATCGTCAAAGTGCGGGGGGTTGCGGGTTGCCAACATAGCCTGGCGAGCGATTACGATATCGGCGATCATTCGGTCGCGAAGTTCACCGGGCCGAACCTTTTTGTGCCGAGACGCGATCAGGTCCCCCGTGAGTTGGGCTGCGGCAGTATCATTCTCAAGGATTAATAGTTGCTCAATCGCGCGGGGAGCGCCGGTTGGAGAGCGGGACCCTGGTTCTTCCATCTGAAAACTTTCGCAAAAGGATTAGATCGGAGTGTCGAGGAGAAAAGTACTAGTCGAGGGAAGACAAATCGCAGACTGTCGTAATTAGCAAAATAGGAATCGAGCAGGCCTAATAAGTTTCATCGAAAACGGTCCTGGCTGTTATCGCGCCACCCCTTCCCAAACGGGTACAAATTCGATACGATGGTGGCCAGCGACCTGCCCAAACGTTGGGCGAATTTGCGAACTCACTTCTAGCCGGGCTGTCCAGCCCACACCGCCTGTCACGGCGAGTTTATGTAAGTCATCTAGGATTCCAACTTTGTGTGCCGCCATGGAATCCTTCGGCTAGGAGGGTCGAATGCGCTCTTTGAAACGTCCAGCAATTAGGAAGTCATTAGAGAGAATTGCAACCGCGGGAGAAGTTTTCGCCGACGGAACCTTGATCGAACTTCTTCGCGACGACACGCATCCGGCAGAGCTCAGGCTGCTCATCTCAGACGGGAAGAACATTACCATTGCACGCCGGGTTCGTCGCGACGGACGGTTTTACGTTCCTGCGGACCTCGACGCCGCTCTCTTGCGAATGGTCTGCCTTCCCGGTCGGGCCGCCCCGTACGGGTCAGTGCCAGAATTGTTCAATGAAATCGCTCGCGTATTTATTCGCCTTTGCGATTTACCGGAGGAGTTCGCGGAACTAGCGACCGCATTCGTTTTTTCCACATGGTTCGCCGACTGTGTCTCAACTTCTCCTCGTCTTTGCGTTGTAGGGCATGGCGAAAGTGGCATTGCCCAGTTTCTGCGTGTATTAGGATCGCTTACTCGGCACGGAATGCTGATAAGCGACGCGCAGCCGTCCAAGCTCATCGACGCCGTTCGGCTCATTCATCCCACGCTTGTCCTTTACCCGCAGGTTCTCGGAAGCGGACTACGGCGGTTGCTTCACGCTACTCGACACCGTGGTTTCGGAACGATTGGAAAGGAAAGTTCCACGAGTGTCATGTGCGCTGTTGCAGTTTATGGTGGAGCTGAGATTCCCGATGGTTCGTACGGCGAATTTGTGCAAATTCCAATTGCACCTACACCAAAAGCTACTCCTCTCTGGAACGTTGAAAATAACGTCGTAGTCGCAACATTGCAGTCCAAGCTGCTCACGTACCGCCTAGAACATCGGGCAAGATTCTCTAAACCGAATCAGACCTCCACGGAGCCTCTAGGCAGTTTCGGCGAATCGGCTTATGTGCTAGCGAGCTTTATCGATGACCCGGAACTGCAGAAGCGCATACTCGGACACTTGCGACGTCGCCATCAAGTCGCGTTGGTTGATCGCGCTTGGGGAGTGGAATCGTTGATTCTCGAGGCTTTGCTTTTCGTATGCCATGAGCAGAATCGTGGATCAGTACACGTGGGCGAGGTAACGAACGTTGTTAACAGCATTCTTAGCTTTCGCGGCGAAAGTCTAACCTATCGGGCTCGGAAGATCGGCGCAGGATTGACAAAGTTGGGTGTGGTCAGAGAACGGGATCGAAATGGGTACGGATTCTATCTTTCTAACGAAACCCGGCGTCGCATTCATGATTTGGCAGGTGCGTATGATGTGCCGTCATCAATGCAAGGGCTGCCTGGGTGTGATTATTGCCACACGAAGAAGAAGTCCGATGTTGGAGTGGATAAGCATCAATTGCCCAAACACTCGTCGAGCGTTACGTAAGAACGATCTCTGGGAGGAAATGATGTCGACTTACCGAGCTGTTAAACAACATGAATTGCGGTCCTTGTTTCTGCAACGTGGCTGCCCCGTAGATGCAGAAAAGAAACTTCCGTTGCCCCAGTCACTTTTAATGACGCCGCTCAGTATTCACGAAACCACTATCTTCGATATGTGGTGCGGTGGGACTGGATGCGTGCTCAATGTCAGCATTGCCAATCAGCACAGTGAGCCCATCACGATCTGCGGTTTTGCGCTTGCGATGCCCCCAGGCTTTCCGGAGATTAACTGGCTTGAATATTTCTCCGAACAGCTGCCTCCGCCGAAATTGTATCGTCTACCTAACGGCCTAGAGTATCCACGGAATCTAGTACTGAACCATCGCACTTACAAAGCCGGAGTACTACGCAGCGGCCAGTGCCTGGAAGGTTTGTTGCTCGGCTGGGCGGGCGAAAAAATGTCTGATCGATTTTGTCACGGCGATTTTATTGAGGCCGAATTGACCGTGAGTGATCAGCTCCGCACAGAGCACAGCTGCCAACTCAAGCTTTGGCTAGATCGAACCGAGCGAGGTCGAAGTTTGCCAAAATCCCGCGGGGAAGGACTCTTTGGCAGCGGCTCGGGAAAGGTGTCCCCGAGCTTCGACGACTTGGAGCGTTTGACACAATCGAAGGACCTCGAAGCGGAGCGAGTTCAATCACCAGAGGGAAGCTAGGAAACGGCAGAATATTGGGGGCTTTCAACCATGCGGGACATGAATCCGTGAACGTCGTGAACATCGTTAACATAGAAATTCGGAGAGAGGTCTGAAAGTACTCGACCCATAAACGCGATCTGAGATTTCTTGTAAGACAGTTACGCCATAATATTCTGTGAGTGAACGTAGTGAATATTGTGAACATTGCGCCGTCTGCGGTCACGCAGGAGAGATTCAAGAGAGGTGATCGGCACGTGAAAAACTGAGCTTGACCCCGATGTTTAATCGTTTAACATGGCGACTTGGGTCTTCGGACCAGACCACGCAAACTTGCAATCTATGGACTATGTTCGCTCGCAGTGTCTCTGCTTCAGTGGACATCGCAGGAGGCAGGTTCAGTTTTTCTAGGGATGCTACTCATGGCCACGTCATTTGCAGTCATTGCACGGACTTTGAGAAGTCGGGGACGCCAAGCCCTGCCGATGGATATACCGTCCATGTTACGGACAAGCACCTGGTTATGGCCATGAGATGGGCATGACGAGGGGCTTCGCTAACAAGGAAAACAGCCGTGGCGGAGTTTTGGGATCGCTACGTATTTTAAAGAGCGCGCGAAGGGCGCCCCCCCGATTGGGACAGACTTCTTCTCTCTGAAAGATTTCGCTAAAGCGTCGATTAGATACTACGAGGAGAGAGGAACTAGTCGTACAAGCCGGCCTGCCACGATCCTAGCTGTGAATTCCTGAAGCACGAATTCGAATCCAAACACAAAAAAATACCCTTACAGAGATTGACTGTTGCACCGAATCGTCATTGTTGAAAGTTTTGAAGGAAGAATAGTAGGTAGCGATCGGCGATATCACAATTCTTGCCTCCAGCAGGCAAGCAGGCGAATGAATGGTGAAAACAGTACATTTCCGAGCGATTCCGATTTACCAATTCTATATAACGTTGGCGACCGTCCAAAACACCCTAAGTAACAAAATTAGTCAATCAGCGCCGTGCTGTGGCATGTTTTCGAGGTTCCCCTGAGCCGATTGCAGTTCAGAACAAGCAAGTTAGATAGATTCTTGAAGTTGGCAGCAGACCTGCTACTCTCGAGGGCACCTGCCCCTGGATATATTAGGAGATCATTTATGGAGCAGACAGCGCGCCAGCATCCCCGCTTCAAGGTTACTTTGCCAGTAGAATTGAAGTCTTCCAGCGTCGCTGCTCCATTACGAGCGCAAACTCAAGATATCGGATTAGGCGGGCTATACGTTGAAATGAGCTTTACACAGGACATTTCTACGGAACTAGAAATTAAGCTTTGGATCGGAGATACCAAGATTTGCGCGACTGGAGTGATCGTTAGCAGCCACCCCTCATTCGGAAATGGAATTAAATTCACCCATCTTCCGGATGAAAGCAAGGAGATCCTGCGTCAGCACTTAGAATCTCTAAATCCAGCGACAATGCGTAAGCACGCCGTCCTCTAATTCAGGTGCGCCAATCCTTGTTCTCTGGAACTCTCAAGACGAGTTTGCCAGGTAGTAACATCTTCCGAAATAAACAAGAGCACGCTTCAGGGATCGTTTGGGTCAAAAACTCCCAATCTCAGCAGCTTACTCAGGCCGTCACTAGGTTCTTTGGAAACTTCCGAGGGCCGGAACCCAGGACTTCTCCCAGTTCGGACCCACGTTTATTTCAACTTGGCATTATTTAGTCGGAGCGGTATTCGCTGCTGTGGTTGGTGTCCCGGTATTGTCCGCAGTGGTAAGGCGCGAAAGTCGCGGATAGAACGGTGTTACTTCGAACGGCATCTTGTCACGGGCTGACGTTATGGCGACGGGCGCCGACTTCACCATCTCAACGCGATCGTCCCACGGATTGACTTTAACCCGCCCGCCCAAAGGCAGCGCTGTTACCTGGTCGAGTTTGGCCGCATTCAGCGCAGGGCCAGAGACCGCCAGAGAATCGAGTCGAGTGAGATTGCCTTTTTCATCCGCCAACTTGTTTCCTAAATGAGCAGTCATCAGCGCCGAGAGGTGAGGAGAGCTAGTGCCCAGTTCCTTAAGAAATAAACTGGCACTGTCCAGCTTGGCTGCGTAGGGAGAGTTTTTCAGAAGTAGCAAAGCCTTGGCATCCGCTGCGGTTTCCTCTTCCGCGTTGTGCCGGAATCCAAAATTCTTGTAAGTGGACTCGTCGTTAAATAGCATGCGATCGTTGAAAGCAAATTTGCTGCCCAAGTTATGTCCCAGAACGATGTGAGCGAGTTCGTGGGAAAGAATAGCGCCCAAACTTGCCTCATCGGGAAGCACATCAATCAAGCCGCGGCTGATAACGATTGTATTGCCCACGCTGAAAGTTTCCAGCGGAGACGTCAAGAGGACCCGCGCCCGAACGGGCCGGGGAAGGTCAATATTGTTGGTGACTTGCAAATTGTTAACAACCGTCTGCAGAATACTGTCTACCTGGCCAGCGGGAGCGAGAAGGCCGGCTTCCTGAAGGCGTTCCAGCACGTTATCCTCCGCCTGCTGCTGCCATTGACGTTCAGCTTGCAAGGGAGAGGCGTCCTGAACGGCCGCGCTTTCATCTTTAACGGAATCAACGTGAATTTGCCCGAGTTCGCTTTCCTTCACGCCGTTCTGAAGATCGTATCCCCAGATGCGAGTCTGCGCTTTGAAGGCAAGTTTGTCTTTTGAATGGGAACTGAAGTCGCCTTCTTCGCTATAAACGTAGGCAGGCAACCAGTATCCGGGTATCAAGTTCAGACGCCAGCTATCCATGTGGAAGTAGTAGGCATTTTTGGGGCGCGGAGTGTACGTTCCGTTCAGCCGCACGATGTTGTAGTTTTCGTCTTCAACCCAAATGCGGCCCAAAAAACGGCTGTTGCCGGCATCCTTTTGGGGGGTTACGTCGAATACCAGGCAACGGACGTCGCCGAGAAACTCGCGGTGAATGAATCTAAAATCGTAATGCTTGCGGTCGAATTCTTCGCGGTCAGCGAATATCATCCACGAAAAACCGATGGGATTGTATTGAAGCTTGAAGAGCTTGGTCACTCCTCCCAACAGGGTCTTTCTAAGGCTTTCATTTTTCGCTATGTAATCGTGACGGCCGACAGATTCGCCGAGATCCATTCGACCGAGGAAATAGTGATCACTTTTGGGTACCGCACCCAACTGCTGGTCTGGCGCCAAATCCTGCAAATAAGTTTCAACCAGTGGCGTGCGTGTGCTCAACATTTTTATCAACTCGTGCTCGCGTAGAATGCTGCGCTCCACGACTTGGTCCATAGTTGTGACCGGGGCTAGCTGTGCAGAGACAGGTTGAGCTTGCGCATTCACGTTCTCTGCAATCGCCGGGTTTGTGGCGATCGACGGGTTGTTCTGTTGGGCTACCGCGCCGAGCACGCCCGTAAGAAATACGGCCAATATCCACTTTGAGTTGCTCATCACCTAAACCTCCGGTTCATATTCCAGACTTAAGAAGCACGGGCGCCACTGATCCACGTCGGACCTCTCATGTTTGGGATCTACTTATCGATGGTAGCCCGGGATGTGTGCGGGATTACAGGCGGAACGTTCGGACTGAGTAACGAACGTAACATTGCTGTTGAAATGTATCCCTCGGCTGTTTAGGACTCGCATAACTGTGTAAGAAGAAATTGACTGGCTATTGAGGGGACGAACTAATTTAAAGCGCTCGCACTCGAAGTGCTTTCCGCTTTTCCTCCTACAACGTACCGAATTAGTAAATATTCTGTTTTGTCGCGCAATCTTGCGGCGAATGGTTACTCCAATTGTTGAAACACAGCAGTCCAGTTGAGGCAGAAACCCTCATCCTGTTGATTCCTTACCAGCCTGAAGCCTGATATCCCGTATCCGCCCTATTTCCAAAGATTGGAAATCATAATTTGCAGCGCGCCAGGATCGAACGCGGTATAATCGGTCGATCCAATGGGAGTGGCCAAATGACGAACTTCATAACAACCAAGGTCCTCAGCATCAGCGTTGTCCTTTTGATATCTTTCGCCATCATAGGCGCGGACGGTACTACCAGACCGGCAGCAGTTTTGCATGCGACAGGTAAAGTGCAAGTGAATCACGCTGGAAGCCGCTCGGTGACCACACTGTTTCCAGGCGATTCGGTGCAAACTGACGGGTACTCGGTTGCCAACATCATCGCGGGTGGATCCTCTGTTCTTGTCCCGCCCAGCGGCTCCGTCATCTTTATGGGAAATACCGTCGAACTAATGCAAGGACAGATGACAATTTCCACTTCCGCAGGAATGTCGGCGATTGCGAATGGTTTTACGATCTCGCCAATCTCCAAGCAGCAATCAAAGTTCGACGTTACAGAGAACGAAGACACCGTAGTTATCGCCTCGCGGCAGGGAAGCCTCTCAGTGAACGACGGTCAACAAACCTCGACCGTTTCGGAGGGTCAGGAAACCACTAAGAAAAAGAGAAATGGCGGAGACGCTCCTGCAGCTGCAAAGGGCGGAATCAGGCTCTCAAAACGCACCAAGTTGTTGCTTGCTGCCGGCGGCGCGGTAGGTGCAACCGCCATTCTCCTCGAAGCTACGGAAGATGGGAAGAGGTGCATTAGTTCTTCCGGGGACAAGAAATGCAAATGCGACGAGAGAGATGATGGAAAGAGAGTGTGCGAGAAAGATGACGATTAGTG
>JALYIM010000293.1 GCA_030775785.1 Acidobacteriota bacterium
TTCTAATACTGCTCTAATCGCACTCTAACTTTCCCGGCGTGGAATCTGAAGATGCACCACGCCACTGCTCCCGAAGAACAGCCCTTGAATCTGCCGTTTGATCGGGACCGCGTGCTGCTGGAGCAGCTTCCCCAAGTGCGTTACATCGCATGGCGCATTCACGAACGGCTGCCGCGTCATGTCGCGCTCGAAGACTTGGTTAACGCGGGCGTTATCGGGCTCTTGGATGCTCTCGGCAAATACGATAGCGGCAAGCATGTGCGCTTTGGTTCTTACGCAAAGTTCCGGATTCGGGGCGCGATTCTGGACAGCCTGCGCGAAATGGACTGGAGTCCACGCGAGTTGCGCCGCAAAAGCCGAGGGCTGAATGAGGCCGACAGCAGACTACGACTGGCTTGGGGTCGGGATCCCACCGAGCCCGAACTGGCGACGGACTTGAATATCAATCTCAGAGAGCTACAGACCCTGATGGCGGCCATTGACGGGCTTGAAGTCATCAGCCTGCAGGGCCAATCGCGGCAGGACGGGGAGGACGAAGATCTCTCCGCACATTTGACTAATATTGCTGACGAGGGTCCGCTGCTTCTGTGTCTGCGTGCGGAAATGAAGCAGGTCCTGTGGCGCGCGATTGAAGAACTCCCCGAGAAGGAACGGCAGGTGATGACTCTTTACTACTATCGCGAACTCACAATGAAAGAGGTCGGGACCCAGCTTGGCATTGGCGAATCACGAGTCTCGCAAATCCACTCGGTTGCCGTCGTCCGCTTACGAGCGCTAGTGACGGAACGGACGCACAGCGATTCTTCATGTGCGCGCGGCGCCGCCGCCGGAGCACTGTGATTGAGGAGCGCAAGCATTAAGTTGTGAATTTCTTCCATCGTTAATCAATTCTCTCCCTCGGCAAAGTCGAGGGACCTGCTGCTTCTTTTTATGTCTTGCGGAAGGGTCGGATTAGCTGCTGCCGGCAGCATGGGCGGTTTTACCGTCGCCACTATTCACCTGCTTGCAATTGCCAGCCAGTACTTCACGAATCGTTTCCGTTAAGGTTTCCGAAGAGTAGGGCTTAGGCAGATAGGAAACACCTCTACGGGCAAGACCGCTTCTAGTCACTATGTTTTCAGGGTAGCCGGAAATGAAGACTACTTTCAGTTGTGGGCATAGAGAAATCAAATCACTGGCCAGATCGAGTCCGTTCTGGTCTGGCAAAACAACATCCGTGAGCAATAGTTGAATGGCCGTTTCATCACTGCCAACCACGCGCTTAGCATCGGCTGCGCTAGGAAATGCCAACACGCTATAGCCCGCAGCCTGCAAAATTTCACGCGTTACTTCGCGCACGAAATGCTCGTCTTCTACCAGGAGCACGGTCGCGGACGTCGAACCGTCGGCGCTCAAGCCTCGCGCAGACAGATCACGTGCCCCTTGAGCAGTTTCAATTCTCGTTTGTTCCACAATCACCTCTCTGATGAGAGGTAGTGCATCTTCACAGCCAAACCCAATTTAATGGTTCAACCAGATTTTCATTGATTCAGCATGGGTTACGCGACGACGCCTAAAGCGAGCCTCGATTCAATCCGAAGAAATGACCGTTTCGGGAGTCTGAGAAGCATTTGGGGAATTTAATCTAGGCCATCAACGAAGTCGGATGTGGCGCGGGTTAGTGATTGCGTGACAGAACGACGCGGTAGGGGTCGAGCAGAATCTTGCGGGTGCCCGCCGGCGCTGTGAGGCGAAACTCCGTCTCTGGACCGTCGGCAAAAATCCGCCCCAGTAGAGCGTTCCTGCCCGACCGAGATGCATATACAGGGATGGACGTGATCAACTCCTTAGGTGCCTCCTGCTGCTCAATAGTGCCGCTAACAATAGTTGCTGCGCCTTTATCCGTGTATTTCACGCCGTGCAGCTCGAATTTCGGGACGGCGGCTCCATTGATCCATCCCTGATAGAACCAGTCGAGAGATTTTTGTCCCTCATGCCATAACGAGCGCGGCAGTTGTTCCTCGAACATCCGCAACAGTTCTTCAGTTGTGATTGATTCGCCCTGGTAGCGCTCGCGAATTTTTCGCAGTGTCCGGACAAAAGGTTCATCCGTCCCACCCGTTGTGCCGGACGCTTCCCCTCGCGCAGCATCCAGCATCATGTGCCGCAGCATGTGAAAAAGCCAGGTACCACGGCCATAGCTAACGGCTGTATATCCGTTCGGAAATTGAGAAGAAGAGAGCCGCGCGCCCAGGGTTACGGGGCCAGCTTCGTTCAGGCGCTTGTTGTTCTTGTTCGCTTGCAACAGGTCAGCGCGATAGCCATCCATCACTGCGCGAAAGTGCCTTGGATTTTCCGCCTCCATCAACATCAGCGCACTATAGTTGGCGAGAGCTTCCATGATCCATTGGTTACGATATCCATTCCACAGCACCAGGTCGCCCCACCACTGATGCGCGGTTTCGTGCGCGATCACGGAATCGCTCAGCGTTATATCTAGTGCATTCACGTGCAGCCGCGACTTTTCTTCTGAGGTAAGAAAAGAAAAACTGGAAAGGAACACTAACCCGGGCCACCCCTGGCTCATTGTGCCTGGCATCTGCGTCAAGGTCAGCTCTCCATAGGGGAAAGGACCGAAGCGGCGCGCGAAAAACTCTATGGCATGCGCAGAAGTTTGTGCGACTGATTGAGCATTCCTGGCAGGGGAAGGCGTTGGAGGCGGAGGGATCGGCACCGGCGATCGGATCGCGCCAGGCCGGGTTGGGAGCGGAGTAAATTCTTCTTCCGCCTTCAATTTTGGAAATTCCCGTTCCAGTCCAGGTGTGGCATAAGCTTCGACGCTAATCGTTCCGGCATGTGCCACCATCCTCGAATACTTACCGAGATTAAATCCGGCGAACGGAATGGCTCGCTCTGAGATCCAACGGCCCACCTGCTCTCCTGGCAGCGCGGCCGCTTCGCCGGAATCGTGACTCGAGGTATCTGCTGCCGCATCCGAGCGCTTCCCCGTGGCCAAAAGCGTCCAAGTTGCCGGGTAATGAAATTCAAGATCAAAATTGGACATCGCCGGTCCGCGATTGGGATACCAGATTCCGCGGGCGCCAACGTAAAGAAGTCCGTTTCCTGCTTCGGACAGCACATCGCCGCCATATACGAAATGAAGCTCGACGTGATCGCCAGTACGCAGCGGACGCGGAAAAATTATCGCTACAACATCATTCCCAAGGCGGGCCAACTGGGTCCCTTCAAGCGACTGATTGTGTATGAACTCGATGGCATGCCCGTCCGCCTCAACCTTTTTGACCACCAAGAAGCGCGATAGTTCAAAAACCACAGTTCGCTGCCCGCCCTGACGCACTTGCATGGTGACGGTCGCGTCCGCGTCTAGCGTGGTTGGTGGTCTGACCTGCGACCGTATGCGGTAGCGAAATAAGTTGTATGTGTCGGCTTTGCTGCCTTCTTCGCCAATTCCGCTTTCAGAATCTGGATGCGCAATGTGAGGCTTTAAAGGCGGCCTGGGAGAGAATGAGGTCCACAGATCATAAAAACTCTCGCCTGAACTGTTCTTGGCTTGGCCGGCCCATATCTGCTCGGCGGCAAGTGAGTCGAAGCGGACATCAAATACTCCGAGTTTGATCCCCTCCACGCGCGCATGAAGCATGCGGTCGGAATGCGAGTTCTTGTCCGCATCCGCAGAGCGTTCCGCAGGCCCCGCGCTGGGAAGAAAGTTGCTAAAAGTCATCAGCAGGCGCAGCGCGTCTTCCTGGGCGAGAGTACGAGCATCCTGGTCCCAGCGAGCTACGAAGTCAGCGGCATTTTCGTTCGGAGTAAGTGACGTCTGCAACTCGGCGTACGTGTCGTCATTGAAGCGGAAATAAGCGGACGCGAAATGTTCTTCCAGTATGGCCGCCCCCGTAAAAAGCGCCATGGAAGAGCGCTCGACCTGATTGGGTGGCACCAGCAATACCTCTCCGTCTCCATTGAAAAATGCGCCGGTGATGCGTCCGAGCACATCTGCCGTGAATCCGATCGTGCCGTCGTTCAGTGTGAAATGCAGGTCGGCGCGGTCAATGGAAGCTTCACGAACGTGATAAACGCGTGCTGCATTGAGGCCCACCGCGCGCAATTGGTCGTAAAGATTGGCGGCGGGACCGCTGCGGGGAGCAACAGAATTTGGAGCTGGTTTTTGTGGCGGTGTTGCCGCATCTTGAGCCGAGGCTCCGATCCCCCATGCAGCGAACCCAACTATCAGCCACCCGATGGCGCGAACTTTTCTCATTACGTTGGTCACCTGCCGACCACGTCACGGTGTTCTAGAATGCGCCCAGTGCGCTCATTTGTCATCTTCTTGGTGAGGTTGCTTTCAGCCGCCGGGCTTTCGGCGTTATGTGCCGCGACGGCTGCGGGCGACATCATCCATTTAAAGAATGGACGCACCATCTGGGCCGACCAGACCCACGAGACCGCCACCCAAGTTGAGTACAGCATCGGCGACGATACCTACGCCATCCCTAGAGCGTCGGTGAATTATTGCGAAGCCGGGGGAGTGATACCGGAATCGGAATCTCACCACAACAGCGCGCACGGTGACAAAGACATTCTTGCCATGAACCCGACGGCTTCTCCGTCGGACGACTCAGCAATCGCAGACAAAATTATTCGCGACGGCGTCGTGGACACCGATGCCTTGTCAGCTTTAGAACATGGCGGGGCTAGTGCCGCCGCTGCTGCCGGATTTTACATCGCAGGCAAGCACGAGTTTGAAAAAGGAAATTTCAGCAAGGCAAAAAGCTATTTCGAATCGGGCCTGCGTGTGCAGCCCGACAATCCAGCCATCCTGAACTACTATTCCGCTCTGTTGGTCAGAACAGGAAATGCGGCAGCAGCTTTGCCTTATGCGGAACAGGGGGTTCGCATCGCTCCTGACTCGCCCGATGCGTTGAATATGCTGGGATACGTTCAATTTTCTAATGACAGCGATCGCGACGCCATCCGCACCTGGAAACGTTCGCTCGCAATTCGTCCCGACGCAAGGATCCAAACGGTTCTCGCGAAGGCTGAGCGTGAATCGAGTGCGGAAGCCGACTTCGTGCAACGCGAGAGCGGTCATTTCACCTTCCGCTACGAAGGGAAACAGACTTCGGAATCGCTGCGCAATCAGTTGATGAGCACCCTCGATGCCGAGTATGACGACCTCGTGCGAACACTGGGAGTGGCTCCCCGCAGCAGCATTCCCGTCGTGCTTTACACATCGCAGGAGTTCTTCGACGTAACTCAGGCGCCATCCTGGAGCGGCGCGGTGAACGATGGGAAGTTGAGAATCCCAATTGAAGGCCTTAGTTCCATGACGCCACAGTTGGCTCGTGTTTTGAAACACGAACTAGCACATTCGTTCATCAGTCAGCTCGCCGGTGGACGATGTCCGCAATGGCTGAATGAAGGCATTGCTCAGGCCGTCGAGCCTAAATCACTCTCTTCCCATGGACGACGTCTTGCGGTTCTCTTTCAGGAGCAGCACGAGATTCCTTTCAATACGCTCGAAGGGAGCTTCATGCGTTTTTCACCAATTGAAGCGATCCTCGCATACGATGAATCCCTCGCCGCGGTCCAATACATCAACGAGACTTACGGCATGAGCGACTTGCAACGTCTGCTCGAGCGGCTTGGCGAGGGGAGCTCTCCTGAGGCCGCGCTTCGTTCTACGATCCACTCAGATTACGGGCAACTGCAAAGTGAAGTCGGGAAGTACCTCGCCAGCAAGTATTCTCAGTAGATCTTTCAAACCACCTTCGAATTACTACCTGCGGCATCAGTGTACGGAGTGGCTCGCCGAGAGGTACAATTTAATAACGCAAATTCTGATTTTTACAATTTCCCCTTAGACTTTGGATCTATTCCCTATGCGAAGAAACATTCTCTTAGTTTTATGCGTTTCCGCTCTTTCGGCTGGCCTCAGTGCCGACACGGTTGTCGAAGAAATCATCGCGCGCATCAATAACCAGGTCATTACTCGCACGGAATACCAGCGCAGCAAGGACGAACTCAAGACGGAAGCGCATCAACAGGACCCCAGCAACGCCGACAAAATTATTGCCGACCGCGATAAGGACGTTCTGCGCGACCTGATTGACCAGCAGCTATTGCTGGAAAAGGGAAAAGACCTCGGCATCACCGCAGACACGGAATTGATCAAGAAACTCGACGAAATGCGTAAGGAAATGAAACTTGAAAACATGGACGACCTGGAAAAGGCCGCGCAGGCCCAAGGCGTTTCGTTTGAAGACTTCAAGCAGAATATCCGCACGCAAATCATTACCCAGCAGGTCATCGGCAAAGAAGTCGGCTCCCGCTTAAACATCACCAAAGAAGAAGAAAAGAAATTTTATGACGAACACAAGGGAGATCTGGAGCGTCCCGAACAGATCAAGTTAAGTGAGATTTTAGTTTCGACAGATAAAGGCAAGAAGCCCGAGGACGCTGCCACCACTGATCCGCAGCTCCTTGAGGCCGCAAAGGTTAAAGCCGAAGCCCTGCGAGCTCAAATTAAAAATGGCGCAAGCTTCGAGGACGTCGCAAAGAAGAACTCTGACGGGCCATCCGCCGCGCAAGGTGGCGATCTCGGATTGTTCAAGCGCGGCATGCTGGCAAAAGAACTTGAGGAAAAAACTTTTGCAATGAAAGCGGGCGATGTCACTGACGTGATTCGCACCCGGCAAGGATATGTAATCCTCAAGGTGGTCGAGCACCAGGATGCCGGCCTTCCTCCTGTGAATGAAGTCGAGCCTCGTCTACAGGATGCGGTTTATATGAAGAAGCTGCAACCGGCGCTACGCGAATATTTAAAGAAGTTACGCGAGGAAGCCTTCATTGATATCAAGCCCGGCTTCGTGGATACGGGCGCCAGTCCGAACCAGACAAAGCCGGTGGAAACCACTACAAAAGATGTCACGGCAAAACAATTGAAGAAGAAGAAAAAGTTTGGCATCTTTTAGAATATTCGAAAGAATGACAAAATTCTCGCCAACTTTGTTGGGAGCGCACGTCACTCCGTGGAAGGCTAGACCGCAGCTATGAAGGACTTCTTCCTACGCGACTGTCCTGAGCACGAAAATAAGGTCATCACGTCCACGTTTGTCTGTATCTCCAAACAGGTCAAGCCAAAGAAAACTGGCGAGCCTTATCTGGCGCTGACTCTGGGCGACCGCTGCGGCCAGGTCGAGGCCAAAATGTGGGACAACGTTGAAGACGCCCTCAACGCTTTCGAACAGGACGATTTCCTTAAGGTAAAGGGCCTGCTGAATAAATACAAAAATCGTTTCCAGATCACCATTCACAAGCTACGGCGTCTGGGCGATTCCGAGGTAGATTACTCCGATTACCTTCCCAAAACCACGAAAGACATCGGCGAACTTTGGCAGACGCTGGTGGATTTCGTGGCGACATTTCAAAACGTCCATTTGCAAGCGCTAGTGAAGGCTTTCATGGATGATCCTGAGATTGCGGAAGCTTACCGTAACGCGCCCGCTGCCAAGACCCTGCATCACGCGTATATCGGCGGCCTGCTGGACCACGTG
Source organism: Acidobacteriota bacterium (assembly GCA_030775785.1). GTDB lineage: Bacteria > Acidobacteriota > Terriglobia > Terriglobales > Acidobacteriaceae > JALYIM01. The sequence continues at coordinate 7,554 of JALYIM010000293.1, forward strand.
GTTTCGCTATTTCGATCATGTGATCTGCTCTGCCGCAACTATCCGCAAGTAGACCGCGACCTTCTTCTCACGGGCGCATTCTTGCACGATATCGGAAAAATCCACGAGCTGAGTTACAACCGTTCTTTCGCCTACACAACGCGCGGACAGTTGCTCGGGCACATGATCATTGAACTCGAAATGCTGCAAGCGAAACTCGCCTCGCTGCCGGACTTTCCACCGGAACTCAAGACGCTGATCGAGCACCTCATCATCAGCCATCACGGGCAATACGATTTCGGATCGCCCAAGCTGCCCATGTTTCCTGAGGCGCTCATGCTGCACTATCTCGACGATCTCGATTCAAAGATGGAAAGCATGCGCGCGCATTTCGAGCGCGAGACCGGATCTGAAAGTGCCTGGACTGGATACAACCCGTCCCTCAACCGCTCGCTGCTGAATACTGCGAAGTTTCTGGCGCCTGACAAAGAAAAGAAGGAAGAGCGGACAGAAGACAAAGGTGAAGATGACAAGCACCTCGAGACCGCGCCACTTGCTGACGAAGGAGGATTCGCATTAAAGCAAGACGCAGATAGCAAGAACGGAGAATTGTTCGCGGAATCTGAATCTCCGGCGGCGGTCGTAGCGGTTGTATCTGAGAATAAGAGCTAGTCCGGGTTTGAAACCGAAAAAGTCTTCCCTCCCAAAGCACAATCGCTCCCTGCTAAACTCACTGCATGCTCGCCGATTACGCTGTGCGCGTGGAAGACTCCCGCGGACGCCATTATCACGAGCCGCCTCATCCCTATCGCAACGACTTTCAGCGCGACCGTGATCGCGTAATCCACTCGCGAGCTTTTCGTCGCTTGGAAGCGAAGACCCAGGTTTTTACTCGTCGCTACTCCGATCATTTTCGCAACCGACTGACTCACACCATCGAAGTCGCACAGATTGCGCGCACCATCGCGGAGCAACTCCATCTCAATGTAGACCTCGTCGAAGCGCTGGCCCTGGTACACGATGTTGGGCATCCCCCCTTCGGACACGCGGGAGAAAAGGCGCTCGACGCTGCCATGCGTGAGCACGGATTATTCTTCGATCACAATCTTCATGCCCTACGCATCGTCGAAGATTTTGAAATACGGTATGCAGCTTTCCGCGGATTGAATCTGACTTTTGAAGTGCGGGAAGGCATCATCAAGCACTCTCGCGATTACGGCGCGGACGATTTCCCAGAGCTTTCTCAGTATTTACTAGAGCAGTCACCGCCACTCGAAGCGCAACTGATAGACATCGCCGATGAAATCGCCTACAACACGGCTGACCTGGATGACGGCTACGAATCACATCTATTGAATTTGAAAGGCATCCGCGACAATGTTCCGATCTTCGAACGCTGCTACCTCGAGGCCGAGAGTGAGTATCCGAATGCAATCGAGAAACTGGAATTCAATGAAGCCCTTAAGGGCATGCTGGATACGCTGGTCACTGACCTCATCAAAAACACGACCCAACAAGTCAAATCGGCGGAGATTCGCAGTCTCGAGGATGTCCGTCATTCCCCGGAAAGGCTCGTGACGTTAAGCCCCTCCGTGGAACGGGAGAGACGAGAAGCAAAAGAATTCCTCTACAGCAATCTTTATTTTTCTAAGACGTTGGATCCTGAAAAAGATGACGCAGAAAAGGTCATACGAGAGCTGTTCGCATTTTGGATGGCAGAGCCGCAGAATCTACCATCGGCCTATCAGGCAAAAGCAAAGCAGGAACCGATAGCAAGAATCGTCTGCGACTACATCGCAGGCATGACGGATAACTATATCTACGAGCAATATGAAAAGTATCGGAGATGATTCACCTCAGGAAGAGCGGGTCATCGGTTCGAAATTCAGCCGCGTTATTTCTTTTTCAATTCCTCAGCCCAATTGAGAACCACCATCATGGGCTGCATCTCGGCTCTTTCCATTTGGGTGTTGATGAGAAATCGCTGACCATCTTTGGTGACATCGTAAGTTACCATCTCGGATGTAGCCACGAGCTCGCGGGCATTTGAATCAAACAACGCCACAGGAGTTCCGGCATTAAAATTCGAGCCGGCCATCAGCGGGGTGGACATAATTTTCCCGTCCCCAGCCAGATAAAAGATCTCTCTGCCATCCCCACGCCAGCGCGGTTGCGTTCCTCCAGCCGTCGAGACCTGCCACTTCCCGCTCGCCTCCGGAAACGACGTCACATAAATTTCCCACTTGCCGCTCTCGTTAGAGCTGTAAGCAACCCACTCGCTGTCTGGAGAAAACTGCCCGTTCTTTGCGGTAAAAGCGCCCTTCACCAGAGGACGAGTCCTCAGTCCCGGCATTTCCGCGACCCAGAGCTCCGTGCCACGCTGATACAAGATGTGTTTTCCGTCGTGCGCCCAATCGCTGGGATACGCGTCGGCCTGGTCTGCTGCATCCAGGCTTAACAACTTCTCCTCTCCAGTGCCATCTGCGTTCTTGAGACAAAGCTGGAAAGTCCCACCGCGGGCGGAAGCAAACAACAGCTGATTTCCCTGGGGACTCCAGATCGGCGAAGAATCAATCGCGGGATTGAACGTCAAACGCTTAATGCTGCGTGGTTGCAAATCGTATGTCCATACGTCGGCATTCTGATTGTCTTCGTCTGTTTTATCCACCGCCACCGCTTTGCCGCTAGGAGCAATAGCCAAGTTCGCGTAGACGTCAGGTTTGCTCAACTCGCCAATCTCGGCCCCCTTACGGTCGCGCCACAAAAGCCTGGAAAGTGAAGCCCCGCTGCCGCCTTGCGCCAGAAGAACTCCCTCGTCCGAGGCAGAAAAAACTGCATGAAGAATTCTTGGCAGGTAGGCTAAATCCCTGCGTAACGGCACAGCCTCCCCTGACAGTTCAAGTTTGTTTGCATCGAACCTTTGCGCGTAGAGCGTCCTATCGCGGCAGAAAAGCAGAAATCCGGGCATTGCATACTCAGCGTTTCCGGTCGCCTTGGTGACAAACTTCTTCTCCGTCGAGTCGAGCGCCCCCACGTAAATCGCATCCGGATCAACCAGCCCTGACACGTTGGCCGCCAGATATAGAAAGTGTTTGCCATCGGGCAAAAACATTGGCCAGCGATGGCTGTTCTCTCCCCGACTAGCTTCCGGCAGCGATATCCGCGTAGGTGTTCCTCCGGTGGCAGAGACGCGGTAAAGTCCATCCATTAACTGACCGCTGGGCGTGAACACGATCACGCCGTCTTTGTTCCAGGTACCTCCCCGGCCCGAAGGGGCATCGCAAATCACCTGCACCGGGCCGCCCCTGATTTCCAGCTTCTTCAGTTTTCCAAAAGCAAAAAATCCCAGAGAATTGCCGTCCGACGACCAGAAGGGAAAACTCGCTCCCTCGGTGTCGGGCAAGCTTCTCTGCTCGCGTCCGCCCACATCGTAGAGCCACAAAGCATTGGTCTTCTTCGTTTCAGAGAATCCCACGATAGCGACGGTCCGGCCGTTCGGAGAAATTGCCATATCGTGGACTGGAAACGGCAGCACCGCTAAGAAGTAACTCGTCTGACGGATGTCGTCTGTGCTGCGGTGGAAGACCATCGCGGCAACGAGAGCAGCCGCCAGCAGCGCACATAGCAGCCAAGGTAAAAGCGTTCGTAGAGTTAGCGCTCTCTTGCCGCCGCCTGGTATTGCGAGAGCCGCGTCTTGAGTTATAGCTTGAGAGGTCCAATTAAGTTCGCTTGCGAGATCTCTCGCGGTCTGCCAACGTTCGTCGGGTTCCTTCGCCAGGCATCGCTTGATCACGTGGTTGAGATTAGCGGGAGTAGTGCGGGCATGTGAAGTCAGAGGGATTGGGTCTCTCTCCATAATTGCGGAGGCGACACTCAAATGTGTCTTGCCCTCGAATGCCCGGGTGCCGGTCCACATTTCGTACAGCACTGCCCCAAAAGAAAAAATGTCGCTTCGCCCATCCAGTTCTTTCCCTTCCAACTGCTCGGGTGACATGTACTGGACAGTCCCCACCAATATGCCTTTTTCGGTCAATGGGTCACTTCTCGTGGCAGTCAGTTCAGATGGAGGAGGGAACTTGGATAGCGGCTTCGCCAGACCGAAGTCCATCAACTTGGCTCCGCTTTTAGTGAGCATGATGTTGCCAGGCTTCACATCGCGATGAATGACTCCGCCGCGGTGCGCTTTCTCCAGGCCCTCGCAAATTTCGTTTGCGATCTTAAAGAATTTGTCAGATGGCAGCGGACCCTTGCGCAACCGTTCCGCCAAAGTCTCGCCCTCGAGGTATTCCATCACCAGATAGCTGGTCCCATCCTGCGCGCCCACGTCATAGAGGTGACAAATGTGAGGATGACTTAAAGAGGAAATTGAGCGGGCCTCGCGATCGAAACGCTCTTTGGTCTCGGGACTCTGCGCTAGGTGGCTGGGAAGAATTTTAATGGCGACCTTGCGGCCAAGGCGCGTGTCGCGAGCGCGATAGACTTCGCCCATTCCTCCGGCGCCAATAGTAGTAACGATTTCATACGGACCGAGTCGAGTGCCAGGGGCGAGGGCCATATGGCGGGCAATTATAGCTGAGGTTCCCTTGGGCAGATGCCCGTGGCTCCACCTGTGACCTTCGTTACTTGCCCTCCACCCGACGCTGCCAGAGGATGTCAGCAGTAGCCTCAGGCTGCAGCCGCCGGAAGGACCAACGACATGAAATTCCTCCATGTTCTGCGTAGTTTCACTTTTGCGATTCTATTGAGTGCACCTTGTTTCGCTCATCACATGGCAGTAGTGGTGGCCAATGCCAATCCGAACGCAGACATTACTTCGAAGCATCTCGCAAGAATTTTCAAGATGGAACTTCGTAAGTGGCCAGACGGTAAGGATGTAATCGTCGTGCTGCACAAGAACTCGAATGGTGAAATGATTACCCTGGAGAGGCTAGGCAAGATGTCTTTGGGCGAAATGAATTCGGTGGTCGCCACTCACAAAGACGCAATTAGATTCGTGGCCTCAGATGCCGACATGCTTAAGGAAGTGGAGGCCACTCCCGGGGCGGTAGGACTAGTAGATTTCCGTTCTGTGGACGGCCATGTGAAGGTAGTAAAGGTGGACGGCAAGTTCCCCTCCGAAGAAGGATACCTGCCTCACTAGGCGCTATTCGAATCAACTGCATTTGAACTCGCGACTACCCGTGGGCTGGTTCCTGTCATCCCGGGCGAAGTCGAGGACCCTGCTTTCCTTGCCCGTCATTTTCCGATATTGCTCCGGAGCGAACCCGAACTAAGTATCTTAGCTATATGATTGCGGCATGCGATGGTTTTCGCACGCACTCAGACTGCCTGCGTGGGGGATTTTGCGACTCATATTAGTGAGCTTGCTGGCGTGCTCCCCGGCCGGTGCACAATGGATTGGCAGGCAGACGGATTGTTACGCTGATTCGATTGCCGCAAATCCCAACCGCCCGACGGTAGCGAATCCTGCCGACATCACGCAATACGGAGTCCTGGAGTTGGAATATGGCTGGGACCGCCAATGGCCAGGAGCGGGTCTTCTTCAGACATCTCTCGGTGGTCTCTTGAAGTTTGGGTTGCTCTGCGACCTTGAGTTGCGCTGGAACACAACTTCATTTCTCTCTCAAACTGATGCGTCTGGCACGCACCGCACGTTCGGAGACAACTGGCTTGGACCACAGGTCCGCGTTTATAAGCAGACGAAACTAGTCCCGTCTTTGGCATTCAGCTACGGCGTTAAGATTCCATCGGCTAGCACCAACGCCGGGTTGGGATCGGGGCAAGTGGACCACGCATTCACTTTTCTGGCGAGCAAAGACATCGCGAAATTTCATTTCGATTTCAATGCCACGGAATTTTTTATCGGGCGTTCCAGTTCCGGTTTTGACACGAATCAACAACTGAATCTGACGTTCGCTCATGTGCTCTATAAAGGGTTACAGCTCACCGGCGAATTCTACGGTCAGACCCGGTTAAATAAGACTGCACCGAGTTTCGCCTCCTCGCTCTGGGCGCTGACTTACACCCTAACTCCGAGGCTGGTGATTGATGGTGGCTTTGAAGCAGGACTCAGTTCCGGCGGCCCCCATCGGCACGTGTTTGCCGGAGTGACGTACTCAATTGCCAATCTTTACGAGGAGCTCGCACAAGCGCGGTCGCACAGCCCGCATCAACCGGTCGTCACAGGAAAAAGGTAGAGCAGGGACGGGCAGAGCGCGCGCACAACCTGACAACTCCGTCCCATATAATGTGGCAGCCACGCCACTTCATGCTACGACCGGACTTCAAAGAATTTTCGCGCCTCGCCCGTACCGCATCCCTGGTGCCGGTGGTGAAGTCGGTCACCGCCGATCTGCTGACTCCCGTCTCGGCTTTTATGGCGATCGCCGGCAATGAGCCGAACGCTTTTCTGCTCGAATCGGTCGAGCGCGGAGAACAAATTGGACGCTTCACGTTCCTCGGCGCCCGTCCCTACATGCAGTTGCAATCGCGCGGAGAATTGATCGAAGTGCTGCGGGGAAAGAAGAGCGAGCAGCGGCGCGGCAACATTTTGCACCTGGTGAAAGAATTGTTGCGCGAGCATCACCCGGCTACTTTTCCTGGATTGCCCCCCTTCACTGCGGGAGCCGTGGGATATTTCGCCTACGACGGGGTGCGGCAGCTGGAAAACATTGGCGAGCATGCGAAGTCCGACCTCTCGGCGCCTGATTGCGTGATGATGTTTTTTGACCGCCTGTTGGCGTTCGATCATTTGCGGCATCAGATCCACATTGTCGCCACCACGGACGTATCGCGTGAAACTCCGCGCCAGGCTTATGATCGTGCCATTCACGACATTGCCGTCATCGAAAAAAAGCTGGCAGCCGGCCTTCGCCCCGCGCAGTGGCACAGAGAAAGATCCCGCGCAGGCAAATTATCCACCAAGTTAAAAGTACATGCGGGAACGAGTCGCAAGCGTTTCATCAAATCCGTGCAACGCGCCAAGGAATACATCGCTGCTGGAGATATTTTCCAGGTCGTGCTTTCCCAGCGCCTCGACTTCATCCCCGAGGTTGCGCCCTTTGACATTTACCGTTCTCTTCGCACCGTGAATCCTTCGCCCTATATGTATTACCTACGGATGGGGGAGTCCCACGTGCTGGGTTCATCTCCAGAGATGTTGGTGCGGGTAAGCGGACGCAAGCTGGAATATCGTCCCATTGCTGGAACCCATCCCCGAGGCCGCGATGAAGCTGAAGATTCCAGTCTCGAACAGAAAATGCTGCATGACGAAAAGGAACGCGCCGAGCACGTCATGCTGGTGGACCTCGGTCGCAATGATTTGGGAAGAGTCAGTGAATACGGCTCGGTCAGAGTTAAGGATTTGATGTACGTGGAGAAATACTCGCACGTGATGCATCTGGTCTCTGCGCTTGAAGGAAAATTACGGGACGGACTCGATGCCCTCGATGCTTTCGCGGCATGTTTCCCCGCAGGCACGTTGACCGGAGCACCGAAGGTTCGAGCCATGCAAATCATCGAAGAACTGGAGCCTGTGCGGCGCGGCCTTTATGGCGGCTCAGTTCTTTACGCGGATTTTGCAGGCAATCTCGACTCATGCATCGCGATTCGGACTATGTTGATGCAGGGCAAAAAAGCCTACCTGCAGTCGGGAGCGGGGATCGTCGCCGATTCTATAGCCGCTAACGAATTCCAGGAGTGCATGAACAAGGCGCGGGCCCTTTTGCGGGCCGTGGAAGCGGCACGCATGAGGGACTGAACGGCGACGAGCTGAACTTAAGCCGCTACTATAGTTTAAGGAAGTTGCCGATCAGTTTCTTGCCATCGCTGGTGAGTACGCTCTCCGGATGAAATTGCACGCCCTCTACCGGAAGATGCCGGTGGCGAAGTCCCATGATTACTCGAGACCCGTCCGAATCGTTGGCGAACGCACTCACTTCTAGCTCGGGCGGCAGCTTATCTTCCTTCACAATCAGAGAATGGTAGCGGGTAGCAGTCATTGGCGAGGATAGTCCCGCGAAAATGGTGCGGCCATCGTGCTCTACTTCGCTGGTCTTGCCATGCATCAGGTTGGGTGCTCTGACAACCTTCCCTCCAAAAGCCTCGCCAATTGCCTGATGTCCGAGGCACACACCCAGCAAGGGCACTTTGCCGGCGAAATATCTGATCAGTTCGACACTGATTCCTGCCTCACTGGGCGTGCATGGCCCCGGGGAAATGAGGATTCTTTCAGGACCCATCTCCTCGATTCCGTCCAAACTCACCTGATCGTTGCGCCGCACCACAACTTCCGCACCCAGTTCTCCGAGATATTGCACCAGGTTGTAGGTGAATGAATCGTAGTTATCGAGGACGAAAATCATGGTGTTATTTGATAGATGCTGGCGCTTCAGGTCCCTTTTAGAGTATATGAAAACGCTAATTAATAAGGGACATCACCGCAGTACGGCCTTGACAGGCTGGACACAAAACGCCATGCTACAAACCGCAAAGGATGGTGCATGGCCGAGGCCCAACAAGATAAGAGATCTACGCGCAGGTTCGCACTGCGGCTTCCGGTAACGGTCAGTGCGCCTGCTGATGGCCTTCCGGAGCAGTCAGCCCAGACGCGCGACGTGAGCGCCCGCGGCATCTGCTTTTATGTGGACTCAGCCATCGCCGCCGGATCTGCCATCGAATTCACGCTCACCTTACCTCCGGAGATCACTTTGACGGAGAGCATTCGCGTAAGCTGCAAAGGTAAAGTCGTCCGCGTGGACGAAGGAAATCAGTCCGGCAAATTGGCGGTCGCCGCCGTGATTGACGAATACGAATTCCTCTCGGAACCGTAAGCCGGATGTAAAGTCCCTTACCTCTAAAGCCGCACAAATTCATCGTCATATGCCCCTTGTTCTCCTTCTCATGCTTGCGGGCGGATGTTATTGTTTTCTCTAAGCGTGTTGAAATGACGTCTCCCTCCGCTCGAAGCTTCGCATTGCTGCTTTTCCTGATGGCGGGGAACCTCGTTTTCAGCGCAACCGAGCGCCTGATTCTTGTCAAATCCGTCAGCGTCAAATTGGATAATGGCGAACCCGTCGTCGAGATTGTGGCCAACGCACCAGTTATTCCTACCATTCAAAAGCTGGAAGGACCGCCGAGGTTGTTTATTGACCTTCCAAATGCGAAATTCGCTTTAAAAAATAAGCGTCCGGCTTTCAGCAATGATCAGGTCACCGCGCTGCGGACTGAACAACTGCAAGATCAGGATAAAGATAGAGGCAAGCCACCCGTCGCACGAGTGATGCTCGATCTCGTTCGTACCAGCAGTTACAGTTGGGATGCCGCCGGCAATCGCCTTATCATCCGGCTGCATTCCGAAGTGCCATCCGAATCTAAATCTGATCAAACCTCGGCACCGCCGACTGTTACGGGCTTCAGTCGCGCAGACTCGCCAATGCCGATTCCAATTAGCACGGGCAACCGTGGAGAACTGATTTTGGCGGACAGTGGCATTGCTGCAGGATCACTGATCACTGCCGGCGACGAAACGGCAATTCTGAGCGTACGGCACGGGGGCGAACTGCGCGTCTGCCCTCGAACGACCGTTTCCGTGACTTCTTCGTCAAACGGACAAGACTTGATGCTGGGTATGAGCTCGGGCGCACTGGAGGCAAATTACAAATTGCAGAGTTCCGCGGATTCGGTCCTCACGCCGGACTTCCACATTGTGATGAAGGGACCCGGCGACTTTCATTACGCCATCAGCACAGATTCTCGCGGCACTACTTGCGTGCGCTCTCTGCCAGGAAACTCGGCTTCGGTAATCGTTTCCGAATTGATCGGCGACGGAACCCGCCAGCTTAAGTCAAGCGAACAGATCGTGTTTCGCAACGGACGTCTCGACACCTTTGATTCGAACTTGCCCCAGGATTGCGGCTGTCCGCCGGCAAGCCTCCCAGTGAGGCGCGCCGCCGAGCCCAGCGGGCAGGTGATTGCCCAGGCTCACTTGCCGGAGAAGATGAACCTCTCCCGCCAGGAATCGTCGCCTCAGACGTCCAGTCCTGCTCAAACCGATCAAACAGAAAAGTCCGCTTCTGCTGCGCCGCAGTCACGCGCCGCCTCGCGGCCTGATGAAAGTGCCGCTTTGCCGGCGATAAAGCCGAACGAGGTTCGAGTGCAAGTGGAGGCGCCATTCGTTTTCCGTGGAGACGATACCCGGAATTCGCAGCCCGCGCCCACTGTGACTCCCGAAGTTGCCAGCGTGCCACCGAGCGCGCCCGCAAGAGTTGAGCCCGCTCCGGTTGTAGCACTCTCTCCCGAACCCAATTCTCCAAAGAATTCGCCCAAAGCCCGCAAGCAACATCGTGGTTTCTTCGGTAAGGTGAAAGGTTTTTTTTCGACCGTCTTTCACTAGCTGGTAATTTCCCAAATAACTTCAAGTCCGTTAAAATGAGTAGTTTGATTATCTGAATGCGGCGCAGGATGTAGTTTCCCGTAACCCGCAAACCACCCCGCTACCAGGAGATTCATTCATTAATGTCTATCCCCGCCACACAGCTTCGCCCCGGCATGATCATCAAGCACAACAATGATCTGCATTCCGTCTTCAGCGTCGAGCACCGCACGCCCGGAAACCTGCGCGCTTTTATTCAGGCAAAGCTGCGCAATCTTCGTACCGGAGCGATGTTCGAGCACCGCTTTCGCTCTCCCGATCCGATTGAGAAAGTCAATGTGGACGAAGTTGACATGCAATTTCTCTACAGCGATGGCGACAGTTATTACTTCATGGACACGTCCAACTACGAGCAGACGCACCTGACGCGCGAGATCCTGGGAGATGCGGTGGAATACTTGATTCCGAATCTTGAAATCAAGGTGGAGTTTTTCGACGGCAAAGCAGTCGGCATCGAACTTCCGCAAACTGTCGAGCTGACCGTGGTAGAAACCGAACCCGGCTTGAAGAGCGCAACCGCCTCAAGTGTGACAAAACCGGCGAAGACCGAGACTGGGCTTATCGTGCAGGTTCCTCCATTCATCAATGAAGGAGAGAAAATTCGGGTGGATACCTCCGAAGGGGCTTACCTTTCTCGCGCTTGATGTCTATTCTCATTTGCTAGTCAAAAAGTTGAAGGCTTCACTAGGCTCGAACAGTCTGCAAAAAATGGAAACACCCTCACATCTAATCACAGCTCGCCGTTTTCTGGTGCGCGGACGCGTGCAGGGAGTCGGCTTCCGGTGGTTTGTAGAGCGGGAAGCGCACGTCCTCGGGATCGCGGGATGGGTCCGCAATAATGCCGACGCAAGCGTGGAAGTTCTAGCCATGGGCACGCCCGCGCAAGTCTCTAACCTTCGGTCGCAGCTGCAGCGAGGACCACGCGCCGCGCGAGTTGATCAGGTAGAGGAGTTCGACGCCAAGCCTGTAGCGGGTCTGACAAAATTTCGCATTGAAGGAGCCTGGTAGATGTTAAGCAACGCTGCATCCCGTCCGAACGGAGTTAATTGCGAGCCGCTCAAGGCGCTTATCCGCGAAATCCCCGATTTCCCCAAGCCTGGCATTCTTTTCTACGACATCACCACCCTGTTGAAAGACAAGCTCGGCTTCGCGACTCTGATTGACGCTTTGGCTGAACATTACATCGGTAAAGAAGTGGACTTAATTCTTGGAATGGAAGCGCGCGGCTTCATTTTTGCTCCCGCGCTCGCCTACCGCCTCAACGCGGGATTTGTGCCGGTGCGAAAGCCAGGGAAACTTCCGGCTGAGACTGCCAAATTTAACTATTCGCTCGAGTATGGAAGTAACACCTTGGAAATCCACAAAGACGCCATCCAGAAGGGCCAGCGAGTTCTCATCGTGGACGACTTACTTGCGACCGGGGGGACGGCACAAGCAACTACTGCGCTGGCGTCATCCCTGGGGGCTGAGATCGCAGGACTGGCCTTCGTCGTGGAACTCGACTTCTTGAAAGGCCGCGAGAAATTGGCGGGGTATGACGTCTTCTCGCTGCTGCGCTATGCCAAATAACTAGTGCGCCAAACGGGAAATCGCGGCAGCGATTGCGCTCCAACTGGCAGCGCTGATAGAGCAAATAGCCACGGTCGCGAGGATCGCGTCCCAGTTTAGACGTTCGGTCCAGCTTTCTCGTACTTTACGACCACCGACAACTTGCGCGGGCTTCCAATCTCTCTTCGAATTGATTAAGCAATAGTTCATGTCCGAATACCCTGCAAACCGGCTGCCAGTAAGGTTTCTCGGCCTTGCAGCCTAGCTGATTAATGAGATGCAGACGCAGGCCAAACGTAACAGCTAAAGCAGTGAGAAAATAATGCCGCGTTACTTTTCTTTCTTTCCTAAGAGTTTTGCGCGCTCAAACTAAGGGGTTTGCGGTAGTCGTAATCGAGGAGAGCAGCAGCTCTTCTTCTTTGGCGAGGTAGCTTTTTCTGCGGAACCAGTCTTGCATCGCTGCCTGTAAATCGGTCAACGGCACGTTCGTGCCGACTTCCATCAACCCGTCCGCAATCGGAAGAGTGTCATCGAAGGCTGTCGCGTTCGTGAAATTCCTCATAGCGAAGCTATCCAGCCATTTCATCGGACAAGGCACGCGGCTTCCGTTGCGCTGGTATTCGACGCGAATGCGGCGGGCGAACATAAATGGAATGGGATTTCGACTAGCGTACGGGCACAGCAATAACAAGGAAGCGAACTAGATGCGCCTATTACTGCGCTGCAGGCGACGGCGGCGCGGGCGCAGCAGTGGACGCAGTATCCCCAGTATTCACTAGGTCTTTCAATTCTTTGCTGGGTTTAAAGAAAGGAATCTTCTTCGCCGGAACTTCAACCCGCTCTCCAGTCTTAGGATTGCGGCCGACCCGAGGCTTGCGCTGGCGCGTTCGAAAACTGCCAAACCCTCTTATCTCAATTTTATCGCCGACTCTCAGAGAGCGCACCACGCTGTCGAAAATCGTCTCAACGATGACTTCACTGTCTTTGCGGGTCAATTCCGCCAGGCGCGAAACTTCATCAATCAAATCGGCTTTAGTCATACGTCCGGTCGCTCCATTCTCGTAAATGAATTCCGCGTCAAACCCTCGCAAGCCAGCAAGTTCCACCGCGCGATCCGTATAACCTTCTCAAATTTCAGGGGTTGTGCGCAAGTGGCAACTTCGGGGAAGCTTGGGTGCGAGCTATTCAAAGCAGAAACGCGGCGAACTACCTCCACAGATAGTAGAAGCCGGTTTGCTGCTCCAGCAATTTGGCTTTTGTGGGCAAGTACTCGGAAATGTCTCCAAATAACAAGTCGAGCAGTGTCTTGCGATCAGTTTCCGGATGCACCAGCACCGGCTTTCCAGAGATATGAACCGACTTTGCAGTGTCATCCACAGCTGCCTGGAAATCTCCTAACTGGTCAATAAGATGAAGCGAAAGTGCCTGCTCGCCGGTCCAAACCTTTCCATCGGCGATGGATCGAATGTCTTCGGCCTTTGCCTTTCGTCCGTCTGCCACGGCCTGAATAAATTGGGTGTGCATGTTGTCAATGAGCGACTGCATGTACTTCTGTTCAGCCGGAGTCATTTCGCGAGTCGGCGACCCAGTGTCTTTGAATTCTCCCGCCTTCATGGTGATGGGTTTGAGCTTGGCCCAGCGCAGCAGATCGCCGTAATTCACCCACTCGGCGATGACGCCGATGGATCCCACGATGCTGCCGTTATCAGCGTAGATTTTGTTCGTAGCGGACGAAACGTAATAAGCTCCGCTGGCTCCGACGGTCTCAATCGCGGCCACGATGCGCTTGTGTTTCTCGTCACGCACACGCTTGACCTCGCGATAAATTTCTTCGGACGCGGCTACACCTCCACCCGGCGAATTCACGTGGAGAATGATGGCTTTGATAGAGTCGTCGTCAGCGAATTTCTTCAGCTGGTCAACCACAGTTTTGGGTTGCAGGATGACCCCTTCCAGATCCACCACGCCGATCTTGTCACCGAATCCAAGCCCGGCGCTTTGCCCTCCGCTGGCGTGCAAAGTCACATAGACAAGCGTGAATACAGCCAATACGAAGAGGAAGAAGGCCCCTCCCCCGATCAAAATCCAAAGTAAGGTGCGCGAAGTTCGAGACTCAGCCATAGAAGTGCCAGTAGTTTAGCACTCGGGGTGCGGCTGGCATCGGTTGGTTAAACTTTTACAAAAGCAAAACGCCATTAGATTCGTCACGCAATTGGTGAGACCATTAAACAATCAGCGGGAGCACAGCATGAAACGCCGAATCTTCATGTGGGCGAGTGCAGGTTTTCTAGTCGCTATCTTCTGGGCATTTTACGCTTGGGCAACCTTCCCATCTACAAGTGAACGAATGCGGGATGTGTGGACTCTGGTCAGTTTGACTTGCCCTATTGCGATAGTTGGAATGCATCACCCCATTAATCTCTATGAGGTTCTAGCAGCCAATACCTTCACGTATGCGTTGCTCGGTCTGATCTTGGAATCGGTGGGGAGACATTTGCATCACGTGAAATAAATCGAAGCACACACACTAAGTCGAAGAGAGTGGTCTCTGCGAAGAACGTCAGCTTGCCCGTATCCCCTCCCGCTGCTTATACTGTGCTGTTTGCCTGCCCATCCCAAGTCGCTGATTTCGGTGACGGCCCGCATCCCATCGTTGCACCCATACATCGGAGATTGACAAATGAAGACCGTTTCCCTCGAACAGGAGACTAATCCCTGGGAGGCGCAGGCAGCCCGCTTTGACTACGCCGCGCAAAAACTTAACCTTGATGAAGGACTGATGAAGGTCCTGCGCTACCCCACGCGCGAAATCATTCTTCACATCCCCGTCGCAATGGACAACGGACGCCTCGAAGTCTTTACTGGCTTCCGCGTGCAGCACTCCATTGCTCGTGGTCCCAGCAAGGGCGGCATCCGCTACTCTCCCGACGTCACTCTGGACGAAGTTCGCGCCCTCGCGAGTTGGATGACGTGGAAGTGTGCCGTGGTGAACATCCCGTTCGGGGGCGCCAAGGGAGGCGTGATTTGTGATCCCCACAAGATGTCCATGGGCGAGCTCGAACGCATGACCCGCCGCTACACCGCAGAACTGGTTGATTTCATCGGACCCGAAAAAGACGTTCCGGCCCCAGACATCAACACCAACGAGCAAACCATGGCGTGGATCATGGACACCTATTCCATGCATATGCGCCAGACCGTCACTGCAGTGGTAACCGGCAAGCCAATCAACATTGGCGGTTCGCGCGGACGACGTGAGGCCACTGGACGCGGCATCATGATCGTTTGCGAGCAGGCTATCAAGAAGCTGGGACTGGCTCGCGAATCCACTCGCGTGATCGTTCAGGGTTTCGGAAACGTGGGTTCCAACGCCGCATTATTGATGGCGGAAGCAGGCTACAAAATCATCGGAGTCATCGAAGTCGAAGGTAGCCTCTACAACAAAAATGGAATTAACGTGAAGGCGCTGGCGGAGTATCGCCAAAAAAATCGCACGGTAGTTGGATTTCCTGAGGCCGACAAAGCCGATCCTGCCGAGCTTTTTCTTACGGAATGCGAGATTCTGATTCCCGCCGCCACTGAGAACCAGATCACCAGCCGCAATGCCGACCGTGTGAAGTGCAAAATTCTCGCAGAGGGTGCCAACGGACCCACTACTGCGGCTGCTGACGAAATTCTTGCAAACAAGGGAGTATTTGTGATCCCCGATATTCTCTGCAATGCTGGGGGTGTAACTACTTCTTACTTCGAGTGGGTGCAGGACCGGCAAGGATATTTCTGGCAGGAGTCGGTGGTGAACGAGCAGCTCGAGCACATCATGGTCACGGCCTTCGACGATGTTGTACGTTACGCTCAGACGCACAACGTTCACAACCGGATCGCAGCCTACATGCTGGCCATTGATCGCGTGGCCTACACCATCAGGCAGCGCGGGATTTACGCCTGACATAACTGGCATTTGACGGCTCGACATCGTAGAATTCCAGCTCAATTCAATCCAGGAGGGAAGTGCATGCGAAAAAATCTGATTACACGTCTTTTGACGGCGCTCTTTGTTCTCGCTCTAATCACCGGTTCGGGTGTCGCTCAAACCGCCACCAAAACCGCCAAGCCGGCCAAGACCGAGAAGCCCAGCGCCGGCATGACCAATACCGATCTACTGGATATCAACAGCGCCACCAAGGAACAACTGGACGCTCTGCCGGGAATCGGTGAAGTCTACTCGCAGAAGATCATTGACGGCCGTCCCTACAAGACTAAGACCGAGCTGGTAAGGAAGAAAATCGTTCCCGCGGCTACCTACAAGATGATCAAAGATCAGCTTACTGCCAAACAGAAGTAGTCGGACGCCGCGAAAAGATGTCCCCTTCGCTCGGGCGACCGCGAGACGAAAGATGGGATGCCGATACAGCTTTCATTGCTTCCTGATTGGCACTGGAGCATAATCTGGGCTGGCACCGATTTTGATTTAATCGGTGCCAAAACACCCGATTTCCGGTGAACCTGCCGAACTCCATCACGCTGACTCGCATTTTCAGCATCCCACTGCTGATCTGGATTCTTTCCACTAATCGTTTTCAAGGCACTGGCGGAGAAAAAGAACTCCTCGCATCGGCCCTCTTTATCGCCGCTTCCATCACTGATGGAATTGATGGTTATCTCGCCCGTAAGCGTGATCAGATAACAACCATGGGGATCCTTCTCGATCCCTTGGCCGACAAGCTCCTAATCGCTGCCGCCTTCATCACCTTGGTGCAATTCAATCCCAGGCTGGTGCCGGCTTGGATGGCGGTGGTAATTATCGGGCGCGAATTTCTGGTCAGCGGACTGCGCTCGATCGCCGCGTCAGAGGGCTTCACAATCGAGGCAAGCGATCTAGGCAAGTTCAAAATGCTGGTGCAGATTGTGTCAGTGGTGGCTGTTATCCTCGATCATCGCTGGCAGGTATGGCCGATTTACAGCTATTACATCTTCCCGGTGGATTGGATTGCGCGCCTCGCCATATGGTTCATGGTGTTTCTATCGCTGGCTTCGGCCATAGACTATTTCGTCGCATTCTGGTCAAAGATTGATAGGCGCGTTGTGAAACGCCGCCGCCGCGCCTTCGTCCTCAGTCGCCGGAGAAAACGCGATGTGCCCGCAGTCTGAAAGTCCTTCTACAAGTTTAAGAGCGAACAATGAGTTTTCGCCCACCGAACGTTCTCTTTTGATTGAACTCGCTCATCAGTCAATTCTTTCCCGGCTGGAAGGTGTCAAAATTTCATCTTCTATGCCGACGGCGCATCTTGCCGAACCTCGCGGAGTGTTCACAACTGTCTGCGTTGCTGGTAACTTACGCGGGTGCGTGGGCAGCGTTTACCCGACCAATTCGCTCTATGAAAGCGTGATCGAGACTGCCCGCTCCGCTGCGTTTGACGATCCTCGCTTCCCACCCATCACGCGAGAGGAAGTTGCAAATATCGAGATTTTGTTGAGTGTTCTATCGCCTCTGTTCCCGATAGATCCACAGGAGATCGAGGTCGGCAGGCATGGACTCCTGATTGCCTACGATGAGTTTCGTGGCTTGCTGCTTCCGCAGGTAGCAACCGAGCACGGATGGAACAGGATTACTTTCCTGGAGCACACTTGCCGCAAAGCAGGCTTGCCGCCAGACGCCTGGCAAACTGGAGCCACAGTTGCAGCTTTTACTGCGGAAGTGTTTGGAGACCGCGATGCAAGAAAAATGGGAGAGGCTAGTCCCTCTCCCAATGTTACTTCTTGAAAAATTTAAGCTTACTGCTGGTCCACTTCCACGCCATCTCCGAGATGCACGTCTTCGAGGGCGTACACGATCATCGCCGTGGCAGTCGTAGGAGTAGTGCTTAGTACCACAACTTCGCCCACCGCGCGTCGTGGAAGGTCGCGCACATGAATTTCCGGGCCGCCCGTCCGCGTGAATCTTTTCGGCTCAACTGAGGCTTGCCTTTTTTGTGTGTCTTCATTGCTGGACGCTTTGAAGGAAATCGACTCCACCGGGTCTTCCAGGGTTGCGGTGTAAGTCCGCACCGCCCTTAGGTAGTCGCCGACTTTCAGCCCCTGATTTGATCCCATGTTTAAATACAACTTCACCCCTGGGCCGAGGACCGTGTCGAAATCCTTGGCCATAACAATGCGCCCAGAAGGCTTGCTGCTCGCCGGCAAGTACCGGTCAAACCGCACTGGAGGATGAAACTCAACCTTGGTCTTGTCCACGAAAGGGACTGCGTAATCACCCGGAACCACCGGATCGCAGCTAAACTCAACCTTGGCGACCGCTGCTTTGCTGCGGCTGTCTATGATGCGAACACGCGCTAATTCGGAATAGGGCTGCCCAAGCGCCTTCAGCATTGCATACTGACCATGGAACATTTCGTAACGGTTGGGATCGCGCAATTCGCGCACGATGCTGTACTGCTGGCCGGTCTGGTAGCCACCGCCCGCGAGGTAAAGCATATCGCCATTAACGAACTTTGTTTGGGCGGGAGTTTCCAGGCCGCCGGCCACAAAATTCGCGCTCGGCAATGGCTTCGATATGAATCCGGCACAATAAAGATCGGCTGGGGAGGGGGCCTGAACCCTCTCAAATGGGAAGCTCCCATTTGTCAACTCAGTGCCCTGAGGAGCGGTAATATTCACTTCGTTTGCCGCAGGCGGCATTTCGGGGTTTTGTGCGAACGACGCCGCCGACAGAGCCAATATCGCTAGAAATCCTATTTTCTTCACATTACCTCCCGAACTCGGAGCCCAAGTAAGGCATTCGTTGCCCCAAAATGCAGCAAACAAAAGGCTTCCACACCGGACAGTAACAAGGGGGGCATCGGCGGTCAAGGTTACGCAGGTGTTATGCGATGAACATAAAAAGTTTCCCCGTTGGATGATTTCTCAATCCGCTGTTGCATCTGCGTTTACGCGCCTGTAATATCGCGCCGACTCCCCTTCACGATGAACGCAAGCGCTAATAATCACATTTCAAGGCTGCTACGCACGCGCTTGCCACGGGTCTGTGTGGCGGTGACTGGCTCCGACGCCGACGAATTAATACAGAAGGCCGAGGTACTGATAAGGGATAACCCTTTTATTGAGTTCAGGTTAGATTATCTCGCAAAGCCGTTGTCGGCGCTGGCGCAGATCAAGAACTTCACTGGCTATCATCCGCATGTAATCGCCATCGGAACCTGCCGTAGGACTGCCAGCGGAGGCAAATTTAAAGGATCAATCGCCTCCCAGCTTGAGGTTTTGGAGAAGGCGTCGGCTTCTGGTTGCCAGTTGCTCGACGTCGAAATCGAGACTGCGACTCACTGCAAGCCTATCCAACTGCAGCGCTTGCGATCTAAAGCGGCGCTAATTCTCTCCTACCATGACTTTCGAGCGACGAGGAATTTAGACCAAACGCTTGAGAAGATGGTGGCGTTTCCTGCCGACATCTACAAACTGGTTTCCACCGCTACCACGCTCCACGACAACATAACCATGATGAAGTTTCTGGAGCAGAATAGCGACAAGCGGATGCTCGTGGGCATGTGCATGGGAGAGCAGGGCGTCCCAAGCCGTGTTCTGGGAGTACGTGCCGGTAGCGTCTTCACCTTCGCGGCGCTAAATCCTGACGAAAAAACCGCTCCTGGACAGACCACGAGTGAAGAGTTGCGCAACACTTATCGGATCGAGCAGATTGATCCAGCAACCCGCGTTTATGGTGTTGCCGGAGATCCCGTCGCGCACTCGTTATCCCCGGCGATCATGAATGCAGCCCTGCGGCGCGAGAACGTGAATGGTGTCTACGTCGCCCTGCACGCCAAGACTTTGAAGGATTTGATGGCGTGTGTGAAGGACATTCCGATTCATGGGCTCTCCGTGACCATGCCCTACAAGCAAGCCATCGTGTCGCATCTCGACAACACGGATTCGCATACTACAAAAATCGGCGCCTGCAACACCGTCGTAAGAGCGCAAGACAGCAAGCTATATGGATTCAACACCGATACCGCAGGGGTGGTCCGCCCGCTGGAACAGCGCATCACGATTGAAGGTGCGAAGATTTTGGTTTTAGGGGCGGGCGGAGCAGCCCGGGCTGCGGTTTTCGGCCTCAAGGAGCGTGGAGCCGAAGTCTACATTCTGAACCGGCACGCCGAAAAAGGAAAAAAACTTGCACGTCAGGCTCGTGCCCGCTCGGCAAAACGTAGCGATCTGAAGAAGCTGGCCTTTGACGTGATCATCAACGCGACTCCCGTCGGGATGGGCAACACGCGCGAATCGCCCCTTGACGCTGACGAAATTAAGGCCCGCTATGTTTTTGATATGGTTTACGATCCGGCCGAGACCCGGCTAATGAAACTGGCCAAGGACCGTGGAGCAGAAGTCATCGCGGGCATTGAGATGTTCGTGCATCAG
The DNA here is from genome assembly GCA_030775785.1 of Acidobacteriota bacterium. GTDB lineage: Bacteria > Acidobacteriota > Terriglobia > Terriglobales > Acidobacteriaceae > JALYIM01. The sequence continues at coordinate 27,919 of JALYIM010000293.1, forward strand.
GCGGCGCGCCAGTTCGAGATTTGGACCGGCAAGCCCGCTCCCTGGGACGAAATGCTACGTGTAGCGACGACTGCGCTGCAGGAGCGTGCATCCACCAGAGCTACCGAAAAAACCGATCTACCCTCCCTCCGTAGCAGGTAAAAAATTGCTGTTCCAGCCCGATTTCCGCCCTGAATTCTCGCCTTAGATGCAACGAAATTGTTGCAAAATTCACCCTTCGGTAATACTATGTACATAGAACGTTGTAGTTAAACGTTTCACCTTAGTAGCACCGCCCTTTCTTCCTAGGTTCAAACGAATGTAATCAGTTGTTCACGGACGTTCGGGGTGCGCCTCCAGCCCTCGGACTGAGTTCGGAGAGACCCTATGTCTTGGTATGCGTACTGCCTCACGGAACAACAAGCACTCAGCGCCAACGGAACACGCTCCAGACGTCCTTTTCTTATGGAGGGCGTTCAGGGAGTCAACGGCGCCCCGGTACTGAGCTATCCCAGCGGCGACTTCGCGGTAATTGTCAGCGAGTACGACCGCGCCGCAGGCGATGGCAAGATGGAGGAAAAGACGGTCCTGGAGCATGCTCACGTCGTGAGCGTCTGCTTCCGCAGTGGTACCGTGCTCCCATTCCGGTTTGGGACAATTTTCGACACCGATGAGGCATTGCGACAAGCCGTCCGTACCAACCGTCGCGCATTTGGCGTCAGTGTTGCCCGGTTGCGAGGCAAGTCCGAGATGCATTTGAAGGTTCTGGTGAAGGATGGCAGTATGCGAGAGTCAATGCCAGACGTACCGCTTCCGGACACCGTTGGCGGCGAGTATCTGATGAAACTGAAAGAAAAAGCCTCAAAAGATCGCGAACGCCAGACCAAAGCTCGCGCCTTGTCAGTTCAGGTACACAAGCTCTTCAATCCTCTCGAAGAAGAGATTAGTTGCAAACGGATGAATACCAGCGGAATGCTGATTGATATCGCTCATTTGATTGATTCGAAGTCGGTGGAGAAATATCAGAACCGGTACAGCAGCGCTGCCAAGCAGTTAAAGAATTGTGAACTGGTGATTAGCGGGCCATGGCCTCCGTACCATTTCTTGCCGGGCAAATTGCGCACTGTAGCGGGCAACTCCTAGCTTCAACCTAGACTTCCTGACTTCTCTCTGAAGAATCTGCATTCAGGAAATGTGCAGGTTTCTGCATTACTCTCTTTCAACCACTGACACTTTCCATTCACCTGCGTTTGGGGTTGACCCTAATTCCAGCGTCAGCAGCCACTTGCGGCGAGTGCGGGAATAGCCTTCGTCCGCTGGCTTTTTGGCGTGATGCGTGCTTCTTGTCATTCCACAAAAGAGGCCGCAATGATCCTCACTCTTAGCCGCTCTCGACATCCATCCACTCAGCCGCACCGGCTCGCGGTGCTGCTGTCCAGCTACTTTCTCTGATCCTCTGCTTTACGCAGCTTCTTTTTGGGAAAGCAGCCTCAGTAATGAGGCTGCTTTTCTTTGCGCGGAATCGCGCCGCGTCTTGCGATTTTGTCAGTTTCGAGAACGAGAGTGGGAGAATAAATCGCTTATCGAGTATATTCATGGGTCGCGATCAAGATATGTCCATGCCCAAAGCACGTACTTCATTTGTAAGCTTGCTCATGCTCTTCACGCTGGGAAACTGTGCTCTTGCACAATCGCAGCCTTCGAAGCCCGGCTATGCCGACAAAGTTGCGGACCACGCCGGAAGTTCCGCTGTCACTCCGCAGCTCCTTGGCGAGCTGGTTGAGTTACGCGATGCCGCCCTCCGGGACGACTACGCTTACCGCCAGTTGGCGCATTTGACCGAGAACATTGGGGCCCGTCCGGAGGGTTCGCAGCAGGCTGAGGCTGCTGTCAGTTACGTGGCGGAGGAGATGCGAAAGCTAGGCCTCGAGGTGCGGACGGAGGAGGTCAATGTCCCGCGTTGGAATCGTGGAGTTGAAACTGCCGAATTGGTCGAGTACCCAGGCGGAACAACCGGGCTGACCCAGAAGATTGTTCTAACTGCGCTGGGTGGTAACGCTCCAACTCCACCCGCAGGCATTACAGCCGAAATTGTCGTCGTCAACAGCTTCGACGAATTGAAGGCAATGGGCCGAGACAAAGTAGCCGGCAAGATCGTGTTGTTCAACGTCATCTTCGACAAGCAAAAGGCAGCCAACGGCATGGCAATGGATGCGTACTCCGAAACGGTCGCCTATCGCGGTCGCGGAGGCAAGGCGGCTTCGGAACTTGGGGCGGTGGCTTCGCTGGTGCGTTCAGTCGGAACCGCGGACTACCGTCTACCGCACACCGGATGGAGTTTGCCCGCTCCCATCCCGCAAGGCGCCGTCACTGCCGAAGATGCCCGCCTGATCGCCGATCTGGCGGGGCAAGGCAAAGTGCGGATGCATCTGGTTCTGACTTCGCAAACCGGACCACCAGTCCTCGGACACAATGTCGTCGCCGACCTTAAGGGATCTGAGCACCCCGACCAGGTGGTTATAGTTTCCGGCCATCTGGACTCGTGGGACTTAGGAACGGGCGCAATTGACGACGGTGCCGGAGTGGTTGTCGCAATGGAAACTGCCGAGCTCATTCACCAGCTTCATCTGCATCCCAAGCGGACCCTTCGCGTGATTGCCTGGATGGACGAAGAAAACGGAGGCAGCGGTCACGACGCCTATGCCAAAGCGCACGCGGGCGAATTCGCCAACTACGTGGCCGCGATGGAGAGTGATTCTGGAGCGGGACATCCCATGGGATTCAACGCCAAAGCGTCTCCGGCAGCGCTGCCAATTTTGCAGTCCATCGCCGACGTTCTTCGCAGCAACGGCTCGAACCTAATCCGACCGGAGAACGAAAGTCCGGGCGCTGATATTGCGCCGATGGAGAAGTCCGGAGTGCCTTTGCTAGGCCTGATGCAAGACTCGCGTAAATACTTCGACTATCACCACACAGCCGCCGATACCCTCGACAAAGTCGTCCCCCAGGAACTGCGCGAGAACGCCGCGGCTATGGCAGTGATGGGATACGCGCTGGCTAATCTTGCGGAGCCGTTGCCGAGGTAAAGCTCGCAGTCTTATTCCGCGGATGTGTGGTCGTGAATGATTTTCCATCCATCAGGAAATTTGCGGAATACCAGCGTAAACAAACCGTGCGGCGTTTTTCCGTCTGACATGGTTAAGCGCCAAGCTCCGCGAACGAACGCGGCATCGTTTCCAATTATCTGAACGTTTAGCTCGAGAGAATTCCAGCTTGCCCATCTCGTGTCCCTCGCCCTGGTAATTCTTGCGATAGCGGTCGAGAGTCGGCTGCCAGCCGGAAACTTTCTTAGCCCCCGAAAAGAACGTGAGGTCTGGGGAATTCCAGTACCCGGACATGAAAGCGCTCAGGTGGTGGCGATTCCAGGCTTGGACCTGTTGATGAAGGACACTTTCCACGCTGGTCTGATCATGGCCGCTCGAGCTTGCCATCGCGTCGTGACTAAAGAGTCGGTCCCCCGGCAATAACAGAAAGATAAACAGGAACGCGAAACAGTTTCTGAGCATAAAACAGAGATTCTCCGGGGCGCCTCAGTTTCTCACAACGTTCACTTCGATACCAAGACACGTCTGGCCCGAGCTATCTACACGCGGTCGTGCCACTCTAGACCGCCAGGGAGGTCACTCGCGGCAAACTCCAGGTGAACCACGCGACGTGGTTCAGGTTTTAAACACGCGGATGAAGCATGTAGTAAAAGAGGGCGCATTAGTATCGCGCCACCAGTCCGGACTTGGTACGTAATGCTTGGTCGCGTTCTCCACTTTGCGATTTCCTCAGCGGTAAGGCACCCGTCCAGATGAGAACCAGGAATCACTCGTAGCGGACCATTACTTTCGCGGCTTTCGTCCAAATGCAACCGAATGGATAGCATCCCGGCCATAACTGATGCTGGAGGTTGGACGTGTGCCACACCTGCCTTAATTGACCAGGGGGCAAAACCAAGCATGATCTTGCGCTCCCGGACAGCAATTGTCCGATCTTGATGCCATACGACTTTCCAATTGGAAGCAGGTGTCTTGTTGAACATGATGCCTCTTACAGCGAAGCACTCTTTACCGAGGATGGTCGAGATAGCCTGTCTAACGGGATTGGAACTCGCCAATTCCCGAACAATCGGAATTCGCAAGAGATTCCTTTGAGAGTGGTTGGTACTTAGGAGTGAGGCGAGATTTTTTAGTGCCTGACCGGAAAGACAATTTGGGACAATTGCAAAACCATCGTCCTCAATACTTTTCACTTCGAGAGGAGTCAGCACGGGAAGCAGTTTAACGTAACAATTGCGCCCGAAATCTAGGCGCGGGTCTTCTTGGTGGCGGCCGCTGCCATTGCCCCGGCCTTCTCCCACGGACGCTGTGGACGCTCCGACGAAGTTTTGTCGCGGTCTTTAACACGGTCGTATTGGTACGACTCGCTTACGGTACCAAGCGATTCGTTGTAGAGGCTGGGCAGTCCCAGTCCCTCTTTCAACTCTTCGGTGAATTTTTGTAGAGCCTTCAAATGGTCGGCGGTCGCGGGAACTTCGTTCTTTGATGTTTTCAGGAACTGCTGGTACCCGCGATTCACGAGCTTCGAAATTTCACTGCCAATGAGGTAGCCAGGGTGGGCAAAAATCTTCACGCCCCCATCTTCATCTTTCTGGATGGCAGCGGAGCAACTGTATTTCTTCAGGAACACACGGCCCTGCGTTCCGGGAGCTTCGAGCAAATCGAATCCGTGCTCGCGCAGCCAGGTCAGCGAGTCTTCGAACGTCCGTTGTTCCACTTTAGTTGCCATTTTATCTCGGTCCCTTTCATCGCTCCGATTGATTAGATGCGATTCCCTCGAAAAGATGCATTGCGCGCGACTAATGTATCCGCGCATCCTCTCTTATAATCGAATAACTGTCGCGCAGCGTGCTATTTAGCAGATGCGAGCGATTACGATAGTCATAGGCTGTCATCGTCAAATGGGCCGAATAACCTCCAAGATCGCCACCGCAAACGAATCTACGACAATTGCGGTCGCCCCGCGTCTCGGGCAATGTAACACTGAGCGTATTGGCAACACTCCGCTGATCCGCCTGGAACGCATTACTCGCGATCTGCCCAACATCGACTTGCTGGGCAAAGCCGAGTGGCTCAATCCGGGAGGCTCGGTCAAAGATCGCGCTGCCTCTCGCATCGTGGCCAAGGCCCGTCGGGCAAATAAACTTCGTCCGGGGACTACCCTGCTCGATTCAACCAGCGGCAACACCGGAATTGCCTATGCCATGCTCGGCGCCGCCGACGGCTTCCCGGTAACGCTGTGCATGCCGGGAAACGTCTCCATCGAGCGAAAGCATATTCTGCACGCTTACGGCGCGACCATTATTTATACCGATCCCGCAGATGGTTCTGATGGCGCCATTCGCGTTGCCCGCGAGCTCTACACCAATCATCCGGACAAGTATTTTTATGCCGACCAGTATTCCAACGACGCCAACTGGCAGGCCCACTACCATGGCACAGCCAACGAAATCTGGCAACAGACGGAACGCCAGGTCACGCACTTTGTGTCCATGCTGGGAACTAGCGGAACCTTTGTCGGAACCACGCGGCGGCTGAAGGAACTGAATCCGAAGATCAAATGTATTTCGCTGCAGCCTGACTCGCCTTTCCATGGCATCGAAGGCGCGAAGCACATGGCCAGCGCCATTGTTCCTAAAATCTATGACGCCTCTCTCGCGGATGAAGACCTCGGCATTTCTACCGAGGACGCCTACGCAATGGCGGTGCGTCTGGCCCGCGAGGAAGGCCTGCTGCTGGGAATTTCAGCGGCGGCAGCAGTTGTGGGATGTTTGCAGATCGCGCAACGCCTCGATAAAAACGAACGCGCCGTTTTCGTAACCATTCTCTGCGACTCGGGCGATAAATATTTAAGTGAAAGATTCTGGGAGGAAGCTGGTCCACGTTAGCTTCCCGCATTCAAATCCTGATGCTGAAAATTGACAGGTCGAACTATGAGTCACTCCGTCAGCATGGCGAAGAAACTTATCCTCACGAATGTTGCGGGGTGCTGCTCGGACAGATGGACGACGCAGGCGCTCGCACTGTGACCCATATAGCGCGCGCGGGAAATACGCGCACTGACTCTCTGCACAATCGCTATAACATTGATCCTAAAGATCTGATTCGGATCCAACGCGAAGGCCGCCAGCGGGGAGAAGATATCATCGGGTTTTATCACTCGCATCCTGACCATCCCGCGAAGTGGTCTGTCACTGACCTCGCCGAAGCCCATTGGTTTGGCTGCTCCTACGTCATCACCAGCGTGGAAAAGGGCAAGGCCGTGCTGACGAATTCCTTCGAACTGATCGGCTCGGATGAGAATGACAAGAAATTTACAGACGAGAGCATCGAAGTGGTATGACACGCAGCATTTCCCCTCCGGTTCCGAGCTACGCTAAAATATTCAGACAGAGTTCCTGTTAAGCAAATGACGGCCAAACGCACCCTATACGACAAGATCTGGGACGCGCACATTGTGCGCTCTCTGTCCGAGGGCCTTTCTCTGCTCTACATTGATTTGCATCTCGTTCACGAGGTGACCTCCCCTCAGGCGTTCGAGGGATTGCGGGTGGCTGGCCGTCGCGTGCGCCAACCCCAGCGCACGATTGCCACCGTGGATCACAATATCCCCACCGAACCGCGCGGAACCCCCATCACCGATCCAATTGCAGCGCGCCAGATTGAGGCGCTACAGAGAAATTGCAAAGAGTTTAGCGTTCCATTGTTCGATATGGACTCTCCGTCACAAGGCATCGTTCATGTAATTGGTCCTGAGCTGGGACTCACGCGACCGGGCATGACGATCGTCTGCGGCGACAGTCATACCAGCACGCATGGTGCGTTCGGAGCTTTAGCCTTCGGTATTGGGACGTCAGAAGTCGAGCACGTACTTGCGACGCAGTGCTTGCCGCAACGCAAAGCCAAGTCCATGCTGATTGAGGTCAGCGGACAGCTCGGCGAAGGAGTTTCAGCCAAAGATTTGGCTCTCGGCATCATCGGACAAATCGGCACCGATGGGGCGACCGGCCATGTGATCGAATATAAGGGCAGCGCGGTGCGAGCGCTTTCCATGGAAGGCCGGATGACGCTGTGCAATATGAGTATTGAGGCCGGAGCGCGCGCGGGCATGGTAGCAGCGGACGAGACTACATTCGCCTACATCAAGGGCCGCCGCTTCGCCCCGCAGGGCGCGGACTGGGACCGGGCGTTCGAGCAGTGGTCTGGCTTGAGGTCCGATGAAGGCGCAGCCTTCGACAAAGTTATTCGCATAGATGGATCGAAGCTGGCGCCATTTGTTACCTGGGGAACGAATCCTGGCATGGTCGTGCCTATCACAGAAAAAGTTCCAGAGATTCCGGCAACAAAGAGCGCAGAAGACCGCCGCTCATCGGAACGCATGCTGGAGTATATGGGGCTGAAGCCCGGCACGCGAATGGAGGACATCACCGTTGACAGAGTTTTCATTGGCTCCTGCACTAACTCTCGCCTGGAGGACCTGCGCGCCGCCGCCCGCATTGCCAAGGGACATCATGTAAGTCCAAAGGTGCGTGCGATGGTGGTTCCAGGATCCCAGGCAGTCAAGCGTGAAGCTGAACGCGAAGGTTTGGACCAGATCTTTCAAGAGGCAGGCTTCGAGTGGCGCGAGTCGGGATGCTCCATGTGCCTCGGCATGAATCCGGACATCCTGCAACCGGGCGAGCGCTGCGCCTCCACCAGCAACCGCAACTTTGAAGGACGACAGGGACGCGGGGGGCGCACGCATCTGCTAAGTCCAATGATGGCGGCCGCCGCTGCCATCACTGGCCACTTTACGGATATTCGCAACTGGCATTTCAACTAAGGGCAAAATGAAACCTTTTCGAGTGCACAAAGGGCGCGTCGCCCCGCTCCACCGCGCTAACGTGGACACTGACCAGATTATTCCCAAGCAGTTTTTAAAGCGTATCGAGCGTACTGGCTTTGGAGAGTTTTTGTTTTACGACTGGCGGCGATCAAAAGACGGCAAGCTGGATCCTGACTTTTCCTTGAATCAGCGGCGCTATGCGGGCGCGAGCATTCTGGTGGCGGGAAAGAATTTTGCATGCGGCTCTTCTCGTGAGCACGCTGTGTGGGCGCTCGAAGATTTTGGTTTCCGCGCCGTAATCGCTCCGTCTTTCGCGGATATCTTCACCAGCAATTGCGTGCAGAACGGGGTTTTAACCGTAGTTCTGTCAGAGGATCAGGTATCCGAACTCACTCGCCGCGCCTCAGAGTTTGCTGATTACGAGCTGACTATTGATCTGGAAAATCGCGGGGTCTTCGACGAGCGCGGTTTTTCGTCCGAATTTCAGATTGAGGAATCAACCCGCCATCGCCTGTTAAACGGGCTCGACGACATCGGACTCACCTTGCAGCATGAGGCTGAGATTTCCGCATACGAGAAACACCATCCCGTTTCCGCAGCTTCGCAGCCACTTAGCTAAGAGAATACGCAGGAGTTCCTCTAAGGCTGACACTGAGATGGGATCTCTACGTGTACATGACTTTGCGGTCGCCCTTAACGATGCGTCCAACGGTGAAAGCCTTTTCTCCGGCACGCTCGATCACTGTTTGAGCTTTTTTGAATTTCTTCGCAGGGATTACCAATAGCATTCCTAATCCCATATTGAACGTGCGCAGCATTTCTTCGCGAGGAACGTTCCCCAGTTGCTGGAGGTGCTCGAAGATCGGCAGGACAGGCCACGATCCTATTTCGATGACAGCGGCGACCCCTCGCGGCAACACGCGCGGCAGGTTGTCCGTAATGCCTCCGCCGGTGACGTGCGCCATTGCGGAAACGCATTCGCCTTCCACCAGGCGCTTGATCGCCGGCCAGTAGCTCTTGTGGGTCTTCATGAGCTCGTTGCCGACTTTGCCCTTCAGTTCGTTGACGTAAGACTCCGGGGTATAGTGAGCAACTTCAAAAAGCAACTTGCGCGCCAGCGAATAGCCGTTGGTGTGCAGTCCATTCGACGCGAGCCCGAGTATCACGTCTCCTACTTCGACCGTTTTGCCGGTCACGATGCGCTCACGCTCGACCACTCCAACGATGAATCCAGCGAGATCGTATTCGCCTTCTGGATAAAATCCCGGCATCTCGGCGGTTTCGCCTCCGATCAGAGCGCAGCCGTTATGCTTGCACGCCTCAGCGAGTCCCTCGACCACCTTTTCTGCGACCTCAGGCTCGAGTTGGCCGGTGGCCAGGTAGTCCATGAAAAACAGCGGAGTCGCGCCTTGCACCGCGATGTCATTCACACAATGATTAACCAAATCGGCGCCGATGGTGTGATGGACTTTCATTTCGAACGCCACCTTCAACTTGGTGCCTACGCCGTCTACGCTTGAAACCAGCACGGGGTCGGCATATTTCTGCTTGTCAATGGCGAACAGGCCTCCGAAGCCACCAATTTCACTGAGCACGCCGCGGGTAAAAGTCTTGTGCGCCAGATACTTGATTCTCTTTTTGGTGCGCGTGGCGCGATCTATATCCACCCCGGCATCAGCGTAGGTGACGGGAGCGGTTTTTGAGGAGTCTTGGGCCACAGGATCAGTTGTTTTCAGCGTAAATCGCCCTCAGGAGCAGCGCGTTTCTGTGAACGTGGGAAACGATGTGTCATCATCGCCGGAAGAATGTTTAGAGCGGCTCATTGTAGCATGCGGATTCCGGCGCTTGAGCTTGTCGCAAGCTATTTGAGCGACTTCAATTGTGGAGAAAATCCGAACACGTGGATTGAAGACTTTCGCAGTTCGGAAATTTTCCTTTTCGGGAAGTTTTGCACTAGTAACTTCAGGATTATATACTTCACGCAAGGAAAGTGTGTATACTTTCCCGCGTGGAGGGCGCATATGGAACCAGAACCAAATAATCGCCGAGCGCGGCGAAATACGGCAGCAGCGTTGGCGCGGGAAATCATGGCACACGGCTCGCCGCGAAAGCGATCTCTGGACGTGGCTCTCTGGTTTGTGGCGGCCTTCTTGGCGCTAGCACTGATGCTTATAGCACCGAAGCTTGGACGTGGAGTAACCGTTGTTATCCTTGCGCTAATGGTGGCGTGTACCATCCATCCCGTACTTCAGCTGCCTTGGGTTGTGACGAGAACGGGAAACCGTAAAACTAGAAGTTTCCTCGCTTCAATGCTAGGTGTTGTAATCCTTGTTGCGTTGCTGGGAGTATTCGTAATGCCACCAGCCGACCCTTGGTCTATTTCTGCTGCGGACAAGGACACGCTGATCGGGAAACTGCTTAAGATTGATAGTGGGATGGTACACAAGGTTCACTTTGCTTACATCATGCCCAACACGGCAGGCTATGAATACGCAGAGAAACTGCTCTTGATATTTTCGGAAGGTGGGTGGGACGCTGCGCCAAGGGCCAACTGGTTTGATCATGCGTACACCCCAGGAAGGCGTGAGGCTGGTGTATCGGAAAGAAGGGGATTCAAGGGTGCAACTTCTTCTCGACGCAATGCATAGTGCTCACGTAAGGGTTGATTCAGAATTCGACTCAGGTCTTCCTGTTGATTCGGAGTTAGAGATAGTTGTCGGTACTAAGCCGCAGCAGTGAGTTCTTTGTATTCGACGTTGGTAGCCGTGATTAGTTTGAGCATGGTATCCCGAAACAGGAAAGGGTTTTTACGGTTATTAAATCTCCAAGTCATCTCATCCAAGTAGGCCGCAAGGTGCTTGCCGGATACTCTATGCCACGTGCCGATCACGCCGCGCTTCAGCAGCGAGAAGGCGGATTCCACGGTGTTCGTGTGAATGTCGCCATCCACGTACACTCTGGACAGGTGCTTGATGGTTTTGTGTGTGCGTCCCGTGAATCCCGCTGTCATCATAGCTTTCGGATAAGAAGCCCACTCATCGGTCATGATTACGTCCACGTCGGTACTAATGTTCTCTCGGATGTATTTAGCCAAGGTTCCAGACTTCGCATCTTCCGCGTGGAAGAAACGGAGATCGCCGCCGCGCTGCCGGATACCAATAACAATTTCCTTGTTGTCGCGCCGATTGTAGGTTTTTGCTTTCCCGCCAATGTAGGTTTCGTCCATCTCGATAGTACCGTCCAGCAAGGGCTGATTTACTTCTTTCATGGCAGCACGAATGCGATGGCAGAGATACCACGCTGTTTTGTAACTAACGCCCAGAGTTCGCATGATCTGGTTAGCCGACATACCTTTGCGGCTCTCACAGAGCAGATAGGTTGCAAGGAACCACTTCCAGAGAGGCAGATGGGTATCGTGGAAGATGGTGCCAGCCGTTACGGAGAACTGGTATGTGCATGAGTCGCAGACATACTGGTTGCGGCCAAGGATGGGATAAACCTTATCCGACTTGCATTTCAGGCATAGCTTCGTACCGTTCCAACGTAGCTGTTCAAGATACTCGCGGCACTTCTCTTCGCTGCCGAACTGTTCGATTAACTTGCAGAGGTCTATTACTTCTTTCATAGAGGTTTCCTTTATGCCCAAAAAGAAACACGCGAAGCACATGACAACCGAAGAGGCCGTGAAGCACTTGTTTCACAAGGACGTAGTTCAACACGCGAAACAGGCGATAGAAGACCACGATTCGAAGAAATCAAAACCGCCAAAGTCGGCCAAATGATTACCATGACGACAACATTAACAAATGGGCGACCTTGTGTCAAGTATATAATCGTGAGTAACTTTTCGGATTCGCCTTTTATTCGCTTCGATTCGTGTGTATAATCCGGCGTCAACACCATCTGCAATCCTAAGGAGCTCCAACTTCATGGCTGACGAACGTTCCAAGGCAATTGACCTCGCATTCGCCCAGATCGAAAAACAATTTGGCAAAGGTTCGATCATGCGGCTCGGTTCGAAAGAGGCAATTGTGCCGATCGCGGTCATCCCTACGGGCGCCATTTCATTCGACGCAGCACTCGGAGTGGGAGGATTTCCTCGCGGACGTGTAGTGGAGATTTTCGGGCCAGAGTCGTCCGGTAAAACCACCATCGCTTTGCAAGTCATCGCCGAGGCCCAGAAAACCGGTGGCATGGCCGCATTCGTGGACGCCGAGCACGCGCTCGATCCCGGCTATGCCAAGAAACTGGGCGTTGATGTGGATAACCTCCTGGTCTCGCAACCGGATTACGGTGAGCAGGCGCTCGAAATCACTGAGGCGCTGGTTCGATCCGGAGCGATTGACGTGCTGGTCGTGGACTCCGTTGCAGCCCTCGTGCCGAAAGCCGAACTCGATGGCGAGATGGGCGACAGCCACATGGGCTTGCAAGCGAGGTTAATGTCCCAGGCGCTGCGAAAATTGACCGGAACAGTATCCAAGTCGCGAACCTGCCTGATCTTCATTAATCAGATTCGCGAGAAAATCGGCGTCATGTTTGGCAATCCAGAAACTACCACCGGTGGACGTGCCCTGAAATTTTATTCGTCTGTCCGGATTGATATTCGCCGTATTGCGGCTATTAAAGATGGCGACGTTGTGACGGGCTCGCGGACAAAAATCAAAGTGGTGAAGAATAAAGTAGCAGCACCTTTTCGCGAGGCCGAGTTCGACATCATGTATGGCGAAGGAATCTCGCGGGAAGGCGATCTGCTCGATATTTCAGCCAATAGCGGGCTGCTGGAGAAGTCCGGCGCGTGGTACAGCTACAAGGGCGAGCGTATTGGGCAGGGACGCGAAAATGCACGCCAATTCCTGAAAGACAACCGCGATACGTTCACCAAACTGGAATCCGAAGTTCGCAAGCACTTAGGACTGGGTGCCGCTTTCGTTCCGCCTGCTGCCACCGCAGCCGCTACCGCAGCTCCGGCTGCTGCTGCGACGAACCGGGTGACCACCATGCCGAGCGCCGCGGCCCCGGAGCAGAAGATTACCGCTCGGAGGTAGGCCAGTTGTGGGGGCGGGAGCTTATAGCGACCCTTCGACTTCGCTCAGGATGACTTTGAATTTTTAGGTTCTGTCACGTTGCGCGAAGTTGAGCTTTCCTAGCGAAAGCTCAAATAGTCGAAGCATCCCTGTTGCCCATGCCCCGCCGGCCCTTTATACGATTGCCATTTCCCTCTGTGCCCGCATAGAATCTGTACTTAACTCGCCAGCCATAGAACGTTACAAACAAGAGGGAAATTGAAAAAGGTAGTTGCCATCTACCCCGGCTCATTCGATCCGCCGACTAACGGTCATCTGGACTTGATCGAGCGCGGCAGCAATATTTTCGACGAGCTGGTGGTGGCGATTTTGCGCAACCCGGACAAAAATCCTCTGTTCAGCGTAGGGGAACGACGGTCCATGCTAGAGGCAATGACCGACGATCTACGCAATGTTCGCGTGGACACTTTCGATGGACTCACGGTGGATTATGCCTTGCGAGTGAATGCCAGCGCGGTTCTGCGGGGCATCCGAGCACTCAGCGACTACGAATACGAATTGCAGATGGCGTTAATGAATCGGAAGTTGCAGCCTGAATTAGAAACCGTATTCATGATGCCGGCAGAGCAATATTCGTATCTCAGTTCACGTCTGGTTCGTGAGGTCGCGCAACTGGGAGGGTCAATTGAAGGCCTAGTCCCCGAACTGGTCGAGCAGAGATTAAGAGAAAAGTTGGATCCAGCAATTAAGTTAGCCAATGTAAGAAAAATAAAACCAGGGAAACGAGCATGACTCCAGTCACAGAAGCTGTCCCGGCATTAAAACTTAGCGAACGCATCACTCGCATCGAACCCTCCGCCACCATGGCAGTTGTCGCCGAAGCTGACAAACTTCGCCAGCAGGGGATTGATGTCGTCGATTTCGGCGCGGGGGAGCCGCACTTTCCGACTCCACAGCACATAAAAGATGCTGCGATAGCCGCCATTCAGAACAATTTCACCAAATACACCGCGGTGGGTGGAACGATTGAACTGCGTGACGCAATCGTTCAACGCCACGCCAAAGATTTTGCCTCGAGTTACCGGCGTGAAGAGACGATGGCCTCCACCGGAGGCAAGCACGTATTGTTCAACGCCATCCAGGTGCTCGTGGACCACGGCGACGAAGTGATTCTCCCAGTCCCCTACTGGGTTTCGTTCAAGGACATCATTCGCTATTCCGGTGGCAAATGTGTATTGCTCGAAACCGAAGAACAGGAGGGCTTTCGCATCACCGCATCCATGATCGAGCGGCTAATCACTCCTCGGACCAAGCTCATCATTCTTAACTCGCCGTCAAACCCTTCGGGAGCGGTTATGTCTCCCGATGACTTAGCGGAGGTCATGAAACTTGCCTCCAGTCGTGGCATCTGGGTCATATCCGACGAGTGCTATGTCTATCTGAATTACACCGGGAGGCAGTTCTCGATTGGTTCGTTGCAGGAATATCGCGACCACATGGTAATCGTCGGATCGCTATCGAAGACCTACGCCATGACCGGTTGGAGACTCGGTTACGCCCTAGCTCCGACACAAGTCCTGAGCGCGATGCAGAAATTGCAGAGCCAGTCCACATCGAATCCAACGTCAATCGTGCAGAAGGCGGCAGTTGCGGCGTTGTCCGGTCCGCAGCAATGCGTGGAAGACATGCGTATCGAGTACATCCGCCTGCGGGATCACGTCGTGAAGGGATTGCGTTCTATCGCAGGAATCAAGTGTACGCTGCCCGAAGGCGCGTTCTATGCTTACCCCAACGTTTCGTCGTTTTTCGGACGCGGGGGGGTGAATTCTCCAGCTGATTTTGCCGGGCGACTCCTTCGTGACGCACATGTCGCCACCGTTCCGGGAGAGGGTTTCGGCACCCATGAGCATATTCGGATTTCGTACGCTACTTCCATCACCGAGCTGGATCGAGGTTTGGAGCGTCTAGGCAGGTTCCTTTCGTCACTCTAAATCAGTTGTTTTTCCCAGGCAGCCTCTACGACGAGTTAAGCTTCTAAGTCGAGTGATCAATTCGGCAGACCTTGTACCCGCCGGAGACTCCCTCGCAAATCGTCATGACTGACCTATATCCATTCTTGATGGTGCCTGCTTTCGACCCACGTCCGTGGGGAACGCAAGACCTTTCGCCTATTTATCCCAACCATCGCTTCGAGCAAAAGATCGGCGAAGCCTGGTTGACCGGCGATAACAGCACAGTGGCCAATGGACCGTTGAAGGGAAAGTCGCTGGCGGAACTCAGTTCCAAGTACAAGAGTGAACTCGTCGGGGATGCTACCGTCGACGTGACGCGCTTCCCTCTTTTGCTCAAATTTCTCTTTCCTCATGAGAAGTTGTCCGTGCAGGTGCATCCGGACGACGAAGCCGCGCACCGCGTCGGGGAAGGTTGTGGCAAGACCGAATGCTGGTACGTTGCCCACGCCAAGCCTGGGGCCCAGATCGGACTTGGGCTTAAGGCAGGAGTTTCGGCTGCTGACTTCGAACGCGCCATCCACGAGAACCGCGCCGAGGAACTGCTCAACTGGGTCAATGTCTACGCCGGGGAGATGATTTACGTCGCGGGAGGGACTGTCCATACGCTGGGGCCGGGCGCGATCATCGTCGAGACCCAGCAGCAGTCTGACACGACGTATCGACTATATGACTACGGGCGTCCCCGCGAATTGCATTTAAAACAAGGCTTGGCGGTCCTTAAAGATAAGGTTTCGTCCGGGAAGACGATGCGCCCTGCGCCCTTGAATTTGAACGGAAGCAAGAACCGTAAATCTCCGCTCATCAGTTCGCCATGTTTTGTGGTGGATATGTTCGAATTGAAGGACAATCAGCAATTTCAGCCGCGCAAAGCGCCGCTGAAGCAGTCGGCTCAAATTCTGGTTGCCGTGGACGGCTGTGGAATTGTTGAAGCTCCCGGAGTGGAGGCTGTAACCTTCGCCAAGGGAGACGCGGTCGTGATTCCTGCCTCGATACAGGAATTTTCGGTTCGACCCCAGTGGACGCTTGAGTTGCTGGTTGCTTCTGTTCCCGGGGAAAAGCTGCCTGAACCTTCTACCAGATTGTGATTAAAACTAGAGTTCGCGTGAACCGTGCCTAAAAATCAAACAACCTTTTATCCCGTAATTCTTGCCGGCGGACGCGGAACCCGCTTCTGGCCGCTGAGCCGTAAGCGTCGAGCAAAACAGTTGCTTGCGCTCGATGGCAAGCAGACCATGATCCAGCAGACAGTGTCGCGACTGCTCCAGCTCGCTTCGCCGAAAAAATTCTGGATCATCACCAACGGAGACTTGCAGCGTGAGATCGTTCGGCAGGTACCGCGCTTGAATAAGAAACAAGTGGTGGCCGAGCCTATGGGACGGAATACAGCTCCGGCCATCGGTCTGGCAGCGTTCATCCTATTGCGCACTGATCCGGACGCTGTGATTGGACTATTTCCCTCTGATCATGTGATCGGCGACGAAAAGGAATATCGCAGAATTTTGCAGGAAGGCATCAACCTCGCGGCCGCAGGAGAGAACATCGTCGTCCTCGGAATTCGCCCGACGCGCCCAGAGACCGGCTACGGATACATTGAAGCCGCCGCTGCAGTTGGCGGGGAAACCCTGCGTGTACGCCGTTTCACGGAAAAGCCTGATGCGAAGCATGCGGCCGAATTTGTGCGTGCGGGAAACTACTTCTGGAACAGCGGCATGTTCCTGTGGAGCGCGCGTACTCTTACCAACGCCTTGCGCGAGCATTTGCCAACGACAGCGGCTCTTCTGGAGCAAATTGCGGCCACGTATGGAACTCCAAAATTCTCCAGCACTTTTGCGCGGCTGTATAAACAATGTGAAAACATTAGCATTGACTATGCTGTGCTCGAGCCGCGCTCAACAAAAGGAGAACAGAAATCAAATATCTTCTGTCTGCCCGCCGATTTCGGATGGAACGATTTGGGTTCATGGACCGCTCTCCACGAACATCATGTAAGCAAGAAACATCCTGAGGGCGCGAACCTGATCGCTAGCGAAGGGGTCTTCGTTTTGAATTCTTCGGGGAATTACATTCATTCTCCGAAAAAGTTCGTGGCTGCAGTAGGGATAAAAAATCTGATTGTTGTCGAGACTGACGATGCCTTGCTGATTACCACGCTCGATCAGGCGCAGGATGTTGGCAAGGTCGTGAAGTACCTGGACGAAAAGAAATTCCTGAAATTAGTGTGACGCGAAATTCTGGCAACATTTATCCGACAAGAAATGGTGCGCGAACAATCAATGGCGGAAACAAAAGAAATTAAATTTGGTACCGATGGATGGCGCGGCATTATCGCGGATGACTTTACCTTCGAGAACGTCCGCCGGGTCGCGGGGGCAATCGCTGCCTATGTTTTGAAGCATGAGGACCCAAACCGAGGGGTTGTTGTCGGCTACGACACGCGCTTCACATCTCAGCGTTTGGCACGCGTGGTGGCCGAAGTGCTCGCGGGTGCGGGCATTCCCGTCAAACTTGCCAGCGATTACAGTCCAACGCCTGCAATTTCGTACGCGGTCAAGAGCGGCGGTGCTGCTGGCGGCGTGGTCATTACTTCCAGTCATAATCCCTGGAATTGGAATGGAGTGAAGTTCAAGGGAAAATTTGGCGGCTCCGCTACGCCCGCCATCATGAAGATTATTGAGACTGAAGTTCGCTCGGGAGCGATGCCCAATGGGAAAAATGCCACCATCGAGGAGGTGGACATCAAGCAAGCGCACATTGATGCCATCTGCAAATTTGTAGATTTGGATCTGATCGCGAAGGCAAACTTTAAATTCGCGGTGGACGCGATGTATGGCTCTGGGCGCGGCATCCTAAGTCAAATTTTTTCAGCGCGGGGCATTCAGCATGTAGCTATCCGGCAGGAACTCAATCCACTTTTCCCCGGTATCAATCCGGAGCCCATCGAGCCCCACACCGCCCTGCTGCAAGAAACAGTAGTGAAAGAAAAGTGCCACGCCGGCTTTGCCACCGACGGAGACGCGGACCGCATTGGCGCCGTGGCCGAAGACGGCAGCTTCGTTGATTCCCACAAAATCTTTTCCGTTCTGTTGCAGTGGCTGCTGGAACGCAAGAAGTGGCCGGGCGAAGTGGTGCGCGCGTTCAACACCACCCGCATGCTCGACCGCATCGCGGCGAAATACGGTCGCAAGTTGAATGAATGTCCCATCGGATTCAAGTACATTGCGGACTTGATGATGGAGCGCGAAATCGTGATTGGTGGCGAGGAGTCGGGAGGCATCGGATATTCGCGCTATTTGCCTGAGCGGGATGGCGTTTTGAACGCACTTCTGCTGGCCAACGTGATGGCAGAAGAAGGCAAACCCCTCGGACAACTAGTGGCAGACCTTCAGCGTGAATATGGTCCGCACTATTACGGGCGCCGGGACCTTCATATTGCGGAAGAAGTGAAGCAAAGTGCCATCCAGCGAGCCCGCGCCGCGGATACCATGAAGCTGGGCAAACATTCCGTCATCAAGAAAGAACATCTGGATGGAATCAAGTTTTTCCTGAATGCTTCCACGAACGGCAATGGCGCAGAACCCTGGGTGCTCTTTCGCGCGTCCGGCACCGAGCCGCTGTTGCGAGTTTATGCGGAGGCAGCCTCGCCCGAGCTGGTGACCGAAATTCTGACTACCGCCGAAACCTTCGTGAAAAATTGAGCGCAGCAATCGTTTCGGCTACGGGTGGCGGCTCTTCTCGCTTAATCAGCTCGCAAACATTCTCAGCAGCTTCTGCTCAATTGCGGCATAATCACCAGAACCAATGAATCCAGAATCAACGAAAACCCCAGGTGTGAACGTTCAGGCGCCGCCCGATTCCCCTGACGCTCTGCGCTATAACCGGATCCACCGTGTTTTAGGGATCGCCGATTTTGCCGTCAGCCTCGTATTTCTGGTCGTTTTACTGGAAACCGGATGGAGCAACGCGATCAGAGATCGCGCCCTGCAACTTGGATTTGAAAACTACACGCTCGCGGTTTTTTTATATGTGCTGATGCTCTTGGGCATCGGGAAACTCCTGGCGCTGGGACTCGATTACTACGGCTTCCGGCTCGAGCACCGCTACAAATTGTCGAATCAGAAGGTCTCTTCTTGGATATGGGATGAGGTCAAAGGATTTCTGGTAGGCTTGGTGTTTGCCGAAGTCGCCGTAGAGTTGCTGTACTTCGTTCTACGACAATTCCCAGAACATTGGTGGCTAATCTGCTGGACCGCATTCCTCGGACTTTTTATCCTTCTGGCCCGCCTCGCTCCCGTGCTTTTGCTGCCAATTTTTTACAAGTTTGAACCCTTGGAAAATGAGGAGTTGATCCGTCGTCTGGTGGTGATGGGAGAGCGCGCGGGCACCAGAGTACGTGGCGTCTACAGATGGAAGGTCTCGGAAAAGAGTAAGAAGGCAAATGCCGCGCTCACTGGAATGGGCAGCACGCGGCGGATTATTCTCGCGGATACTTTACTAGATAATTATTCTGCCGATGAAATCGAAGCCGTGCTTGCGCATGAGCTTGGCCATCACGTCCACAGGCATATCCTGAAAAGCATGTTCGTGCAGGCGGCAATGACCTTTCTTGGATTTTGGGCGGCAAACTGGGCGCTTCACTATGCGGTGGAACGGCTGCGGATGTTCGAAACGCTATCAGATTTCGCCGGATTGCCTCTTTTGGTGCTGGTTTTTACGGTGCTGTCGTTTCTGTTGATGCCGGCGTTGAATGCCTATTCGCGGCGAAATGAACGCCAGGCCGACCGCTATGCGTTCAACTCCATCCCCAGCGTCGTGCCTTTCATTTCCTCGATGAATAAGCTCGCCCAACAAAATCTGTCAGAGCGCTCTCCCTCGACGTTTGTGGAATGGTTTTTTCACTCGCATCCCGCAATTTCAAAAAGAGTGCAGGCTGCGGAAGCCTGGGAAAGAGCTCGCGCCTGACTCAACCTGAAGCCTAGTGGGCCCGCAGCATCTCCTCAGCCCGTTTTAAGTCTCCTTCCGTATCCACTCCAATCGTGTCGTACTCGGTTTCCCCAACATGGATATCAATCCCATTTTCCAAAAATCGCAATTGCTCCAGCCGTTCACTTTTTTCTAATTGCGACTCGGGCAGTGAGACGAAGCGGTCTAGCGCAGGCTTTCGATAGCCATAGAATCCTAGATGTTTGAAGTAAGTCGTTCCTGATTTGTCGCGATCAAATGGAATCGTGGCCCGAGAAAAGTAGAGAGCCTTCCCCTCCGCATCGGCCACAACTTTCACCGCGTTTGGATTGTTCACATCCTTTTCACTCGCCTTTGTCTGCAGCGTTCCTACCAGCACTCCGGGCTGGTCCATTACTTTGAGCAATGCGAAAATGTGCTCGGCGCGGGTGAGCGGTTCATCGCCCTGAATGTTTAGATAGACGTCTGCCGCCATTGTGCACGCAATCTCATGTACGCGTTCAGTCCCGCTGCGATGAGTGCTGGAAGTCATCCGCGCATCAAGCCCATGGCGTTTGCAAAGTTGAAGAATTTCCTCAGAGTCAGTAGCAACGATCACCTCAGCCAGCAGCGAACACGATCGGACCGCTTTGCCGACGCGCACAATCAGCGGCTCCCCCGCGATGTCACGCAACATCTTTCGCGGCAAGCGCGACGACGCGAGTCGCGCAGGAATTACAGCGATTGCTTTCATGAGATCTAAGTGTCAATTTTAATCGAGGCAGTTGCAAGCCTCTCTTCGGACGATAAAAAGCCCCCGGAATTATTCCGGGGGCAAGTGAGAGGCACGTTGCGATCTGTGAATTGTAGTTATTTCTTGAGACGTCGTCGTACGCTGCCCATCAGACCTACCAGGCCGGTGCCCAGCAACGCCATCGTTCCGGGCTCCGGGACTGCGGCGACCGGTTGGTAAATGCCGGCCTCGGAATTCGGAGTGATGAAGTTGATACCGCTGATCGTGCCTTTTCTATTTGTAATCGTATTCCAAGCCAGACCGTAGAGAGCGGTGCCCTTCGGTAAGTTAGCGATGTTCACGGTGACGGTGCCGTTTGCTGCCAACGCGGGGTGCAGATCAACGTAGCCGTAAAGTCAAGTTGCAGGTTGTTGAGCAAAGGTTCAGCCCTTGCAAAGTTGAAATGATGGCATTAGTCGCCGAGCCTTCTGGAAAGCTGGTCAGGCTGGTAAAACTGATTCCATTCAGAGTGCCGGCAGGAGAGGTGTTGAGGAACGCCGCGGCCACAATCAGGTCGGACGCGGACGAGCCGTTCGCGGTTGTGAGAGTGAAACTGCTGCCAGTAATCAGACCGGAAGTGGTGCCTACCGACCCGCCTGTGCCGGCCTGTCCACCTACGCGGACGAGGTTAGGGGTGGGCTTCATGCAAGTGTAAGTGCCGAAGGAGTTGCAAGTGTTGGCCGAAGCCGAAGCTACCAACAGCAACGCGAGGGGAACGGATAACGCTAGTACTTTCAGAGATCGCATAGACATTCGTGTGCTCCTGGACCTCTTGGTGCACGCCGAAGGCCATTGCTGGTCTTTCCCGCGCCCGATCTCTGCATCTGAAGTCTTTAACAATGGCTTTCAGCCATCTACAAAAAATGACAAAACTTTGCACGTGAACGAGTTTTCACATTTTCTGAAAAGAGTCCTCCGGAGCCGCATTCTTAAGGCGTTTCGCATCGTTCGGGCGGCCATGTCACCGAACTACTTATTTTGCTTATGCTACCTTTGCGTGCGAGGTGACGATGAACATTTCTCTTGAAGAAAAGGTGATGAAAGACCGTATGAAGAGCACGTGGATGGCGGGCGACTTCGGACAGATTGGACACTATCTTGAAGCGGAGGCAGAAGATTTCGTTAGCCGGCTTAGAATCTCGCCTGGTGCCAAGGTCTTGGATGTGGCATGTGGCACTGGCAACTCTGCAATCCCAGCAGCCAAAGCGGGCGCCGCGGTTACGGGCGTTGATATCGCAACCAATCTGCTCGAACAGGCGAGATCGCGAGCGCAGAGCGAGAACGTGCAAGCACGGTTCGAAGAAGGTGACGCGGAAGACCTACCATACAACGACGGCCAGTTTGACTACGTGGTTTCGATGTTTGGCGTAATGTTCGCTCCACACCCGGAGAAGGCAACGGCGGAACTGGCGCGTGTGTGCCGTCCGGGCGGGGTTATTGCGCTCGCCAACTGGACTCCGCAAGGCTTTGCCGGAAAAATGTTTGCCACCAGCGCGAAGTACGTTCCGCCTCGCGCGGATCTTCCTCCACCGGTATTGTGGGGAGAAGAAACCACGGTTCGGCAGAGACTGGAGCCCCACGCATCATCAGTTGAGACCACCAAGCGCACCGTAAATTTCAAATATCCTTTTTCTCCGGCTGGTACGGTCGCTCTCTTTAAGAAATACTTCGGACCGACAATTGTGGCGTTCTCGAAACTCGGCCCGGAGGACCAAAAATCTTTAACCGGGGAAATGGAGAATTTGTGGTCGTCCATGAATGAAGCCACCGACGGGACGACTCAGGTGAAAACGGAATACTTGGAAGTAAAGGCCGTCAGAAAGTAAGCGTGCGAAAGAATGCGTCCTTCAGAAACTGTCATAATCAATGCCATAATTGAGGCAGAGCATTTGTCCTGCTGGGCAGAGAGCGAGATTCGCGCAGCGGCGCTCGTTCCCGGTCGAAGTATCCTGCTCCTGAATCTCGCCCGCTTCAGGAAGCGCCCACTTATTTTCTGTAAGGAAGCGGCAGACAGCCGCCACTCATGATATTTTCTGAACGACATCAGGCTGATGTTTTCGGATTTCGGTGTGAATCTAATTTTCACGGAGGAATAAATGAAAACTAACAAACTATGGATCGCTTTCGCAGTGCTGGGCGTTTTGATGGCGGGACAACTCGCGCACGCGAAGTCGAAGTCCGACGTAAGGACGATAACCGGCTGTCTCGCAAAAGGGGAAGATGCCCACGAATTTACGCTGGTCGGGGACGACGGCAGCACATGGGAAGTGCGGAGTAATTCTCACGTAGGCCTGGCGAAACACGTGGGCCACACCGTGACCGCAACCGGTGTCGTCAAAAACGCTAAAATGCACAACCTGAAAGAAGACGCAAAAGGACGCTGCCAAGGACTCTGGGGTCAAAAAAGATACCTCTGAACACGGACATATGACAGTAACGTCCGTCAAGATGGTCAGCGAGTCCTGCCAGAAGTAAACTCTGCAGAACTTGTAATCTCGACTTCTAGGCCGCCGGAGAGAACTTCCGGCGGTTTTTTCTTGTAAAGACCGCGCTCCTTTTTGATTGCAAAGTTACAAAAGTCACGTATCTCCCCACCCCAAGCCCTCCCAGCCATTCAAAATGGCATCCAAATAAAGCGATGGATTGCTGTAAACAAGCGGCGCTGTTCGTTCTGGTGTCCGCGCTGTTATCCCAACCTGCGCTGGCCCGTCACAAGCAGCTTCACGACGGTCCCCCGCCGAAGCAGGGCACCGCCGAGCTGTTGAACTCAGAAGAAGGGATGACGGTTGTAGATACCGCATTCGAAAAGCGCTTTCATTCGGCGCGAGATTGCTCTCACTTCGTCCACAGCGTTTACGATCGCGCGGGATATCACTTCGCCTATGCGCCCACTTCCAATCTGTATGCCGGTATTCCGGAATTTCATTACGTAAAACATCCTCAGCCAGGCGATCTAGTGGTATGGCGGGGACATGCGGGAATTGTGACAGATCCCGAGCAGCACGAATTTTTTAGCGTGCTCAGCACCGGCTTGCGGATGGATTCTTATGATTCGAAGTATTGGAAACATCGTGGACGACCGCGCTTTTACCGCTATCGAAAGGCTGCCGCAAGTTTTGAGGAATAAAGCGGGTAGTTTCGGGGCTCAGTATTGAGGAGTAACGGGGTCCGACGACAACCTTAGCTGATCGCATGTCTTCTTCAGCCGTTGCAATTGCTGGCTGCTCATTTTCAAGAATTCAAAACCGCAAAAATAGCCTCTTCGATACTGAACACATGCGGTGGGCTCGAATTGGACATCTGCAACGTCGAATCGCATCGTCACGATTTCACCGACTTCCAGGTTGCCGGTGACGGTCGCGGCTATGCCTTTTTCCCCAATATCTGAGGTGCGTCCCCAGAAATCGTGCTTCACTCCTCCACGATACACGCTCAAAGTGACGCGAATATCAATCGGATAGCGGGCATAAATACGTCTTGAACGTTCTCCGCGCATCGTCGTAGACCCGCCGGCAAACCGCAGGGCAGTTCAGTTTGTCTCAGAGGAAAAGAAGATTCAAGTTACTAACGGGGTGAGGCTCTACGAAATCGGAAACCAGCTAGGAACTACTCTTTGACAACACAGCCAGAAAGTCTGAGTCGGCTTTCTTCGCTTCATCTTTCTCGTGCTGGGCAAGGTCCAAGCCCCAGATTTTGCCGTCTGTATCAAGCAACTCGATCCCGATTTGCATCTCTTTTTCACTCACTTCGCGGGCCCAAATGACTTTGCAGTTGGCCTTTTGATGGTTGCGCTGCACAGTAAGCAAGTCTCCGGGCTTCAGCGGATCTCTTAGCCCGCCAAGCTTCGCTCCCCCCACACTTACGTCCAGTGTGTGGACGAGTTCTCCGGCCTTGCCGGAAACGCTTGCAGACGTCACCCTGACTGCCATCACCATCTTCGCACGAGGACGCCGCCTGTCAGTTGCGGGAGAATTCATAGTTTGCTCAACGGGAGAGTAGTAGTGTGCCGTTCGCAGGCAAGGGATGCAAGGTAACTTAAGTTTCTCCAAAAAGAGCCTATCAGTGTCTCTTGCACCCAAAGAAGCCAACGGATCAGTCGTTGAATGAAGTTGTTGAGTTGCCGGTCCGAGCGGATACTGATTTAAAAGGAAAACTCCGGAAGGCTGCCACCTCCTCCTGATTTTTCCATAGGGAATGCACAACGCGGGCCCGCCGATCCTTTTACAATCAATCATGAGAGACTAATCAATAATCCAGGAGAAACGAATGGAACGCAAAGCTAGCGCAGTATGGAAGGGTGGGCTCAAAGATGGCAAGGGACAAGTCTCCGGAACCAGCGGTGTGCTGTCCAATACGCCGTATTCGTTCAGCACAAGATTTGAAAACGCTCAAGGGACAAATCCGGAAGAACTGATTGCTGCGGCGCATGCGGCCTGCTTCTCTATGGCATTGTCGGCGCAGCTTGGCGGCGCCAACCTTACGCCCGAAAGCATCAACACCACCGCAACTTTGACCATGGAAAAACAAGAGTCCGGATGGGCCATAACAGCCGTACATCTCGATGTCGTGGGAAAAGTGCCAAAAGCCGACGCTGCGGCTTTTCAGAAGGCGGCAGAAGATGCTAAGAGCGGATGCCCAGTATCGAAGGTGCTGAAAGCCAACATCTCAATGACTGCGAAACTGGCGAGCTGAGTGGACTAAATTGTTTTGCAATTGGATGGACGAATAAGCCCAGACTAAGAATCTGGGCTTCATTCCATATTAGATCTGTAGATCAGCGACCCTCCCCTTGCGACTTGAGAACGTCACGTATCTCTCGGTTGATACGGGCGGCATCCTGCGAGGCGGTGTCAATTAACCGCACCCATTGTTTTTCTTTCTCGCCTAATTTTGACTGCCCGAGAAGATATCCCGCCTGCAGTATCGTTTCAAGGGAATTGCTCAAATCGTGAGCAAGCCGTCTCAGTTGTTTGTTAGTAATCTCTGTCTGATTCGCAGGATTTTCCGATGAAGAATCAGAGAACATTCGTTCCCCCGGGGAAATTGTTTAGCTGGATTGCTGCACCCTTGGATGCAAATCTCGTCGAAGCTGATGGCAGGGTTTGACAGGCAGCTTTACCCCTGTAGAATATTCCTCGTAGTCCTTCCTGAAAAGCGGCCCTCAAGAGACCGCTTCACGACACTTTGCCGGAGTGGCGGAATTGGCAGACGCGCATGGTTCAGGTCCATGTACCCGCAAGGGTGTGGGGGTTCGAGTCCCTTCTTCGGCACCAGAGTTTTTATTCCCATTGTTTTCAATTATCTCCGCCACACAAATTTCTGTAACGCGGCGTTACGCGAATTTGACTACCTTACCTGGATTCAGGCACCAACCACCAGGACGATGGGGGTGATGTTTTATGACTTTCACGATATTGTTTTTGGATTCACCGTAGTTGAGGCACAGATGGTCAACTGTTAAAAGCATGCTCAACTTTCGACTTCTCACAGTATTGATTTTTAGTACGTCCATAGCTATTGGCACGAGCAGCCCGTATGCTGCTAACCCCGTGAAGAGTAAACATGCTAGCGACGCTCAAGACCGCTTGATCGTCCCAGGATTAAGAATCGGCCGTCTGAAATTGGGGGAGACCAGAATTCAGGCGCTGAAACTGTTTCCACCAACACCTGGACAAAACGAGGGTTGGAAAGGCGACTGTGGCGCCACATTCAATTGGATAGACGGCTCGAACGAGGTCGGGAAAGGGAATGTCTTTATCCGGTTGAGGTCTGACAAAGTTTTCCAAATTGAATCGGCCACCACTCGGTTCCGTACGTCCCAGGGTGTTACGACGTATGATTCTCCAGATAAAGTTCGCCGGGCTTATAAGAATTTGAAAGCCTATGTGTTACTAGGTCCAACCGTCAGCGCATTGGGAGACCGTCCGCCTATCTTCTGGGTAGATAATAAGAGAGGAATCGCATTCGAAATTGCTTATTATCCTGCAGAAGACAGAAGGTACGTTTATAAAGTGATTGTCTTTCGGGCGGGAGGCGACTTCTGTCCCGAAGACAATACAACTCATTCCCCAAACTGGCGTGAGCTAACTCCCTATTCGCTCGAACCGCCGGGAAAATTCGCCGACCTGGCTTTTTTACTCGCCGGTCCCTCATAAATAAAACGGAGAGCTCTTAAGCTTCAGCTCGCTAGAGAGCATGCTTGCGCCAGCCAACATTAACGCTCAACCTTACTCGCCCAACAGTCCATCAAGCAGCACGACATCCGACTGGCCTTCAGCGACTGCGGCGAAGATATATCGGTCATCCGATGTCCAGGAAACCC
>JALYIM010000294.1 GCA_030775785.1 Acidobacteriota bacterium
GATTAGAGCAGTATTAGAATCGTCTTTTTATCGGAGGTGGCTGCCGATTCAGGAAGGGTCGCCCAGCTTCGTAAGACTTAGCTCGGGTTAGCGACCGCCGCGCCGGTGGACTGAGCGCTTGCGCCGCTCAATTCGTATCCAACGCCGCGCACGGTGTGAATCAGCCGGTTGCCATGACCATCATCCACTTTGCGACGCAAATAATTTACATACACATCCACGACATTCGTCGAGCTATCGAAAGATAGGTTCCATACATGTTCAATGATCATGGCGCGAGTCACGCGCCGTCCGGCATTGCGCATGAAGTATTCGAGCAGGGCGAATTCCTTTGATGTAAGGTCTATGCGCTTTCCCGCCCGCTCCACCCGGCGTTCCACGCGGTCCAATTTGAGGATTCCGCAGGAAGATGACTTCGTCGCAACAGCGCGCGTATACGCGCGGAAAGTTCCGAGAAAGAAAACGGCTTGCTCATGTAATCGTCAGCTCCCATATCGAGGCACTGCACACGGTCTTCCACCTGGCTTCGTCCGGTGAGCACCAGAATTGGAATGCTGGGCTTTCGAACTCGCAAGTGGCGAAGAATCATGACTCCATCCAATCGTGGCAGCGTGAGATCCAAAAGCACCAGATCATAATCGAATTCGCTCGCCATGGCTCTGGCCTGCTCGCCATCGGTTGAAACGTCCACAGAGTAATGCTCGGCGGTTAATCCTTTTTTAACAAAACTGGCAATGGCAGGATCATCTTCGGCTATCAGCACACGCATGGTTGGATTTTGCTCCTGCTTCATTGTTGGCCAGCGCTCTAGCACGCACAAGCCACTCCACGACAACAAAAGTGTGCGCCTTCCGGAAACAGAACCGGTACGGATGTGGGACTGGGTCAAGAAAGAGTATTGCGATCTGGAGATTCCCGCTTGTGATCTTGCAGAAGTTCTGAGTGAACCTGCCGCGACACTCGCCGCTGGCGCGCACAGCCATAGATAATCGAACATGGAAAATTGCGGGACCGGGCGGCAAATGCCGATGCATGGCCTCGAACTACATCTGGAAAGGACGGGATAGGTTGGAATTGCCGAATATTGCGCTACCGGAGTTAACATTCTGGAGAAAAACCGTGTTGCAGCCTCTGATCATTCCGGGAGGCATACTGTTGCTGGCCGCGGTTTTCCTGTTGCAGAGCGGCTTCATTTCTTTTTCCCCAGCCGCGATTGATTTTTATTACTACGCGGTCTTTATCAGTGGAGGTCTGCTAGCGTGGCGTTTTCACTCCAACCGGATTCTTTCTGTCCTGGTAACTCTGGTCCTGGCACATCGGTCGCTCGAGTTCTTCGCCAACGGAAACTCGTCTTCTGGACCGGGAAGAGTGGCATTCGAAGCCATTGCGTTTTTGCTGCCGCTGAATTTCGTGCTTATCTCGTACACGCGCGAGAGAGGGCTTACGCTCCCTGCTATCACTCCGAGAATTGCTGTACTCTTTTTTCAATCTGTCTTCGTGGCCGTGCTTTGCCGTCCCGAACAAACGGCGGGACCGTCGCTTCTGCATCCCTCATTTGTCAGCCCCCTTCACTGGACAGTGATTCCGCAACTTGCGCTGGTAACTTTTGTGCTCTCGCTCGCCGCTCTATTCGTGCGTTTTCTGTATAACCATAAGCCGGTGGAAAGCGGAATGCTTTGGATGCTGTGCGCGACTTTTTTAGGAATGCAGGCACAGGGCACGGGCAAGACAGGCAGCGCTTACTTCGCGACCGCCGGACTGCTGATGATCGCTTCGATCATAGAAAATTCTTACGTCCTGGCCTATCACGATGAATTGACCGGATTGCCCTCCCGGCGCGCATTCAACGACGCCCTGCTGCGGTTGCAGTCGCCGTATGCGATTGCCGTGGTTGACATAGATCACTTCAAAAGCGTGAACGATATTTATGGACACGAAACTGGCGATCAGGTTCTGCGGCTGGTAGCGGGACGGCTGTCCCAGGTGGGCGGCGGAGGACAGGCCTTTCGCGTCGGAGGCGAGGAGTTCACAATCCTGTTTCCGGGTAAGTCCGCCAAGGATGTTCTTGATCCGTTGGAAACATTGAGAATCACGATTGAAGCCTCGGCTTTTCGCCTGCGAAGTGGCGAAGAGCGGAGGCGCAATGAACCTCGGCGGTCCGATAGGCGAGTCACTACGCGAGCGGGATCTTTTGCCAGAAAAGCACAATCCAAAACTCTTGATGGAAATCTTTACGTTACAGTGAGCATTGGCGTAGCTCAGGCAGCATCTGCAACCCAGGAAGTACAAAGAGTGATTCAACTCGCGGATAAAGCTCTCTACCGTGCCAAACAATCCGGGCGCAACCGGATTGAAACAGCCAGCCGTTCGCGCTCCCGCGCATCGTAAACATCTCTCGGTTACCTCGTATTTAACCTGAAAATCATCCGCCCTTAACCGCACAAATTTTGACAACAACTTTACGCCGCCGTGACAGAGGCGTGGTGTCCAGCGGCTACGGTTTGAATATCGGGCGATCAAACCTCGATCTGACCGCTTTAGCGCACTTCGTCAAAAGGAGACTCACATGTTGAAGCAAATTGGTAAATTCAGCCGCATCGCCGCCGTTGTCCTCGTCACTGCCGGCTTCGCAGCGGCGCAGTATGGTGGTGGAGGAATGGGATCAACCGGGAACGGCTCATATACTCCTGGCCGCACTTATAGTCATGGCGCAGCCATTGGAGCTGCCGTGGGCGCCGGAGTCGGCGGCACTGTATTATTTCTCGCGCTTCGCCACCATCACAATCAAGTGGTCGGGTGCGTCGGACCAGATGGCAAAACACTAAACGCCGACAATGGCAAACGCACATTTCAATTGTCCGGCGAACCCATGACCGCGGGAGCACATGTTGCGGTCACCGGGAAAAAGACTAAAAGCACTTCGGGCGCGGATGAACTGCAAGTGCTCTCCATCAAAAAAGATCTGGGGCAATGCACACAGCAGCAAGCGGAACTAAGAACGCAGAATCCGTGACTTTCTGTCATTCCGTCCGAAGGGTCATACTTATTCGGCTAAGCCGAAGATTTCAAGTTCGGATTTCAGCCGGCGCGTGGGCGGGTCCAACATTTCACGAGTCATCTCGCACGCCCGCTGAATCTCTGTTGGTATGAAAACCAACGTCAACCGTCAGACTGTGGACTTATCCCAATACCCGAACCTTGTCGTGATCTATCTAGGCATGAGGGTCAATCGGCTGACCGGATTGAAAACACTTTTGGGATTTGGCATGAAGATCGCTGACTCTGTGGCGGCGCAGCCGGACGGCCTGCTGCTGCACGAGCCCAATATTGTCTATTCATTGTTTCCGCCTCACGTCGGCATGAGGCAATATTGGCGAGACTTGGAATCGCTGTTGGTTTGGACGAAGTCCGAACCCCACAAAATATGGTGGCAGAAATTTTTGAAGGACTCCGGCGGGACGGGCTTCTGGCACGAAACTTACTTGATGAGCGGCGGAATGGAGGCAGTCTATGACGACGTTCCTCACCCTATCGGCTTTATGCGATTTGCTCGAATAATGCCCGCGAGAGGGGCCATGTTTGGGGCAGCAAAACGGGCGGGCAAACATACCGACCAGATGGCAGGTCCTGCCGTCTCCGAATCTGATTTGTACGGCTAGCGGGTCTGCGCCGAAATACGTATAAGCGCCTCGCTGTACACGCTCAGCTTTTCCATCTACAATTTTGTTCGTACAGAAAAGCCCACGCACGACGTTTCGCAGCCTTGGGAGCAAATTACGGAGAGGTGGCCGAGTGGCTGAAGGCGGCGGTTTGCTAAGTCTTCA
>JALYIM010000295.1 GCA_030775785.1 Acidobacteriota bacterium
GATCCTGGCTCAAAAGATGCCCTCCAGTTCTTGATGACCCGCGAAATTACTCACATGAAAGCTTTCACCGCGGCCCTGGAAAGCTTAGGGAAAGATCGATTTTCCATCGGGAAAATCCCCCCGACCGCGGGCCTGGTGGACGAATATTTCAATGATTCCACCGGCGTCGGAGACGAGGGAGAAACCGACGCGCGCGGACCTTGGAATGAGGGAGGCGCATGGAAAATTGTAGATCCTCCGGAGCTTGAAAAAGGAGTGGAAGGCCACGGTCAGGGTAAGGGGAAAGCTGCAATTCAGGCCGTCAGCGACAAAGCGCGAAAGCAAAAAGCAAGGAAGTCGGCTTAACCGTGGTTCAACTGAATGTAATGAGGGGGCGCGCCACGCGCCTCCTCATTTTCTGGGAATCGATCATATTGTGGAGGCGAAATAGCTCTCGCCGCGCAAAACGGTTTCAATACACTCTACAATCTGGCCAACGTTGCTTTTGGAAAGAATTCCTTTAATCCCCGCGGACCGCGCCATCTCGGCGAGCTGGGAATCCAGATACATTGAGCACAAAATTACCGATGCGATCGGACATTTTGTGGCAATCTCTCGCGCCACTTCGATTCCGTTCAGAACCGGCATGAAGAAATCGAGCACAATTATGTCTGGCGACAACTGGCAGGCCTTACGGATGGCATCCGGCCCGTCAATCGCCTCTCCGCAAATCTCCCAACCTTCATGCCCTTGAATCAGTCCCCGTATTCCCTCCCGCACCGGCTGGCAGTCATCAACAATCAGAATTCTGTTTGTCACAGTGTTCCTTGGAATTGCGGCGACATCACATGTTACCCGATAACTGACGGTTGGCAAGCTCCCGTGGACTGGTCGACCGACGCGGGTTCGACTTTTTAGCGCCAAGTCGGCCATCCTGCGCTGAACTGCAACTTACTGCACACTGCTTCGTGTTTTTAGTTGACGGGGAGTACTTTTCGTTGCAATATTTCTTCGACCGGCTGGCCGCCAGATTTGCAGAAGCGGTAGCGTCATCCCCCGATATCGTAAGCCCAGATTGTAAGCTCCAGCTTTCGAGCGCCGATATTTGAGGCTGGATCTTTCGAGCGGAAGTCGGCCAGGTTCTTCCATAAGTTCTTTGTTTTATTTTGCTCGCATCCCACAAAGGTACGCCCGCCCCTTCGTCGAGGTCGGGCCGAAGAAATGAGAAGGCTCTCATGAAATTTGATTTGAAACTAGCAAAACTCTCGTCGGCGCGAACGGTGGTTTTTGCGGCGCTCTGGGGCTCACTCCTGCTTCCATTTTCCGGCGCTGCCATGGCAGACAAATGCTCAGCCGCGACACCCGTCGGAACGGCGACTGGATGCGGCGTGCTCATCACTGTCACGTCGGTAGACGCGGCTGGGAATGCGATTGTGTTCACTGCAACTTCGCTTGGTAACGGTAACCCTTACGACGGGAGCGGAGACATGCTAGTTGGAGTTCAAAACAACTCCGGAGGAAACCTGACTTCGATGACACTGACATCATCGAGCACGCCCGGAGCGTTCGCTTTCGACAGCAACAGCCTTTGCGCGAAAAATCCCAGCGATTGTTTCGGCAGTACTGGCTATGAAGGGCCCAACAACACCTTTACCAACATCATGGCCGACAAGCATAGCGGGACCGTGAAATTCACTACCCCGATTCCCTCTGCACCGTGTGATTGCAGTACCACCAGCACGTGGTTCGGATTGGAAGGCATTCCGCAGAGTTCCGCTTCGCAGACCGTGACCCAACCACTATCACCGACAACGACAGACTTCTTCTTCAACACGCCTGGCGCGGTCACGCGGCAAACAATCGACTACACCAATGCTGGGACTAACCCTACTGGGACTACCATGCAGGTAACTTTGCGTGCAATTTCCACCACGGAGTTTCAAAATTTGGTTGCAGGAACCTTCGCGCAGGGCAGCCAGTGCTTTCCGCAGGATTTCGGAGGGGGTAACTTCAGTTGCGCGGCCACTATCGCGCTTTGTACGAATAGTTCCAACACCACCCCATTAGGGAGCAACTGCCCGCAATCAGGCGCGTCTTCCACGGCCGCGATCGCTTTAATCGATAAATATTCGACCAACGCCTTCGTGGATCCGCTGTCCGTCCCTAAGCCTGCGTACCTCGCGGCCACTGACAATGCCCTCGGTTGTACCAACGATCCCTCCAATACCTGCCGGCAGCTTCATAACATTTTTGATGGTATTCAGAATGATTGCTGTACCGTCAATTCAAGGACAAAGACTTTTAACTCCTTGTTCATTCCCGTCTTTAACCTTCCGATCTGGTATCAACCGGCGGGGACCACGTGCGTCGGCGATGCCGGGCACCAGATATTGCTGCCCATCAAAGCAGATGGTTCGAGTGTTTTTAAGAAGGGTTCCACCATCCAAATAAAGTTCCGGGTTTGCGATTCACAAAACCTTTCGGTCCGGACCCCGGGAGTCGTTCAAAGCTTCACTCTTGACTCGGTTACGCAAGGAACCGTAACCGTCGTGAACCAAGTCACTCCTGCGGTTACCACGGATGCTACTTTTCACTTTGACCGCACCTCGCAATCTTGGATTTTTAATTTTGGTACTAAGAACCAGACCGCCGGCATGACCTACCATTACTCCATCAATCTGAACGATGGAACCACGATCATGTTTCAGTATGGTCTAAGATAAAAAAGGTTCGACTTTCAGATTATTGGTCTGCTGGATCGAGCAGACCACCGGTGAGCCTCAGGCATTGCTTTGAGGTCGATCTAGTCCAGGTAGGTATATATAGAGAGATTTTTCAAGTCGGCTCGTTCTAGAAGTTTCTCTGCGCCCGGCTCTTTGCGGACCTCCGCCACTACTCGCACGGCTTGGCGATACTGTGCGTCTGATTCCAATTTTTGGCCTGCGAGTCGCAATCCCGTTCCGAGAAGATAGTGAATTCGGATAGTTTCCACTCGCAGACCCATCTTTTCGCTTGATCCCAGGTTGCGTTCCAGCACCTCGCTAGCATGAGCAAGGTCTTTAGCATTAATCATTCCTTGGGCAACCACGATCGACGCTGCAATGGACAGTTTTCGCATTCCTAACGCATCGGCCTGGCTAACAAGATCGTGAAGTTCGTTCACTGGCACGGAACGCCCTTCAGCTAGGATTGTTTTTGCTCGATTTACCTTGGCATTCAAAATAGTTTCGCGCTCGCTGCTGCTTGCCGCGCGCAGTTCATCGCCATAGAGCAGCTCAGCTCGCTTCCAATCTCCACTGTAGAAAGCCACGTCTCCGCGAGCGCCAAGAATTGCTGTCTGGGCGGACTTATTCTTTAGTGGCCGAGCGATATTGTCGGCTTCGTCCAGCGCCTTGTTTGCTTCCAACATTCTTCCGGATTGCGCGAAGGCGCCGCTCAAATCCGCCAGAAACTGAACGAGGCGCGGACTCTTTTCCCCAGTTCCACGCAAAGACGTCAGTGCGTCCTGAATGGAATTGACCGCAGCTCCATAC
>JALYIM010000296.1 GCA_030775785.1 Acidobacteriota bacterium
TTGCTACTGCAATCGGAGACAATGGGGGACGCGTTTTGCCTCTCCAAATGGCGAAAAATGGGTTGCGATTCAGCTAAAAAACTTAAGTCTCAGCTGTTTACCCTACCGCGACCAAGGAAAGTGATGTACTTCTGAGTTTGTATCTACAGTATTTTCCTTGCACCCGCTTTAGGGGGAACCCTAGAATCCTTAGAACGTTCTAAGTAATACCGCCACCAAGTCAATAAAAAAGCTGGAGTGTTGCATGAGGAAATCCCTCTTACTGGCGTGTCTGTCTTTAGCTAGTTCGATTTTAAGTTTTGCCGGGGTGCAGGTTTCCGCGCCCCAAAACGGAGCCACTGTCGCGACCTCAGTGCAATTCGTCGCTACGGCGACCACAAGCTGCGCGAAGGGCGTTTCGGCCATTGGTGTTTATAGCGCCCCCTACGTCCTGAAATTCGTGCAAATCGGCTCAAAACTTAATACCAATCTGACTTTAAGCCCAGGCACTTACAACACGGTTGTTCAAGAATGGGACCATTGCGGCGGATCGTCTTCCACTCCAGTCAAAATAACCGTCGGAAGCGGCGGAACGCCAGCAGGCGTTCATGTCATTACCCCGGGTAATAACGCGACCGTTTCGGCTCCGGCGCACTTTGTAGCGAGCGCCTCCACGTCCTGCTCTAAGGGTGTTGCAGCGATGGGCGTCTATACCGCTCCAAATCAACTGGCGGTTAAGCAAAACGGCGCTAATCTGAATACAAACCTTAATTTGAATCCTGGCACTTACAACACGGTTGTGCAGGCTTGGGACCATTGCGGCGGCTCTTCGACCGCCCCTGTCACCGTGACCGTCGCCGGGCCTGGAATTCACGTCAACACGCCATCCAACAACGCGACCGTTTCTTCGCCGGTTCACTACGTAGCTTCAGCCAGCTCCAGTTGCTCGAAGGGCGTAGCTTCCATGGGGATTTACACGGGCAACAACGTCCTGGCTTTCTCGAGCAATGGCGGCACTTTGGACACTAATTTGAATCTGTCGCCTGGAACCTATAACACTGTCGTACAGGAATGGGACCACTGCGGTGGTTCGGCAAAGACTCCGGTGACCATTACGGTGTCGGGTTCGGGCGGTGGTCCGAGCGGAAATCCCAACGCCAAGACTTTTTACAACCTTCACCGGTACAAGAATCAATGGACCGGCTACGGACTGCTGAAACCCGCATACGCGATTTGTTCCAACTGCTCGCCCAACGGACCACAGGTTAGCTGGTGGATGAATCCTGGGGTAGCATCGCCGTCAGTGAGCGGAAACGCGACCCAGACTTCAATCGGCGGCTCCACATCTTTCTCGGACGTACTTTGGAACAACCACCTTATTGGTGACTTCTCTTCTCAGGGCCTGCCTGACTTCAATAGAAAGCTGGCTCCGAGCCTCCACGACTTCACGTACGACGTTTACTTCTTTGTGTCAAACATTCAAACGTCGCAAGCTTTGGAGTTCGACATCAACCAATTCGTAAACGGCCAGTCATTCATCTGGGGACACGAATGCCGAATCGCTGGCGGACACCAGTGGGACACGTGGGACAATCCCCGCCAGGTCTGGGTGCCGAGTGGAATTCCTTGCAATCCTGTAAGCAACGCATGGAACCACTTGGTCATTCATGTGCAGCGCACATCGGACAACCACCTCTTGTTCGATTCGATCACGCTGAACGGTCAGAAATCGGTGCTGAACCGATACGACAGTCCGACTCCAACCAATTGGTACGGGATAACAATCAATTACCAGATTGACGGTAACGTCTCACAACAGCCGTACAACGTGTTTATTGACAACCTGAATTTCACTTACTTCTAAGTCCGACTGTGAACTCGCGTTTGATGAAGGGGCACAAGAATGTGCCCCTTTTTCTTTCTGCAGCGGGAAATGTCTACAATTCGTGACATTCCCTTTTCCGGCCGCGATATAATCCAGGTAGTAAGCCAGGTCTGCTAATGCGCTTTTTGCCTCGCTGTTTTTGTTGCCTCCTGCTCTTGGGTCCGCTCGCTGTTGCCGGTACCGACGAGCAGAAATCAAATTCTCCTCATATCTCTAAGCAGACACGGGTTGACTTGATCAGAGCCTTTAGCTCGGAACTGGTGTACATCAGAGCGTTGTTCCCTATGGGTAAGACCGGACTTCGGCTGTATAACGGAACGCTTTCACCAAGTGGCAAGGACTTGGAACAAGCTTTGGCGCTCTGGGGGCCGGCGGTGAAGCCCGGTGATCGCGCGCTTATCACGGCGATCACCATTGCAGCCAATCACATTCGTTTCGAAGTCAATGGCGGGCCGGTCAGGAAGCAGAAATGGTACCAGCACGTGCAGGTGGGAGTGGGGGGAGCCACCACCCCGATCGCTCCCAGTGATGCCAATGCGAATCCGCGCGGTTCTTACGTTGATCTGGTTTTCGCTCATTACGTTCCTGATCTAAATCCACAACAGCTCAAGGACCTGCTACGTCCGGTATTCGACTTCAACGCGAAGTCTGCGGTCGAAGCCTATCTTGAAACCGTGACGCCGAAAGTAAGGGAAGCTATCAAAGCCCACCGGGTGTTAGTGGGTATGAACCGCGAGATGGTGATTTATTCCAAGGGGCGCGCTCCCAAGAAGATCAGGGAAAAAGACGGCGAAACCGAATACGAAGACTGGATTTATGGGGAGCCTCCCCACGCTGTGGACTTCGTGCGCATTGTCGGAGACGAAGTAGTGCGGGTTGAGACCATGATGGTGAACGGCGTGAAGACCCTCCGCACCGAAAAGGAAGTTGATCTGCAAACGTCTGTAGCGAAGGATACTTCGCGTCCCGAAGGTGGTCCCGAGGCTCGTCCGGCAGTAGTGCCTTCGCTGCGCAGACCTGGGGAAGAGCCGGAAGCGCAGCCGGCGGAAGGACAAATCCCTTCCCGGACTCCTACGGTTGCCGCCCCGGACAATCATTTGGGGCAAGCTTTATAGCTGTTGGCTCGTGCCTGTAGCTGCTAGCCAACCCGGGTCCGCTATAAGCGAACAGCCGATTTGTCCCCGTCCTTACAGCGCCTTTACACTAGAAGTGTGAAAATTGCGCTCGGACAGATCAATACAACCATCGGTGATTTTTCAGGCAATTCCGCGAAAATAGTGGAATACGCGAGACGGGCGCAGGCGGCAGGGGCCGGACTGATTCTTTTCCCGGAACTCTCAGTTTGCGGATATCCCCCGCGCGATCTGGTGGAACGTCCCTCCTTTGTTGCTCACAACCAACAGACTGTGGAGCGCATTGCTGACCAGACGCGCGGCATCTCCGTCGTCTGTGGGCTCGTTACCAAGGCGCAAGCGAACATGGGAAAAGCGGCGTTGAACTCCGCCGCCCTGCTACAGGACGGGGAAATTAAATTCCTGCAATCCAAGATGTTGCTTCCCACCTACGACGTTTTTGACGAGACAAGAAATTTTGCGCCCGCGAAGGGTCAGGAATTGTTTCCATTCTGCGGCAAACAGATGGCGCTTACGATTTGTGAAGATGCATGGAACGACAAACAATTTTGGGATAGGCCGCTATACGCAGTGGATCCGGTGGAATCCCTGGTACACGCGGGTGGTAATTTCATATTGAATATCTCCGCATCGCCTTTCTGGGTGGGGAAGCAGGAACTGCGGCGCAACATGCTTGCAACCACCGCGCGGAGACACAAGCTGCCGGTGCTAATGGTGAATCAGGTAGGAGGGAACGACAGCCTGATTTTTGACGGCTCCAGCCTGGGCTTTAATCCTGCGGGAGAGGTGATCGCGCGTGGGAAGTCATTCGAGGAGGATTTGATTTACGTTGAGTCGGACCAGTTGACGGGCGATGTCCGCGACCAACTGCCAGGCGAGGAGGCGACTGTATATGCGGCGCTGGTGCTGGGAACTCGCGACTATGTGCGCAAGTGCGGATTCGGCCAGGTGCTGGTCGGGCTCAGTGGAGGTATTGATTCCGCCCTGACGGCAGCGATCGCTGTGGATGCGATAGGAAAGGAAAATGTAATCGGTGTTGGCATGCCGGGGCCGTATTCATCCCAAGGATCGGTGGAAGATGCAAGGCTGTTAGCTAGAAATCTTGGTATTCGTTTTGAGCTGATGGCAATCGGCGAAGTGTTTGACGCATACAAGAGCACCCTGGCGAAGACTTTCGCCGGCCGCAAAGAAGACGTAACCGAAGAGAATATACAGTCGCGTATAAGAGGCGCGCTGCTGATGGCTCTGTCTAATAAATTTGGCGCGATCGTGCTGAGCACGGGAAATAAGAGTGAATTGAGTGTAGGTTACTGCACGCTTTACGGCGATATGGTGGGTGGGCTGGCCGTGATCTCTGATGTCCCCAAAACCATGGTCTATAGCCTGAGTAGATATGTGAATTCAAAGACGACCGTAATTCCGAAAGAGACGCTGGAGAAACCTCCCTCAGCCGAGTTGCGTCCGGACCAGAAGGATACCGACAGTCTTCCGGAATACGAAGTCCTCGATGTTATTCTCGAAGACTACATTGAGGATTCGCGCTCTCCCGAGCAGATCGCGTCGGACCGGGGATTCGACATGGCTTTAGTGAAGCGGGTTATACGGATGGTAGAGCGCAGCGAATACAAGCGCCAGCAGGCCGCGCCCGGACTCAAGATCTCCACGAAAGCATTTGGCTATGGCCGCCGTTTTCCAATCGCCGCCAAGTCTGACATTTAAGAGAAGAGAGTTTTACATCGAAAGGAAATTAATGTTTCGTAATCTTAAGATCGCAATTACGGCCCTGCTTCTAGTCACGATGGCCGGCGCTCAACAAAAAGCAAACTCCCCACAGCATGCCAAGCCAGCCGCGGCAGATGCGAAAGCGGCGGGACTTCCTTCTGAGGCAGCTGTCAACGGATTTTTACAGCAAACTTTCGGATACAACCCCGCGCTGACCTGGAAGATTGAAGACATTAAGCCATCCCCGGCGCAGGGAGTGGCTGAAGTTACCGTGATAATCACCAGCCCCGAAGGCCAGCAGCCTAGTACGTTTTACGTTACCGCGGACGGAGACCATGCCTTGCTGGGCGAAATTATCCCGTTTGGCGTGCGTCCATTCGACCCGGCACGGCAAAAACTGGAAAAGGGAATCAACGGTCCTTCGCGCGGACCCGCGAACGCTGCCGTTACTGTGGTGGAATTCAGCGATTTGCAGTGCCCACATTGCAAAGAGGCCCAGCCCACCGTGGATAAGCTTTTATCGGAAGATAAAAATGCTCGGCTCGTCTTCCAGAATTTCCCTCTGCCTTCGCATGATTGGGCCGCGAAAGCTGCCTACTATGCAGATTGCGTAGGGCGCGATTCCAGCGATGCGGTGTGGAAATTTATTCAGAGTGTGTACGACGCGCAAAAAGAAATAAGCGCCGCCAATGCCGACGAGAAATTGAAAGGATTAGCGGACACTGCCGGGGCCAAGGGAGCAGAGGTCGCGGTCTGCGCCGCCAAGGCGGATACGGCGGGAAGAGTTGAGCATTCGGTGGCACTGGGGAAATCGGTTGATGTTGGCGGAACGCCTACGCTATTTGTGAACGGACGCAAAATCGGAAACGTCAGTGGGATGCCATACGAGGCACTCAAGAGTCTGGTAGATTTTGCAGCGAAAGATGCCGGCGCTAAAAAATGACATTTACCA
This sequence comes from Acidobacteriota bacterium, assembly GCA_030775785.1. Lineage (GTDB taxonomy): Bacteria > Acidobacteriota > Terriglobia > Terriglobales > Acidobacteriaceae > JALYIM01. The sequence continues at coordinate 5,672 of JALYIM010000296.1, forward strand.
ATGCGCCGTGCTACTTTCCCATCCATACTTCGTAGTTGGAATTTTTGGCCTCGTTGCTGACCACTCGAGGCGTGATCACCACCAGCAGTTCGTCGTCCTCTAATTGCTTGCTGTTTCTCGTGAGAGCTTTATTGAGGAGGGGAATAAAGCCCAGGCCAGGAAGCCCGCTTAGGCTGCGAATTTCTCTATGCGACACTGAACCTGCAATTACGGCTGGTTCGCTATCCATCAGCGTTATCCCCCCCTTAAATTCGCGATTGGAGATGACAGGAACGCCATTTATAGATTGTCCCGTAAGTGTGCGAAGTTGAATTTCCAGCTGCAGGTTCACGTCAGAATTTCCGCTCACCATTGGCTTTGCTTTGATATTTAAGCCAATGTCTTCGTAGGTAAAAGAAGGGAAGGCGGCCTGAAAGCTGTTGTCCTGCAAGACCCGGGAGATTGCCGCAGTGTTGAAGACGGGGGCGTAAGTCGCGTTCAGAACAGGGAAGCGTGTTCCCAGACGAAAGCTGGCGTCGTTGCCTTGGGAGACGCGCAGGGTGGCGTGTTCGAGCGAGCGAACCGAACTCTCATTCAGTGCCGCGGTTGCACCGAGCGTGCCGAGGCTGAGTCCGGAGAGAGTTAACCCTCCGCCGAAGGTCGCGAGCGGTTGGCTGAAGATCGAATTCTGCTGCCCCTGAAGCTGCGCCAGAAGCGAAGAGATGGACTGAGAGTTCGCCTGATTGATGCCGCCATTGGAGATCAGTTGGTTGACCAGGCTCTGTATGCTTTGTCCGCCTAGCGCTGCCAGCGCTCCCGCTGGAATGTTGAAAAGGTTGAATTGAGTAGGAATCTGTAGGCCCAAATCACGAGCGAAGGTATGACTCACCTGGTAGATGTGGACGTCGAGCATCAACTGGGGGCGCGAGTTTGGAAGATTCTCGACGAAGCGCGTAGCGGCGTCCAGAACTGCGCGAGGCGCGCGGACGGACAGAGTTCCGGCCTGCAATTGCGGATTGACGAATCGGATCTCGAATAAATTTCGCAACAGATTCATCACGTCCGTAACGTCGGTGGGCGCGGTCACTCCCGACAAATAGAAAGTGCGAAGTCCCATGCGATCGAACTGGCGGTGATTCTCCGGTGTGTCGTTGGCAAGCAACACCTGTTTCTCGCCGATTGCAGTCCAGAAGGTGTGAGTGACTTCGCCGGCGATGCGCATGGCAGTGAAAAAGTCTACGGCGTCAACGTTGAAACGAATGGGACGGGAGGCGACCGACTCATCGAGCGACGCTGCAACACCGAACTTGCTCGCGACTTGGTTGAGCAATTGGCGGCTATCGCCGCGGAAATGGAAATCGAATTTCCCCTCCGCCGGAGCCAGATGGATCTCTCGTTCGTCTTCAATCACTTGGGCGTGCGCGGAAAGTTTGGGGGCCCATTCATCCAAGACCTCCTGCATTCTTTGCTGCGCGAATTGATTGCTGGGATCAAGGTTCAGAGCGTTGCGAAAGGCTGATAACGCTTCTACCTGATGGTCCCGAAGCAACTCAGCGTTTCCCTGCTGGATGCGACTGGAAACCAATTGTTGACGTGCCAGTTCTCGTGCCGTGACGTATTCAACATTCTTCGGCGAGAATTGTGAAGCAATGCGAAATTCCTCGAAGGCTTCGTCATTCAATTTGGCCTTTTGGAATTTAAGTCCCTTGGCGAAGGCTGCGCTCGCAACTCTGAGATCTTGTGGAGGAGGATTACAACTGCCGCCGGACTTCTCTGAAGAGAAGCACGGAATAACCGTAGACGCGGAGTGCGAATCGTCCGCAGCCAGACTGAGAGCGGCAAAAGCCACTACCAAACAGAGGGAAATGGACTGCGTCCGGCGCATGCTAGATTGTAGCCGCTAAGCGACGTGCAAGCTGTGCTTTTGTAGGACGGTGTACTTTCGGGTGGAGCTGCTGCGGTTAGACGCTATTTTCCACCCGAAATCGTAAAGGAACGAAGTTAGGGTTTGGCTGCCTTTGCCGTTTTAGCAGATGAAGTCGTGCTACCAGAAAGCTCATCCGCCAACGCCTTCGCTCCGTAAATCTTACGCAGCGCTTCCTGTATGCCTCGCGAATCAACGCTCACCGCGCGGCCGACTTTATCGTCGTACACAAAATTCCAGGGGAGAGATTGGATATTGCCGTCGAAGATGATCCCGACTACTTCCCCAGCTTTATTAATGGTCGGGCTGCCGGAATTGCCGCCGATGATATCCGAGGTCGAAACAAAATCGAGGGGCGTGGAGAGATCGAGTTTTGACTTCGCATTCATCCAGCTTTCCGGAAGCTGAAACGGCTGCTTGTTGCCATGCTCGGCGGCATGCTCATATGCGCCGCCTATATTGGTGGCGAATGGAATGTGTTTTCCGTCTAGATCGTACCCTTTAACCACTCCGTAGCTGAGACGCAAAGTGAAAGTCGCGTCGGGAGGCTGGGTAAATCCGGCGGTAGAGAAGCGCGCCTTGGCGATCTTTGCGCCTTCGGTGCGCTCGACGGAATCCACTTCATCGTCGTACTGCTTGCGGATGGAGCGGGCATCAGGATCGAGCGTGCGCATCAGGATAATCAGTGGGTCGGTGGATGCCTGAATTGCTGCCTGGCCGCCTTGGTAGAGTTCTTTGCGCACGCCGACGTCATCCAGTTTAGTGCCATCAATCAAGGCTTTGGCTGTCTCAGCAGGAGTCTTCCCATTTAATACTTTTTGCATGATGGGACTGTCGGCGCCCATCGCGTCTTGCATTTGCGCCATTGAATCGGCAAGCGTGACTGTTTCGAGAGATTTGTAAATCGGAGGGGTGGAGAACAATCGCTGCTCAAGAG
>JALYIM010000297.1 GCA_030775785.1 Acidobacteriota bacterium
GACGTGCAGCGTACCACCGCATCGAACACGTCGAGCGCCACTACGTCCAACATCGCACATCCTCCCCGGCTCTTTGGCGAACTTTAGTAACCCGGTATCGAAATTTCGATCACGGTTAGGACATTACTCTGGTGACTTTGGGAATCTTGTTTCGTCTGGGAATCCGCTTGAATATGTACTGACGAGCAGTGTTTGTTCGAAACTACGTAAACTTAGATCCTATTGCTTGTTAACTGATTGCAGGATACGGAATCACTCCATGGAGAATCTTAATCACGGGCAGGCTGAAAAAGCCGTTAGAGGCTTCACTCTAATTGAACTTCTCGGAGTAATAGCCATTTTGCTGGTAGTCATTGGGGTGTCGATCCCTTTACTTTTAAATGGTATGGACAGTATCAAGCTCAGAGAGTCGGGCACGGAGTATGCGGGACTTTTACAACAAGGGAGGATGAGGTCAGCACGAGACAACAGATTTTACTCCATTCTGCTAAGTGCAATGGGCACTATGTCCATTGCATATATTGATACTTATCCCCAGAATGCAAATGGCACCTCGGGCAACAGCGCTTACGACGCGGCTCAACACGAACCTTTAATCTTATTCGGATCGGGCATAGTCATCGACAATGTTAATGCCCCAGCTAAAGTGAATCTTCAAAATCAAGTGGTGCCGGCTAGTTCCGGCGTTACTCTTACGTCCTCAACTCCCTCGGTCGTAACTTTTTCTGCGCGCGGGCTTCCTTGCCTCGCTACAGCCGGTGCAGCACCTGGAACTGCTACATGCTACGCCACTGCTGGAAATCCAGTAGCCTACGCCACATTTTTGGTTTCGCCTCGAGGCAATTGGGAAGCCATTACTGTCACTCCGGCGGGGCGCGTTCAGACTTGGAGGTACAACGGAACTTCGTGGGGAAAGATCTAGCTTTGAGGAAAACAATGACAGCAAACCGAATTAAAACAATTGTAAGCAGTAGAAGACGTGAGTGCGGCATGACCATCATCGAGCTGATGGTGGCCATGGTAATGCTGGCCGTTGGCCTCGGCGGTTTAACCGTTCTATTTGCGGCGGCCATTCAGACCAACAATAAGAATGCCAAGGATTCGACCGCGACAATGCTTGCGCAGTTGATACTCGAAAAAATTACTGCGCAGCCGGTGAATGCTCCAGCTAACTTTATCGTGACTGATTGTGCCAACAATAACTTTACAATTGCCACGGTGGGTGCAGCAGGCCCCTCCGGTGTCGGAGCTCGACTCAACGCAAATGGACAGATTGACCAGACGCAGGTCTACAACGTCATACCCGCGAATTATGCCATGCAGTACGCGACCTGTGGCAATGGATCTGGACAAACCGTCTACGACGTTCGCTGGAATGTAATGACGTTAACACCACAAACGCGCTTAATAACGGTAAGCGCCAGACAGAGTCAGGGGACGGCAAGCAACGGGAGCCTTCTGGGTGGCCTGAGGTTCGCACTGCCAGTTACGCTCCGCGGCATCGGCGGCATGTAACGGCTAATACGATAAGGCATATATTATGGAAAACCCTCGAATGAAAATACGAATAGAACCTCTAAATATCGAGTTGCAGCACGTGCGCGGCTTCTCAATCATAGAGCTTCTAGTTGTAATGGCGATTCTATTAACTGTTTTCAGTATTGTGATGTCGGGGATTACGGTGTTAGTGAGCAGAAACAGTGCGGAGACCGCTAAGCTCGACATCAATCAGGAAGCTCGGGAGTTTATGGACCAGGCAGTACGGGACTTGCACCAGGCCGGGTGGCCGAACGTAAAGATGTATGACCCATCGGTTTTCGCTCAACCAGTTATAAAAGACATGAGAGTAGCCGTCGGGTTAGTCAAAGTGTCGTCTAATCAGATTCAGTTTGAAAGCGACACCGATGGTGGAGGCCGAGTTCAAGAAGTTTTCATTCAGCTAGTTGCGAGCGGACCGGGGGGCACGTGTCCTTGCACGTTACAACGCGGCAGCGTGAGTAAAGTAGACGGCGTCGACCCACTATCACAACCTGTGCCGACGGAATTTACCGAACTTAACAACGTCATTAACAGCAATGGTGTTTATCAAATCAGTGGGATAACCGCTAGTGGAGCGTTGAATGACACGGTGTATTCAGCATACAAAGCAGCCCCAGTGTTTTCTGCTTTTGATAAGGCTGGAAACGCTGTTGCTTTACCCATAGATATAAATACAGCAGGCCCTCCAGCCATTACGGACATCAAAACGATTAATCTTACAGTTAACATTCTCTCCCCTTCTGCTGACTTGCAGACCAAAGTCGCGCCAGCGATTTCCATGACGTCTGATGTCAGAGTGAACGATTAACATTTGCACGACCTTGAAGGAGGAACAATGAATACTTACAGAAAGATTTCCAGGACCGATGGGGAACAAGGGGTCGCGCTCATTCTTACGTTACTCGCGCTGATTGTCCTGTCGGCGATTGCTGCTGGCTTGATCTATGCAACAAACACCGACACAGCCATCAACTCCAATTATCGTGCGGAGCAGGAAGCATATTTCGCTGCCAAAGCCGGATTAGAGGAAGCCCGTGAACGACTGCGGCCAAACGCTCCTGATACAATTGCAGGCCCCACCGTAACGCCATCGACCACGGGCGGAGTTATGTACCTGCTCAACCCGGCGGGCAATGCCGACGTAGTCCAACCCTGGAATACTGCCAATACTTATTTTGATGACGAACTGTGTCATGAAAACTTCTATACCATTCCTGCAAATCCAGGCAAAGGGATTCGTTGCACGGCGGCACCCACGGGAGGCACCTGGTACAGCACTGTGAACAGCGATGAGCCCTATTTCAATACCGCAGCCGCCTTGCCCTACAAGTGGGTTAGAGTCACTCTTAAGGAAAACGGCTCTACCGCTCCCTATTGCGTGGATGGAAGCTGTGCCTCCGCAAACACTACTACCGAAATATGCTGGGATGGGGGGAAGCAAATTTTAAGGCCGTCAGCTTCGACGAGTTGTTCTGCGGCGGGTTATTCAAACATCCTGCTTCTTACCTCGCTTGCTCAGACCTCCTCCGGAGCACGGCGCCTTCTTTCGATGGAAGCAGCGCCGCCCGTGTCCCTGCCTATCCAATCGGCGGTCTATGCAAATTCATCGGCCAACACGGGGCAGGCTCTTAACGTAACCGGAAACACAGAGCCTGTATGCTCAAAGCCCTCGACTTATGGCGTTGAGTCGGGCACCTCAACGGTTACAACACCGGGCCAAGGAAACGTCACCGGCTCACCCGCCGCAACACGCAATAATGCGGGCTGGCCCTACAACTTGCCGGCACTGGTCACTTACATGCAATCTAACGCCACTCCGATCAATGCGACCGGAAGTGGGGTGACAGGAACGGGAGCGGGAGGCAACCTTCCTCCGTTTACCGGTCCCAGTGCTGTGTTGGGAACTGTTCCCACAGTGAATCCCGCGTCAGGAGCGGTGAGCACCATCCCCAGTCCGGGAAGTCCGCTTACCTACTATTCACCGGGCGACCTCACTCTAGGGACTAATGCGACCGCCAGTGGCGTGAATGGATACGGAGTCTTAGTTGTAAATGGAAATCTGACAATCAATGTCAGCAATGGCTTCAATTTCTACGGTCTTATCGTCGTAACTGGAAACACAACCATTATCGCCCGAAATAACACTTCCGTGAACCCGCAGATACACGGTGCGATAATTGTTGGAGGAACGTTCAGCGCACCCATTTCGAACATGAGCGGGAGCATCTCACTTTTCCAGGACGCTTGTTTCGTTGACAAAGCTATGGGTCAAATGCCCCTTGCCGTATTAGCTCTTCGCGAACTTATGTACTGATGCGGGATAAGGTTCATCTATCCATAAGATACAAACAATTCCGGAATAAAAGAGGGCCACTAAACCCTCGAAAGGCAGTCTGGTGGGACTGTCCGACGACAAGGCATCTTCGGTGCCTTGGTACGGTTTGTTCTCGAAGCACAGGAAATTGTAAAAAATAGGAAATTCACATTGTCGCGTTATATCGAGTAGATTGATGAGCACAATTCTTTCAAGCGATCGTTGGAGAAAGCAATCGAACAATGGTCGGTACTCGATTAAGGCGTCGCCCGCATCGACTTGGTGAGTCGCCAGTTCGGGGCTGATGTACGAGGAGGTAGAGGCGCTTCAATTGGATGCCGGCCACAACTTTTGATTTGGATATTCTCATCTGTTTAAAGCTGTTCTTATGCTTCACCTTAAGTGAATTGAGGCAACGGGATCCAACTAATGGGAAATTTAGGTGGTTAAAGTCAACGCCAACCTGAAACCCTAAATACTATACACACGAAAAAACAGAATAGAGGTCACGGTAACAGTGACAGGGTTGAAAGTACAGGTTATGGGTAGTTGTTTAAGTGTCAGGACACGATGTCGGTTCAACTCGCATCAGTGGAGTTGCGCATCAACGATTGCGTAATTACGACTAAGTGTCGGTCACGTGGTTCAGATAACGTAACGGTATGAGTATCGGATAAGAAACAGATACGGATGGTGACTTGGTTAGCGAATTGGTGTCTGCGCATTGCCACTT
>JALYIM010000298.1 GCA_030775785.1 Acidobacteriota bacterium
CTATACGCCAGCGGGCTTGAGCCTGTTCTGGCGCATCATCATCGAAGGGCAAGGCGTAGAGTTCCTCACCATGTTCTACGGCTCAGCCTATGAAGCTACTGACTCAGCGCTGGTAAATGGCCAGCAATTCGGCTACTTGCAAGGTGACCGCGGCACGCTGGTTGATCCAATCGGAGCACCCGAGCCGAGCACAATTGCTTTACTTTTTGTTGGCATACTCTGTCTCATAAGTAATACTTATGTTAACTTACATAAGCGTAAACATGGCGAAGTAAACTACGCGCGCTTCCTCTCGGGAAAAGAAATAACTGTTTGTCCTTCCAGTGACTTACGCGCCAATTCCAGTATCGCTTTACGATTCTCGCGCAAGTATCTAGCTAACTCCGCTGTGGCGGCTTGGCTTACCGCTGCGTTCCAGTCCGCTTTCGCCGCTTTCATGTGCCGGGAGCTGCGGTTCAGTGCCGCTAGTTCCAAATCCTGCAAGGTCCTGTCTGAACAGTCCAGTAGCCAGTCAATCGGAGGTATATCCATCAGCAGCACCTTGAACTTCGCGTGCACGTTACTAATTCATTACAGGACCTGTCAAGACCTAGGAGTCCTATGAGCCTGCCTATGGAGCGTTGGACTGTGTATTCCAGCACGCGCATGGTGCGCATTGACGCTGAACTTAAAGAGAAGCTGGCTCCCTTTGGAGCTTCACGCAGCGAACGTTTCCGGTTCGCGTATGACCTGGCGTTTGCGATTGTCTGCGGGGATCGCACGAACGCGATGGTAGCGGCGATTCTCTCGGCTTATCAAGAAACTAAAAGTATTCATTTCTCACACCAGCCGCAAATCTCTCCTGCTACTGGTGGCAAAGGGGCGGCGACCTCGGGGATCGTTGCCCCTATCCCTATCAAGGGCTTTCAAGGTGGGACGCATTATGAATTTGAATCGTTGCTGAGACACGCGGCGGGGATGAACTGATGGAAGCCTTAATAGTGGTGGGCAGCGTCTGCGCTGTGGCGTGGGCGATGGTCATCTTACTGGACATTCTGAACGGAAGGGAATTGTGATGAAAATCTGCCCAACAACCGCATGCGGCAACAAAGTCCCTGAGCATTACTTGCCGGAAATGGCCTGCGCGATGTGCCTAGCTTTTGGACCGCCCGCTGTGCGGCGTGCCCCCGAGCTGAAACTTACCCGCACTAACCGGGGAGATCGGAGACGGCCATGAGCGATTACGCGGAGAACCTCGCCCACGAACAGGGCATGTCCGACCAAGGGGATGAAATGTCAGAAAAAGAATTTTCAGAGCTTTTGACACAACAGCGGAGCGGGCAGCATCCCGGCTACCGCGACAAACAATCAGGCATGAAGTTGGAGCGCAAGCTAGACATCCTCCCGGCCTACGACAAAGTAAAGGAAGGTTATGGAGTTCACGGCGTAGAGATGCGCTGGTATGTGACCGGCCCGAAAGGCGCGATTCAATTCGTGCTCTACACCAACTGGCAGCTAAAGCATATTCAGAAAAAGTTCGATAATCGTGTAAACGAAAACGATTCACGTTTCACTCATCTGTTTTGTCACCCACAGCCAGCCGACATTGGGTATCACAGCTACGTTCCGCATTACGAGGGACACACGCCAATGTCTAAGGAATGTCACCTGTTAAAGGGACCTTGCTACTACGGCGGGTCAAGCCTCAACGCTCAGATTTATTACGACATTCTTGTAGAGCGGGGCGGTGATGCGCTCTGGGATGCGCTCGAAGACAAGTACAAAGAATGGCTTGATTAGCTTGATTATGCCGGGAGGCTCCGATGCCGACCAAAACGCGAATCACTGTCCATGAGTTTCGCCCCGAGGGGCACCGCCGCACACCCGTAACCGAGGACTGGCTGGTAGATCAGGATGCCCGCCGCCGCGCTGCCTTGCGTGACTTGCAGGTAAGCCAATCCCGGCGCATCTGGGGAGCCATTGAATTGATTGTGGTGTGGGTTGTGGCAATGGGCCTGGGCGCCGCACTAATCGCCGGAGCGGTCTATGCCGGGAAGTGGTTGTTGGAGGCTCTGTGATTAGCCCTGAGTGTCTACGAGAAAAGAGAATCCGCGCTTGTAAGCACATCGTTTTGACGCGCGAGCATGACGGTGAAAAATTGTTGGATACCTATGCCTGCGCAGACTGCCCAGCGGTTCTAAGGCTGGTGTCTGAACGAGTTTCAGCAGTCATTCAAAAGGAGGAAGCAAATGCCGTACATCGTGAAGGATAACAAAAAGGAGTACACGCCAGCGCCAGAGGGACTGCACCAAGCGGTCTGCATCGACGTGGTGGATCTGGGTATTCAGAAAACGCAGTACGGGGACCAAGTAAAGATTGAACTGCGATGGGTCATTGAAGAAATTGACCCAAAAACGAACAAGCCTTACATGGTGCTTCGCCGGTTCACTCCGTCGCTGCACAAAAAGTCGAATCTTCGACCCACACTCGAATCATGGCGCGGCCGTAAATTCAGCGAAGAGGAGCTCAAGGGCTTCGACATCGAAAAACTCATCGGTGCCAATTGTCAGCTTCAAATCTGCCACAACATCAGTTCCGAAGGCGACACCTACGCCAACGTACAGGCTGTCGTACCGATCCCGCGCAACGCCGCGAAACTTGCCGTGCCTTCCGATTACGTGCGCGTAGCCGAACGCGAAAAGCGCGATGAGTTTGAACGCAATCCCGATGGCACCAATCACGGCGCTAATGGCCGCGCAATAAAAGAAGACGAGTACATCCCGTTTTGATCTGACATGAAAACTTGTTTCCGGCGAGGTCAAAGATATTTCAGCGTTCTACGCACATTCTCAGATGGGTGACGGACATCTTGGAAAATGCAAAGAATGCACAAAGGTTGATGTCTTGAAACACCGACTTGAAAACTTGGAGCGAATCAGGGAGTACGACCGGCAAAGAAATGACTTACCGCATCGAATCGAATTTCGCAAAAAACATCAGGAAAAATATAGAAGTCTTTATCCTGAAAGAAAAGCAGCAATGAATGCCGTAAACAACGCGATTCGCGACGGGCGACTGCATAAAAAGCTGTGCGAAATGTGCGGCAGCACAAAGAGTCAAGCCCATCACGACGATTACTCCAAGCCGTTAGAAGTTCGTTGGTTTTGTAAGCCTCATCACTGGATTGCGGACGAGCAGAGAAGGAGTTTTGAAAATGCCAGCGCCGACGACTCGGAAAGATACCTGGAAGGGCAGATGGTACACTGCACCGAACGGGGAAGAGTACCCATCGGTGACGACAATTCTCTCGATTGTGAACAAGCCAGCACTCATGAACTGGGCCGCAAAAGTCGAACGCGAAATGGTCATGAGTGTGTCAGCGGATTTGTATCAGGACGTAGCCGAGACACCACGGATGAGCAAGATGGCCTGGAGTACCACGCTCCAGACGAGACTGGGGAAAGAAAAAGCCTCCAAGAAGCTGATGGATAAAGCGTCAGATATTGGGTCGCAAGCGCATTCCCTTATCGAGTGGAACCTAAAGGCAAGCCTGATGTACGAAGCAGGCCCTTCACCCCACGTAACCGACAAAGCCACCTGGGCCTTCATGGCCTGGGAAGACTGGAAGAAATCGGTAGACCTGAAACCTGTATATATCGAACAAACCGTATTTTCTGAAACGTACGGATACGCCGGCACCATGGACTTGCTTGCTTACGTGAACGGTCTACTAACCGTGCTCGACTGGAAGACCGGGAAAGCCATCTACCCAGAAGCCTACCTACAAAACGCCGCCTACCGTCACGCGCTCCGCGAAATGCAACACGGCGATCCGGTACAAGGATTAATCGTCAGATTGCCAAAACTCGATACCGACCCGGAGTTTGAAGTGAAGGAATGCCCACCAGAGAAAGATTGCATGGAAGTATTTTTGAACGCCAAGAAACTCTGGGAGTGGAGTCAGAAAAACGACACGTGGAAGCCTGCGGCCGAGCAAAACATTGAGAAAACACTTACTGAATCGCTTGCTCAACGGGAAGGGGCTGCCATACCAAAAAGACAATGACAGCGGAGCCTAAGTTACTACGCGGAGATCGTCTCGGCTTCTTGCAAGAACTTACTGAGCAGGGTTGGCCAATGGATGCGGTTAGCGCTGCCTTGGAGTTTTGGGGCAAGTCTCCGCAGATTCCGTTGCCATTGGTTGGGAGGCCACTTGCCCGGGACAGCCGAGTACCTGAGACGTTGGCGTAAGAAGCATCCTGGTTACCACAGACGCTGGATGGCAGCGAACCGGGCGATGGGCAAGTTTCCACTGGAGAAGGGTTGCACCATCTTGGGAGTAAAGATACGCAAGGATTTGAAGCAGGTTTTGGAGAAACAATGCCATCGATCAAGAATGGCTAGCGCTTCATGAAGAAATTGCCTTGGCTTCAGTTTTACACCAGTGACTGGGAGTCTGACGCCGTGGCGGGATGTAGTTTGGCAGCACAGGGTTTGTGGTTGCGAATGATGTGTATTGCTCATAAGTCGGAACGGTACGGGTACCTCGTTCAGAACGGTTCGCCTATTCCTCCAGAATCAATTGCACGCAGGTGTGGATGTACTCTGGAGCAATACGATTCTCTTCTGTCTGAGCTACTTCGCGCAGGGGTTCCTTCAACTTCAGCAGATGGCACAATTTACAGCCGCAGGATGGTGAAAGACGCAAGTACTAGAACCAAAACAAAAGAAAGAGTATCGCGTTTTCGTAACGCCAATGTAACGCCTAAGAGGTCAGAAGTCAGAAGTCATATATCAGAGGAAGTCAAAAGAAGCGCTCCAGCGCCAAAAACCGGCGCTGTCGCCTTCGTCGGACTAGCCTTTGAGATTTCCGACTTGCAGGATGTTTCTCTCGCAGAGGCTTTTCCTTGGGTGGACCGGCAGGCGGAGTACCGCAAGGCTGACTCATGGCTGCTCGGCAACCCAAAACGGCGGCCTAAGCGCGCGGCCGCATTCATGCACAACTGGTTCAATCGCATAGAAAGGCCGGGAGGTAACACGAATGGAAATAGAACCGAACAGCGGCAGAAAGCGTCTGCTACAGCCCTCGACAGAGTTCTTGGGCGTTTTGAACAGGCGCCTCGCCATGCTGTCAGAAATCTACCGGACCCAACTCACTGAATTGCAGGTGTTGGGTTACACAGAATCTCTCATGGAAGTGAAGCCGCGATTTCTCGATATGGGATTTGCGCTGGCATTCAAAAAATACAAATTCATCCCCACGCCGGCCGAGATCATCGAGCAGTCAGAGATAGCCGCCGAGCACGAGAATTCTTTCAAAGGACCGCAGTTGCCTGAGCCGGAATTGAGCCTGAAAGAACGGCAAGAGGCCGCCGACGAAGCGCGAAAGAATCCAACGCTGGCTTGGTTGTTCAAAGACACGCTTAAGAAAGCTGCATCGGGATGATAGAGCGCCACGGGTCAATTTTCTCTGAGCCGGAAGGCGTTCCAAGTAAGCAGTATTGGGACTCCGCAATTAAGGCCGTAATTCAGGCGAGAAAGAACATTCGCAAGCGCAAAACTAGAAATGTAATTCACGTCGATGGGAAAACTTGGGACGAGATCGAGCGACTCATAAAACTAGAGGACTACGCGATTTATTGCGGAGGTAGCCATGATCGCTCGCACACGCTGTAGTTACGAAGGGGAAGACATACGCCGCAGCAGAGTTCCGATGTAATGACGGCGCTAGCCATCGAAGGAAAGTGAGGCAAAGTTTTGTCAGAAAATTCGCTGCGAGAAGCACTGGCAGGGCTGCGGGAGCGGGAACTTGCTAAATGGCTGCACCTAAAACTGTCAGCCGCCCAGAACCTTCCCTATGAAGATGGAGATACGTGTCCCGAATGTGTCGAAGCGGTAGAGAAAGAATTGTTGCCGATATTCCGCGAGGCACTACATAAAAAGTTCGGCTACGTTGCTGGACCGGAAGGTAAATGCGTGTGCGCGTATTGTGTGGGCGATTTGGAAGCATTGATGGACCACTCCGCAGAGCTTGAGATTGAAAACCTACATTTAGAAAAACAGCGTGAACGAGAGGACACCATGAAAACTCTATTGCGATCAATCCTGTTGCTTCTGGCCGCGCTTCCAGCGGCCGCCAAGACCTATCCAACTGTCACGCTGGACTCGACAGGCACCTTCACCTTCGACATCACGCGCATCCCCACCAGCCTGACGCTAACGGTGCAGAAAGGGGGCGGGTACATCACTATCGCGAGCAATGCGGGAGAGTCAGCGAAGTACTACGTCGGACCGGGCACGCCATACACAGCCAACTTTGTATCCCCTTACCCCAAGATACCTTCAAAGTTCACTAAGCTGGCAGGCTCGCTGACGTTCACCGCGCCGGCCGGGACGCTGTTCACCGTCACCAATCTAGTCGTCAAGGACCGCGAGGCCACCAGCTTTGTGCCAGTGCTGCAAGGCGTGCTCACCAAAATAGACGGCAATACCGTCACGATCAAAGCAGATGGTGCACAGCAAACCGGGCCGAACCAAATACCTGTGGCCTGCTACGACAAAGATGGCTACATCGCTACCGTGAACATGAATATGCCGGTGTTTTGATTTGATGAAGCCCTACTACTCACACGCCGGAATCACCATCTACCACTCAGACTGCCGAGAGTGGCTGGCTGATAACGATGTGCGCGTAGATTTGGTGCTCACTGATCCGCCTTACGGAATTAGCTACGATTCATCTCATTCTAAGTACCACAACGGAATAGCGCGAGATTTGATCGTCGGAGATGAGTGCCCGTTTGACCCTACGCACCTGTTGACCCTAGGCAAGTTGATTATTTGGGGCGGTAACATTTTCTCCCGGAGGTTGCCGGACTCATTGGGTTGGCTTGCGTGGATTAAGACGATGCGGGATGACGCCGACATTCGTCAAGCTGACATGGAACTGGCTTGGACTAATTGTATTCGCAGGCCGCGAGTGTTTCATCACTTATGGATCGGCGCTTACAAGGCATCGGAAAGCGGGGAACGCGCACAGCATCCCAC
>JALYIM010000299.1 GCA_030775785.1 Acidobacteriota bacterium
AATTCACCGAGACTTGGCCGAAATATTCATCCGCAATTGCCGCGGCACGATCGTATTTGTGATGCATCCTCTAAGAAAGGAAGAGTCACGCCACGCTCACATCAATCTTCTGGACTCAGAGTTTTCGTATAAATTGCATTTGATCAAAAGTGCTCATGCGCAGCACAGCAAGAGTGCCTAATTTTCCCTCAGCTGACATACACTTTTTCAGTGATTTGCGCGCAGAGCTGAAGCTTTTTTGACTTAGTTTGCTTGCTCTGCAATCTCTGGGTTAGCCGGCGACAAACACGTGTGTTTAGCGGATTTGAATCAGGCCCCGCTCTTTCGCACCTAGAGTCTTAATTCGCGCAAGTGGCCAATCGTGCATCGGCCATCCGTCCTCCTGTTTTCCTACCAATGAAACAATTGCTCAATTCTTTAACCAGCGCTCACACCATTTTCATAGGTTGAGTTTATTTGCGTTATGAGATAAAGAATTGTCGCTATAGTTAACAAATAGATGGGTATGAGAGTAACAACAACCGAATTTAGGAACGTAATAAAGGAGAGCAAAATGAAAAAGTTAGATGTAGTCGCAGCGGTACTTTTAGTAATCGGTGGGTTGAACTGGGGTCTGGTAGGTGCAGCTCACTCACTTTGACTTGGTAGCGGCCATTTTCGGTATGAAATTTGGCGAGACCTCCGCCCTTAGCTCGGCGGTTTACTTATTAGTAGGACTCTCCGCCATTTACCAGGCGGTTTCCTTCAAGGTCATCCAGCGACGGTGGGCGTACGAATCCGTTCTCGCTACCCGTTAAGGTTACACACTCGATAGTTGCCGCTGGGGAATTTTCGCTAGAAATACTTGCAGACGAGACAAGCAGCATTCGAGAAAGGCTCTGGAACCGTTAATCTATGCAAGGGTTACTTTTAGTTAAATCTAATCAAAATGAGGCTATCAATGGGAGAAGTCAAAGAGGGTGAGAATGAAGTAATCTTGCAGCCATGGACCAAGTTGTATAAGGCCGCACTCTTGGAGTTTGAATCGGAGAAACTTATTGAGCGTATTGATCGGGCCGAAATTGCCATAAGCGACCGTCTCCATGATCTGCGGTTCGACTGCCCATCACGACGAGCGACAGCTAATACAGGATGCCCAAAATGCGCTAGGGTTTTTGCGTCGCTCTTAATTTCGCTAAACCCGCCGAGTTACCAATGACTTAGGCGGCAATGGAATCGGCGGTTGTCTAATTGACATCAGGTAATTCACAGATCCGCTAAATTGACCATTAATTGCCGCCAGTGCTTGCTCTGGTTAGAGCATAAAAGACCCAAACGGAAATCTGCAACCGCAACAGCTTCGACTCTCCTGCTCCACGCTCGTACGGTTGTTCCGTGTGCTTTTTTGCGCTACTGCTTTTGCAGCGATTTTGTCTGCGAAAGGATTTTTGTACTGCATCCTAATCAATGTCCAACGCAATGCGGTTTTAGGAAGTGGCTTTTGCAGTGATCTTGGCCGCGGAACCAACCTTTTTTAATTTAGCTTGTCAATGGTGACACACCATCTCGAGAACGACTCGAATGCCCGGCCTTACATCATGAAGACACCCAAACGCGACGTTATTTATAATGTTACGTAGTGAAAATGGATAACAACAAATACACCATCCTTGTTTCTCACGACCCAACAGAGGCCGATATTCGCAGGAATGTGCTGGAAGGGCCGGATTCAAGGTAGTCCGCGCAAATGAACTCAGGGCGATTCGAAGAGCGTGCGAGAAGCAAGCGATCAGCCTAGTGATGATCGGTTATTCTCTTTCCCCTTCTGAAAAGCGTCGCGTGTGGGATGAGATTCGGCAGACGTGCAACGGAAATGTACCTGTCCTCGAACTTTACAATAAGGGCAAGCAAGACCTCGGGGATTCTCATGCACTTTTTGTTCACGAATCGCATACCCCGGACGACTTCATAGGGGCCGTAGAGACCATCCTCAGTCCGCCGCAATTGCCTCCGAGACCGTGACAGGGAGCAGAAGTTAAAAAGCTAGTCTGGATTTGGCACTAGAAGCCGTCTGAGTGCTTCGTGCAACCCATGCTTGTCACTCGACTTCACGAGAAAGTCTTTTGCTCCGAGGTACTCGCTAAATGTTTTGGCAAGCGAGTCGGTATGCTTAGTCCAAACCAAGATTGGAACCTGCTGTAATTTTGGCTCCGAATGGCACTTTCTTAACACTGTGAAACCGCTATCGAGTCCAAGCCCCAGATCGAGGACGATGGCATCAGGGGCGGAAGTCAAGTTGGACACTATGTCATCGAGGTGTTGCTCGGCCTCCATCAGATCCGTGATCAACTGCACTCCGTCGTATCCAAGTTCGTGCAGCGCCTCCGTGCATGCATCAGAAGCGTGGGCCTGATCCTCGATTAGAAGAATGACCTTTCTGAACTCCCGCATCTGCTCATTGAGTTGGGCGAGAGAAGCTTGGACTACATCCCCAGTGGCATAATTCACAATCTTCACAAGCGGCTTGGGGAGTACTTCGTCGTTGCGCTCGGCTTGCGTCAACTCTACTTTTTCTGTACCAGTAGGCTCACTCGTATCTTTAGTGAAGGCTGCGATATCTTTAGCGGAAGTCTCATTTCTTTGTCTGCGTTTGTTCATGCGACATATTATCTCTTTTCGTCGATCTGGACGTTCTCCATGAAATTGCTTATTGTCGTTCAATCTAGATCCTGAAAAATCTACAACCGCCCGTGATTCTCCATTTCGTAAGTGCTCTTTTGAATCGGAAGCATTTGACTATCCGAGCATGCTGTTGTGTTGCCCGTCCAGCTAGGCAGCCTCCCTGTGAACAGAGCACGCGCTCTTAATACCGGGTCGATGATGTCTTCGCTCTTTGTAAGGAAATCTGAAGCCCCCCGACTCCACGCTCGTGCGTGTTGTTCCGTTTGCTGTTTTGCGCTACAGCTTTTGCAGCGATTGTGGCCGTAAAAAGGATTTTGTTACTGCGTTCTCACCAATGTTTACAGGTTTACTTTGCGAATAGATGGGTACGAACGAATTCCGTTTGGTAAGAAGTTGATTTGAGGCAGTGCAGCGTCTTACCGAATTGCTGGCTGTACTTAAAGAATTTGGAAGCGTATACGTACCACTCTTGCCAGTCATCTGCCCTATACGTACAGTCCCCCAACTAACCCAAGATGATTTTCAATGGCTTAAACTTCGCATCACGGGTGCGGGTAGGCCAGTTTGCGTCTGACGGGTCCCTCAACTCGCACCGCCGTTCCCATTCTCATTTAAATCCTTTGCGGCGATCACACCCTTCGGCTTCACCTCGAAATTAATCGTTTTCGTGTGAACTGGTTGAGGGTGGGACTGTATTCTATTCGGCAAGATGATGATTGTCGGCGAGACTTGTGCAACTGCTACAAAAAAGTCAGACGAACAGTTTGCTGCACCGTAGTAAGTAGCGGTTAGAAAGCAATCCACATCGTCTAAATCATTGTGTCGAGTCCATCGGCTTCACATTCCCGCAGTCTGCCGATAGCCATTTACCTGTCCTTACCGAAGTCGAAGCGTGACGCATGCCACCGATAGTCGATACGCCCGAGGACTTAACCACGAAATGCTCCGGATCAGGAAAACTGGCTTCGCCGTCGCCTTCGTAACCAACTGCGGAACAGACTGAATGCCATTTCCATGCACTGGCGCTGCGATTGCTGTACTCCGTCTTACAGGTTCCTTGATCATCCCAAGCGCCGCGCTCAACCATTTTTTGGCTGTAACATACTTTCAGTGCCCCACCTGCACCCGGATCGACGCCTCGCTGCCAGAGGAAGCTGCTAGGTTTTTGCTGCCGGCAGACAGTCGGTTGGTGGCCGCCAGAACGCGGACGGAAACCGAATCCATGGAATGCGACATACCCATTCCAGCCGTATCTGAACTTTCCGAACTTATCATTTGATCTCTGTCTCTAAGGAGACTGCGAATCTCGTTCGTCGCTTCCCGGTCGTAGAAAGCCTGCTCATGCGGCAGAGCGATCGAGCGCTCCAGCACGTGAATTATCCCGTTCATAGTGTTGTGAACTAGGCACTGAAGCTTGTAATTCCCGGCCGTCGGGAAGCTTACCGTAAAAGTTGGCTGACCCTTAACAGATGGTGGTGTGGTCACGCAAGTTGAGCCATCGAAGCTCGCGACGCCAAACGAAAATCCCGGGCAACCTACTGGGAACGGTGGAAAAATTTGCCCGACCACCAAAAAAGATACTGTGTGAATTTCGTCCGAGTTGAA
Organism: Acidobacteriota bacterium; assembly: GCA_030775785.1. Taxonomy (GTDB): domain Bacteria; phylum Acidobacteriota; class Terriglobia; order Terriglobales; family Acidobacteriaceae; genus JALYIM01. The sequence goes on from JALYIM010000299.1 coordinate 4,267, forward strand.
GGTCCAGGTGATGCTGTCGCCGGCATGAATCCAGATTTCATTTGGCAGAAAAGCCAGCGCCTGTCGGCCCATGTCCTGAGTCTGGGCGCCAACCTTCGCATTCCAGTTTTGCTGTGCCTCAAGGGTTTGCGGAAAGCTTAAGACGGCCAGAGCGACTAAGCCAAGAAAAACGTGGGGGAACCAAGACGCGTTGAAATTCTTCATATCCTTCTCCTATGGTCGCGCGATGTACCCTACTTGGGCAGGGAAAGCGAAACGGGGCGCCGCAACGATCCGAACGATGAGGCATTCCTTCGAACCCTAAGACAGGGGCGGATTCTATTCCCTATCCCTGTTTGCGTCGATGTGAAACAATTTGCATCGACTTTACACCGCCGCCAAATAGATAAAGAAATTAATGCCGAATACAAGCATTTTGATGTTTACGGCTTTCAAAAGCTCTGAACTGTGGAGGATGGGGTGCCACACACCCGAGATGCAGGCTGAAAGAGCTAGCTATACTGGCTTGCCAATCCACCACAGAACTTTCGCAACGATTCGCCATCCTTTGCCAGAAATCGGAATCGAGTCATACTCTCGGTTCTCGGGAACCAGTACCTCAGTGTCATCGAAGCGCTCCAGCCTCGACACGATCAATCCCTGATTGGGATGATCAACGACTACGATTTCTCCATACAATTTATTACGGTTCGTCTGGAGTGTATCCACGACGATGATGTAACCGTCATGAATCAAAGGCATCATAGAGCGTCCCCGAACCCTAAGGCAGTTGGTGTAGGCGGGGTTGGGACACCACTCGGTGGGTGCTGCCATCATGGATTCGGGGCGGGCCTGCTCAAGGGAGGTTACAGGATCGCCCTT
>JALYIM010000300.1 GCA_030775785.1 Acidobacteriota bacterium
TTGTCGTATTGTCCGTGTCATACTGGTCGATCAGTGAGGCTCCGAGTGTAAGAGTTTCTGCAATCGGGGGATTAGACCGTCCATAGCTGAGTAGTTGAAAGAAATCCGCCGACGCTCCCGTAATGGCCGGAATAGTACTTTGCTCCGCCGTCCCGCTCGCACCCCAGTACTCCCAATGGTCGCTGTTCCAGACCAATCCAAAATCGGCCTTAACTGCGGCGGCGTTACCAGGATTCGGCACTACCTGAGCGAGCCTGGCCAATGAAAATCTGCTGGTGAGAGGACCAGCGCCCCACGTTGGTTTATTCGTCTCGCGAGAGAACGTCGCCAGGTACTGCAGCATATTGACACTGGCCGAGATATCCGCGCGGAGTTGGATGAGTTGCGCTCGGGATATGAAGGCTTGATCGGTTCGCCCGCCAGAGACGGTAGTGCCAACAACTCCGAAATTTCGAGCCGTATCCAGAAAGTAAGTTGCGAAGTTTGAGCTAGCCGTCGCGCTAAATGTGAAATTTGGAAAAGTTCCTGACGGCTGAACGGTCGCGTAGTTTCTCCAGGCAACGATTCTGTTGATGGCGGTATTTGTGACAAAACCTGAGGACGTGGTCGGTAATGCGGTGAGATCGGCGAAGGCGATCGTTCCCTTCCTTCCCGCCATTGAGGCTGGGGCTGGGGCGGGGGAGGGAAAACCGGCAACATTGATGTCGAGAAGGCCCCCTTCGTCATAAACTGCGAATGCGTAACGTCCGATAATGTAATTTGCATTGGTGACTGCGCGGTTGTTGAGCGCCGTAACACCGGAACCCAGGTTTCCTCGGACCGAGGGGCCATTGCGAGAAAGCAGTATCCAGTCTGGCGCGACGAAGCTTGCCACCGGATCTGGCGCATCGTTGGTTAGATTGCTTTTTGGGATGAAGTAATGGCTATTCCAGCGAGCCAAGCTTATGGCGCGGCCGTTAGCCGAAGTATCCGTTGTGGAGTTAACCGCAGAAGCCCGACTGCCAACACCAGGAGAAGAAATTAAATCAGGGTTGACGCTGCGCCGAATTAAATTTGGCGTGGCGGCTTGCGTTCCGCTCCGTTGCGGAACTACGTGTGCAGCGATCGTTGGAGTATATCTGGTTACGCCGGCCACGGTTGATGACGTGGATCCGCCGGCAATCTCCTGTTTAAAATCGGCAACAATAATGTCCAAAGCGCCGCGTGCCAAAGTATCCGCTTCCATCTGATTGAAGCTGGCACCAGCCAGCTGGCGATCAGTTGTTGTGCGCCCGAAATACGAAACAACGAGAAGGCACAAAAGAACGACAAAACCCAAAACGATGACCAGCGCCATGCCATCTTGTCGGTACCGTAGATAAGGGCGGTGGTGCGGGGGGCGACTCACGATTCAAGGCAGAAAAAAATATCGCTCGTAAAGGCGGATGGCTGACAAGGCGACGCGGGGTATTGAGGGCGTTACCGCATTTGCATCGACGGCGGACTGCCATTGCCCCAATAAAGCGCCCGGGTGCATCGTGGTGGCGTAATCCGACATGTTAACCGCAAGAGCGCTCAGTTGAGTGCTCGATATCAGTTCACTGCTCTTTTTGTCGATCGAGGCGATCGCCACGATGATAGCAGACACATCCTGAATCCCATTGATGCTGGAATGCCCTGCCGAAGTATCCCAGGGCGTAGTCGAAAAGGACCCATTCTTTAGCAGGTAGTAGTACTCAAATCTGAAGACAGTGGGACCGACAATTTCATAATCGTTCTGTGGGTCCGGCGTCGAATTTGTCGAAGCCGGCCAGACGCTTGAAATTTGCAAAGGAAGAAACACTATTGGAGCGGACGCGGGCGAAACTCCATTCCACAATAGTCCTTTGCCTAACCGTTCCGCTTTGTTGTATGCCTGCGAGGTGGAATCGGAATTAATCCGGTAGGCGACGAGTGAGATGGGGCTCTGAGATCCCGTGGAAGGATAATATCCGGCAACCTGCGAAAAGAAGGCCAATTGATCATTGCCCGGAACCAAACCGCTGACCATCTGGGGGTTCGCTGGAGATTTGAAAAAGTAATCGATGTCACGACGTTTTACCATTTGGGCGATATCGATGGCCAATCGATCGAGCACGGGCCTCGCTTCGGCATCTGCGTCCATGTGTCTATTGCTCGCGGTGGTTGCGCCTGATGCAGCGTCGAAGAGTCGAGCGACCGTTAAAGTCAAAAGAACGAGGATCGAAACCGCGACGAGTAATTCGATGAGGGTAAACGCTTCAATTAATTTTCGCATATGTTCCGATTAGTTGCGATCCAGAGCCAAAAATGTCTCCGCAACGCCGGCTGCTTTCCCTGTAGTTGCCGCGGCGGGCCAACTGACTAGCAGGTGAACGAATGTTGCTCCTCGGCCGCCTGTGCTATTCGGTGAGAATGTTACCGTCAGCCGGTAGCGTGAATGTGCATTAATGGCAGAGGAATAGCGTCCCTCTGTATCAAAATATACTGTGGATGTAGATGAAGAGGCGTTGGCTGGAATGTTGATCCCGAATAGAGAAGAGGTAGTTGCCGTTCGAGCTG
>JALYIM010000301.1 GCA_030775785.1 Acidobacteriota bacterium
GCTGCGCGGCACCGGCTCTTGCTGTTTTGCCAGCTCATTGCTGAGAGAGCGAAGTTTATTGATGAAATCATTGGACGATCTGGAAAGTATCCGCGTGCGGATGCGCTTCGCCGTGTCCAGCAGGTAGTAGCTTTCATCTGCATGTTTCCGCCATTGGTTACGCGGGAACACTCGAATGCGCTTCAGATCTTCGTTATGCAGTTCGACCTCCCACCACTCCGTGTCTGGGGGAAGCTCACGCCACATTCGTCCCCGACGGCGATAAAGCAGCGCGCGTCGCAACTTATTATCTTTTTCGTCGCTTAGGTTGGGATGGTTCACCAACTCCTGAAAGGGTTCACGGTATCTGTCAAATTCGCGCTGGAAAAATTCGCTTTTGAGGAATTCGGCAATGACTTCGGCCTCAGCGATGCGTCTGATTTTCTTAAGCTCGCCCGTGCTTACCGGAAGGGGCATAACCGTCCAGCTCTGAGTGAGCTGCATGCGGACGTACGGGACCGCCACCAAAACCAGTAATACCAACATCAGAACGGTTTGGACGGCGATTACTTCGTGCAGGGTGTCATGAAACAGATAAATTCCTAAAATAATCGCACCGCTAAAACCCAATTGCAGCCAGCTTACATTTCCTATCTTGCGGGCGATCTCATAGCTCATCAGCACCACGCTCAGTGAATAGATTCCCGTGGTTAATGCGTACAACATCAAAAGCGATGTGTAAGAAGAAGCGCCGGCCAGAAGCGGGAATCCCGCGCCCAGCAACATGTGCCATAACGACTGCGGCGCGATCCAGATGCCGAAGGTAAACAGGGCCGAAATGAAGATGACCAGTAGCAGAGCGGTACCAAGTACCGCGCGACCTTCGCGCTCTCCCGAGTGGGCGCGAGCGGAGAATGGAAACATCCCACTCACTACCGACCACGACAACATGTAAACGACACGTCCCACCAGCGCCAGCGTCGCATAGACTCCGGCTTCAGTAGCGGAGAAGAAGTGTTTCACTAGAACAATATCCAGATTATTGATGATTACTTGGCCGATGAAAAATACCGAGGCCTGAATACTCTCTCCCCAGGCTGTCGGCAAAACAGTTTGCGCGTCGCTGGTGAGCGTGCGATGTGGCATGGCGAAGAGATAGGCCACCACGACTGATGCCACGATCGCGACGATGACGCCGGGGACGCCATAACCGAGTGCCATCAGGAGCATCGCGCCGCCAAGCTTCACAACAACTTCAAGTGCAAAATTGAAGGCTAGCCGTCCGAAGTCGTACATTCCCTGCATCAGTCCGCGGCGCACGCCCAACGGGATATAAAACAGCGTCGCAGCAGCCAGCATGTAGATATAAGACCGGGTAGGGAGGTTCAGATAGCGGGAAACTACCGGACTGCCGTAAGCGAGAACTATGCTGATGCCGATCGCGAACATCCACGAACGGCGGTGGAAGTAACGGTAAATCCCAACTTTTTCTTTGATGGAATCAGTCTTCGCGACAAATTTGGAGCACAGCAGCTGAAATGAAAGAGTGACCGAAGAGAGCAGCATGAGCACGGTGTAGACCGCACTCGCATGTCCAAAACTGTCTGCCCCCAGCCAGTGGGCAACACCCAGGTTGTAGAGCAAGTTCATCGCGCCAACGAAGCCTGAGCTGAAGAGCAGAATCACGCTCCCGCTCAGGACTCGCGCTCTCAAGGTGCGCGACGCAATCGCCTCCTCCTCCAAAGTTGAAGATTTGGGAAGTTCGGGCACTACACCGGGAGTGTCGGTCGGCATGAAAAGCTACCTTCAAAATCTACGAGGCGAGGAGTTAGAAAAATCAGCTTCGCGCCTAAAACACACTGAACCGGATCACGGGGACGATCTTGACACGGTTGCTACCTGAAAAATCGTAGAAAGTTTGCTGCTGCAATCCAAACGAAAATCGCATCGGGTAGGTGACTGGGACTTCTGCCGTCCCATCGCTGATCGCACGCTGCAACCCGCGCGTATAGGAAAGCAGAAATTCGTTATGGATGTTGTCGTAAGCGTGGAACCCTTCGCCGCGCGACCACGCTCCGGAAGCATGAAACGCCCAATGGCCGGCTGGCAAATAATCAAGACGAAAGGCCGGCCGCATCGCTTGCGCAATAGCGAACAACGAACCTTCTACCCTCCACGACCGAAGGTACTCCGCGTAAATAGACGTCGTCCAATTTGTACGAAAGCGGCGCTGCACTCCCACGTATGTGTCGGTCGTATAGTATTCGCGAATAAATGGACGAAACAGCACGTCACGGCCCTGGTAGCCGGTGATGAGCGCAGTTTTACCCCACGGCCTTCCCACCACAAAATTCAGTGACGCCGCCGCATCCCGCGAATGCAGATTCTGGTCGGTAAAAGGCCCCGCCTCGCGAGTAGCGCTGCCTGAAATCGTCAGCCAGTTCCCTATCGGACTGGTATATAGATACAAAAACTGCCGGAACAAATTCTGGTTCAAGGTCTTGGGCGAAAGCGTGTCCCGTCGAATCGTATATTGCAGTCCGGGATTAAACGTTATGGTGTTATTACCGACGTGCCACACAGGATTGATGCCGCCGTTGAAAATTGTGTCGTAGGTATTTCGCTTTTGAATCAGAAATTGGCTGGGAATTGAGACCGTACCGCGTGCATTCCTCTCTCCGACCAGTCCACTGATGATGGGCCAACCACGAAAATGCAGTTTGTAGCGTTCGTCTCCTCTGGTTTCGTAGGACGCTCGGGGCGGAGGCAGGAGCGCATTGCTGCTAGTAAGTCCTCGCAACCTGGCATCCAGGGTATAGATATTGATGTCTTCAAAGATCGGACTGAACGAAGCTTCCGACTGCAAGCTGACATTGGGAGTAACCGGAAGGCCCTCCTGGTCCGCTAAAGCCATTTCCGCTCGTTCGGTGGACTCGTTTCCGACGACTAATTGATTGGCGCGCGCAAAAGTAGTCAGTGCCCGCAATGTTTGCTGCTGCTGGCGATATACATTTGCCTTGGCAACTAAATACTCATAATTTTCCCCGTTGCTGGGATCGTTTCCGACGCTTGCCAGCATGCGCTTGGCACTCTCAGTTTCTCCGGTGGCCAGATATGCATTTGCCAATCCGATGCTCACGGTCTCATCATCCGCGCCCTCAGCCTGCGCCCGTTCGAAGAACTTTTTCGCCAGCGGGAATTGATTAATTGACATCATGATCTGCGCAGCTTCAACAAGGTTTTCGGCCGTGACACCGTTACCTTCTTCCACGCGCGCTTCCGCGAGACCGAAGCTGACCTGTTGCTGAGAGTCCTCGAAATCACCGGCTTGAGCAAAGAGCCGGGCCAGTGCCAGACGAATCTCGATGCGGTCAGGGCCAGGGGCGGTCAAAGCCCGAGAATAGCGCTGCATTGCCGCTCTACGATCCTTCAAGGCGAGCAGCGCCTCTCCGGTGGCCAGCAACACTTTGCGGTCGCCGCTCAATTTCTCAGCCTGCGTCACGGCCTGGATGGTGTCGGCGGTGCGATTCATCTGGGCATAAGACCTTGCCATTTCGGCGTAGACGAGCGCATCATTCGGTCCCAACCCAAGGGCGCTCTTCAGCGCTTCTATGGAATCCGGATAGCGATGCAGGCGATAGAGAGCAACGGCAAGGGCGAAATGCGTTTGCACATCCTTCGGAGCAAAGGTTAGCGCTGCACGGTATTCGCCCTCCGCCTGACGGAACATAATCTGCTGGCGGTAAGATTCGGCCCTCGCTAGGTGAGTCGAAGCTGATTCGCCCATCATTTTTGCCGCAAGCTCTGCCTCTCGCAACGCGGGTTTTGCACGACGAAGTTGCAGGTATGAATATGCCAAACCCAAGTGCGCCTCGCCGTAATCAGGGCGGATTTTCAACGCAGCCTCGAAATCCTGTGACGCTTTCGTAGCTTCGCGCAAGTCATTGCGGACGTATCCACGATTCACGTATCCGGTTGCCGTAGGCTCCAATTCCAGAGCCTTGGTAAATTCCCCTTCTGCGTCGCGAGGATGGCCGTTGTGGTTGAACACATAGCCGGCAATCAGGTGAAGATCTTTATCTTTGGGCAGGATCGGTTCGTACTTCTTTACGATTTCCGAAGCTTCGTCGTAGCGGTCCAAGAAGACTAAATCGTAAGCGAGGTAAACCGGCGCCTCGGGATCTCGCGGCAACTTTTCCAACACCTGATAGCCGAGCTTCGCCGATTCTTCGAACTGACCAGTACGTGTCAGATAACGTTCTTTTTCGCGCATCACCTGTGGATTCCGGGCAATCGCTGGATTCGCGTCACCGATCTCTACCCACTTCTTCGCGGTGGGAAGCTGCTGCCCTTCTAAGGCTGAGTTCGTGCCTCCGGCAACGACCAGAGCATTTCCGGGGGCCAGTTGATGCGCCTTCTCATAACTCTCCTGCGCTTCGGGGAATTTTCTGGCCGATGTATAAAGGTCTCCCAACGCGAGGTAAGGAACAAAATCGTCGGGATACAAACTTCGCAATTTGGTGAAATATTTTTCCGCGCCAGCAGTATCGGAAGTCTCGCGCGCAAGATAACCCATCGCAGTTAACGCAGAATGGCTATTGGGATCAATGGTCAAAGCCTTCGCATACATCTGCGTCGCCTCCTGCCTGCGGTTCATTTTCCACAGCAGGTTGGCGTAGTTCAGCATGATGTTGATGTTGTTGGGATCAATAGCAGTGGCGCTCTTGAGGTCTTTCTCGGCGGCGTCAAATTGATTGGAGTCGGCTTCCACCAGGGCGCGCAAGCGCAGAAATTCCGGACGGCTGGCATCCTCCACGCCGGTGATTTTGTTCAGGCTCTCGCGCGCCGCGTCGAGTTCACCGTTGGCAGCGGCTGCCTGCTCCGTTCGCTGGTACATCTCGTAAAGACTGAGGTGCAGCGAGACGGGATAAAGCGGTCCCTCGGGAACGGATGGCGGAAGGTGGCTGATCGCAAATTTGTATTCGGTAATAGCTTCGTCGTTATGGTCCTGAAGGCTCGCGACCTGCCCTCGAATGGCATGCAGGCGGTATGAATTAGGGTCAATGCCTTCCGCCCTCTTTAAAAATGTTTCCGCGCGCTCAAGAGTGCCCGCGTTGACCACTGCCTGGGCCGCACTCAACTGGATGTTGGCATCGCGGACCGAACGGTTCGCTGCCTGTGTGTATGCGTCGGCGGCTTCTTTCCTTTTTCCTGCCAGTTGATAGGTGTACCCCAGTTCGGAAAGCGCGTCGGGCGCTCGGCCCACCGCTTTCTTCAGGCTGGCGATCGCAGGGTCGTATTGTCCGGCCTCGCGATAAAACGCTGCCACCGCGCGCAGAACATCAGGATTGTTCGGGTCACGGCTTTCGGCACGCTGCAGAAATTTCTTTGATTCCTCCGGCTGGTTCAACCGCTGATAAGCACGCGCGATCAGCAGTTCGCTGCGGGCGGAGGGGCTCAGAGCATCGCCTCTCTTCAAAAGCTCAAGCGCCTTCTGTGGATCGGCAGTGAGTGCTAGTTCTCCCGCGAGCAGCAAATCGTTTACGCTGCGTGGATTCGACGCCAAAACTTTTTTAAGGAGGTCCTGAGCTTCTGCTCCGCGCCCCATCTTCGCGTAGGTCTGGGCCAATCCAGAAAGGCCGGCGATGGAATTCGGTTGCAGTTGCAAGCCATGCTTGTAAGCATTCTCAGAATCTGCATATTGTCCTGCGAGGCGCGAGGCATATCCCAATAAAAACCAGATGCCGGTATTTTGGGGTGCCGCGTGCGCGGCGCGGGTGGCGAATGCGGCCGCGGCGCGATATTCACCTCTATCCAACGCCTGCTGAGCTGCTCTGGCGTCGCGGGCGACCTCAATGCTGGAACCCCATCCAATGCCGTTCGGGGAAGGTTGATTTTCTGGGGCCGGGTTTGCCTGCCCCTGATTCGCTCGCGAACCTGACGCACGCTTTTTCTTGTTTTTCGCGTTATTGGGCGTGTTCGCGGTGGGATTATTTAGCTCAAAGGTCTGCCCAGACATTGTGATGGCAATCACTAGCCATAGACAGACCAATGTAAGAACGCATGATGCCTTCAATTGCATGATACGGTGTGGAATCAAACCGGTTTTCTTCAATCCTCTGGAGGAACTCTTTATGCGTGCCAACCTTCTGATGCCACACAACTTCCGATTGGTTGGTTGCAGAAATGCTAGACCAGAGTTCACCATCATTACTAAACTAATGCTTAGTGTTACTCCTAGTTACTGAAGATACCAGTTTTGAGTCTCCCGCGTCATAGCGGAACAGATTCCAGAGCAAACCTTCGCAATCATTGTAGAATCAAAACGGTTGCTCACATTTGTGGAGAGGACTTTAAGCACTGTGGAAACTAGCTTCTGGCGTCGGCCGATTCCGTTGGCCGCGATCGTTCTTTTAGCGTTAGTGGTTCATGGTCCGTTGCTGCTCATGCAGCTCCCTTTGACCACCTCTTATGACGCGAATTTCCACATCTTTTTTGCCTCCCATTACGCGCATCACTGGTTTGATCCCTGGAACACAAAATGGTTCGCCGGATTCTCCCAGACCACCTATCCACCGCTAGGGCATCAGTGGATCGCCATCTTCTCTTACATCGTCGGACTCCCGCTGGCGTTCATGCTGGTGCAGTTGGCCGCCGTGCTCCTCGTTCCCGTCGGAGTCTATCGTTTTGCGCGTCTATGGGTAAGCGAGAGAGCGAGCAGCTACGCGGCTTTGTTTAGCGTCTTTATCGGCGCTCTGGCGTTTCTGGTTTATTCCGCTGGACAGCTTTCCACCACTCTCTCAGCTCCCATTTATTTGCTGGCACTGCCTTACTTCTATGACTGGTCGCGCTCTGCGCACAAGCGTGCTTTGCTAAAGGGCATCATCCTGACGCTGACGGCCGCGTCCGTACACCACGTCACATTATTATTTGGTTCGTTCCTGTTCGCCCTACCGGTTCTCTGGCTTGCTTGCATTGATCACGAGGAAGACAGCTCGGTTGCCAACGTAATCTCTCGTGGCGTCGTATTTGCCGTGCTTGCCGGGGTGGGCGTAGGACTTGTGCTGTTGCCGTATTGGATGGCAATCATCAAGCATCCTATTGATCAGATCCCAATTCCTCACGCCAGCCGCTCTAATCTGGCGATGAATCCTACTTTTGCGATCAACTATTTCTTCGTACCTTACGGCGCAATGATTCTGGCGCTTCCCTTCGTAATTTGGGTGGGGGTGCAATATCGCCGTCTTCGTCCCCTGGTTTTCGGATTTTGGGTGACTTTCCTTTTCGGACTCGGGGGCACCACGCCGGTTCCGAAATTGATTTTTGGACGCGCCTTCCAGATTTTGACCTTTGAGCGCTTTACTCTTCTGGCCTGCATGCTGGCTCTTCCCATTGTGGGGTTGCTTGCAGAAAGATTGCTTGATCGTTACCGCGGGCGTGCGGCAGTTGGACTCTCTCTAGCCGCCTTCGCAACATTGGCGTCAGCCATGGCATGGCTGACGTTGAGTCCGTTCCGCCCCAGTGGCGGATTGAATGTTGATCCAGTGATCGGATTTCTTAATCGCGACGGCCACGATCGGTATCGGTACGTCACTCTCGGATTCGGAAATGCTCTTCCCAAAGTCTCGACTTACACGGGTGCCAGCAGCGTGGACGGCGAATACAACTCGGCCCGTCTGTTACCTGAAATGACGCACTACGGTGCCGCCCAGCTCACCAGCGCAAAATACTTCGGCACCGCCGGCATGGAATCATTGCGCGCGATGTTGAAACACGCCAACTACTATGGATTGAAGTTCGTGTTCATCCACGATCCTTATTACGAACCGCTAGTCGCATTCGCGGGTTGGAGAAAGATCGAGAGTTACGATTCTGGCTCCATTAGCGTCTGGTCGAAGGACGACGTTCCTCCCGCAAGAGTGTTCACCTCAGACGCGATGCCCACGCCTTTCGAGGGACTACTTTGGGGCACGCTCCCACTAGGCGCGAGCATTCTGGCTATCCTGTTTGCCTTCTTTATTCCCGATCGCACTCGCTTACCGGTCGCTGATCCTGAGCGTGTATCTACCGTGCCCGAGGAAGAGCCCGTATTAGTGCGTGAGGAAAGATACCAGTCATGACCAGAATTTTGGCCATTGTGATTTTCGTCGGAACTTTAATTCTGGTTGCTGTGGCCTGGGTGGGATCCGGCGGCATGGCACGAGAGCGCATGCGCTCCGCTCAAACTCCTGATGAATCCGTACGGCTGCTTTTCACCGACGCGCAATCCCGCAACTGGGATGCCGCCTACTCTCGTCTTGCCAACCGTACCGAGGTGGATAAGGCTGCTTTTATCCGTGATCTCGCGGGCAGCAATGGAAGCCTACTGACTTATGCCGGTCTCGAAAGCTTCGACGTTTGGGGCTTGCACGCGAGCGGTCAGGAAGCGACCATCCGAGCCAAACTTCGCTACTCCACTGCTGTTGGCCCGATTGACGACATTCGCGATCTCAAGACGCAGCGTGATGGCGACACCTGGAAAGTGATATGGCCTACCACGCGCTTGCCGAAGCTCGCGCCGCAGGTCGTTCCCGTAAATTACTTGCGATGGGACGTTATCAATCGCAGCGCGCAGGATGATTGGGGAGTACAGAACGTTGATTCTCCGCAAGTCCGGATTCTGTCAATGAATGCATTGCAGCGTCCGGACAGCATCGTGATTGTGGGTGAAATCGTCAACGAAGATACGGTGCCGGCATATGTAAATGTCGGCGCAACGTTGGTTGCTCCCGACGGCAATTCGCTCGCGCAGGAAGGCAGCTTCGACAAGATTGCCCATACTCTGTTGCCCAAGCAAGTCTCCCCTTATCGGATTGATTTTCCCGGAATGAAGTTGACTCAGGTTAAGAGCGTGCGCATGGACGCGAAAGCCATGCTCGTTCCCGCCAGCGCTGATCCTGTAATTGAAGTGAATCAGCAGCGCGTCGAAAAAGACATGTTGGGAAAAAAAGTTTTGCACGGCGAGCTGGTTAACCAGAGTGGACAGATCGTGAACATCTCTCACGTGGTCGCTGCCTACTACGATGGAAATGGAAAAGTAATCTGGGTGTCCGATGGATACATTGAGCAGGAACTCCTTCCCCAGATCGCAGTCCCTTTCTCGCTGGATTTGCCCGACGATGTTGCTTCCAATGTTCAGAATTACCGCGTCGTCGTCAACTATTACAACAGCAACACCAACATATAAAATGCGCCGGCTGCTTACAGGCTTAATCTTTTTACTGACTGCTGCCGCGGCGGCCGGAGCTGCGGAACTGCGTCCCCCCGCCCAAGTCACAGCAGGCAGGGCATTTTCGATTCCGGTTAGCGGATCCGGCAAGGCGACTTTTTATCTCTACGGGCCTGCTCACACAAGTAAACGCGAGCTTGATCTGGGAAGCGAAATTCAAGTGCAGGCCGAGGAAATAGAACGTGCTGGTTTCTACATGGCGATCCTGTGTGGTGGATCCGGCCCATGCTCATCCGCGAACTTCTACGTTCATCCGGGAGAGCCAGACCGCCTAACGCTGCTCGTACACCCATCGAGAGTTCCCGTGTCGGCTTCGAACGCGATCAGCGCGGTCGCTCTGGTTTTCGACGATCTTCATAACATGGTGCTGACAGGCGTGCCGGTAAAGTTCAATGTCAGTCCTAAAGAAGGCGCTCCCATCTCGCAAACGCGAAATAGTTCGAATGGCATTGCCTGGATCCGCATGACTTCCGCGCCCAAGGGTGGTCCCGCCAAGCTCGAAGCTGCGATTGGTAAAACGACAGAGGTGCGCGTGGTACAGCAGGTGGCGTCTGACGCGTGCAATCTCAACATTCGTGGCGGGTGGTCTGCCAAGAGATTCACGGTGGAGACTGCTCCAGTACGCGATTGCACTGGCAACTTCGTTCCCGACGGTACGGTCGTGAGCTTCACAAAGATTGATGATAGCGGCAAGACGACGGTGGATGTCCCCATCAAACGCGGGATCGCGAAAGTCGAAATGCCTGTGAGTGGACACGCTCGCATCACCGCCGCGTCCGGCGTGGCCTCAGGCAATGAACTCAGCGTGGGAGGTGGCCGGTGAAGATGGCCGTCCGCACCCATCTGCACCGATTCAATTTGCGAGGTGCAATCGCCTTCGGGGCGGCGCTTCTGATTCTCGGTGGGGTCTTTGGCACACGCGTTCTTGCAGATCAGCCACTTCCCCAAGTGCAGCTAAATGCTGACAATCTCGGCCCGCGTCAGGTAGAAGAACTAACAGAGAAATCAATTTCTCGTGACTACGCATTGGCTTGGCAGAGTTTGAGCCAGGCGATTGACCAGAATCGAACCGATTTACTGGATGCCTACTTTACCGGCTCGGCGAAAGATGATTTCACGCAACTGATTGCCGATCAGAAAAAATCTGGAGCCCGTATCCGTTATCAGGACCACGGACACAAGTTGGAAGCCATTTTCTATTCCCCCGCCGGCGACGCCATGCAGTTGCGAGACCAGGCGCAGATCGAGGTCCAATATCTGGATGGTGACAAGGTTATCCAGAGCGAGCAAGTCACTTTTCACTACATTGTTTTGATGACGCCAGGCGCTGACCGCTGGCTGGTTCGCGAGCTTGAATATACTCCACAGTCCAAGCCTTGAACTTGGCGTCCCCCCGTCAAATCGCATCCAATCTTCCGGGAGCTAGCGCAGGAATGGCGAGAATGCAGAAATTGCCGACGCTGGTATTGATCGTGGCCGCGATCCTCGTGATCACGCAGACCAGCGGGTGCTATCGCACTGGCACTGCCACGCGCCAGTCGTTAAGCAAGTCTGCACTTTCCATGGATAACTCCCCGCGCATCATTGCGGATTACCAGCCTTGGTTTGGAACTCACGACCATCTCGATGTCGGATATTCGACGCAGGACCCTGCGGTTCTAAAGCGCCAAATTCAGAAAGCCAAGGACTACGGAATTTATGCCTTCGGAGTGGATTGGTACGGCAGCCGGCGACCCTTTGAAGACCGCACTTACGCTCTGTTAGAGCAGGTGGCGAGTGAAAATCATTTTCATGTTTGCCTGATGTACGACGAAACCGAAGAAGACAATGGCCACGCCACCGATGACGCACTCGAAGCCATGGACAAGGCCTACAAGGCTTATATCGGTCCGGGCGCACTCGGCCGCGACGCTTATGTGGAATACGACGGACGTCCCGTGATTTTTATTTTCCCCAAGCGTGGAAATACGGACTGGGACCGTGTGCGCGCGCAAGTGGATGGCTGGGAGAAGCCTCCAATTTTGATTTACAAAGATCTTCCGCCGGAGAAGTACGCAAAGGATTTTGACGGATTTTATGGCTGGGTCAACGTCGGCCCCAAGGGTTGGACCGCCGACGGCAGCAATTGGGGAGAAGAATATCTCGAGTCGTTCTACCAGAGAATCAAAACAAAATTCCCCGGCAAAATCACTGTTGGAACAATCTGGCCGGGCTTTGACGACAGCAAAGCTTCCTGGGGCTTGAATCGCCACATTGACCGCCGTTGCGGACAGACATTTGAAGACACCCTGCACGCTTTTCGGCGACACGATGATCCAAACAATCCGATGCCCTTTATGATGATCGCGACCTGGAACGATTACGAGGAAGGCACTGCCATCGAAAACGGGGTTTCGAATTGTAGTCAGCAACAATCAAAATCAATTGGCGGCGAGCGCTAATATGCCAACGGATCAATCGCGCGAACAAGCCTACATGGATGTACTGTCGAGGCTGGTAGTTCTTGGCTATTCCGGCGATTACACCCAGCCTCAGACGGACCTTGCGAAGATTTATCCCGACCTGGAATTTGTCTCCCAGTTAAGCGACTCTGAGCTCGCGGAATTTCTTAAGCTCGCCGATACTCATCACGTCACCGTCCGCGCGTTGCAGGTCTTGGAAAACGCGGCCATCGCCCGCCACGATCAAAAAATCGCCTCGTGGGGCAGCAGTGTCGTGCAAAAAGAGCGCGCCCGGATTGCGCATGCAGTGCAGTTTCTGGCGCCTATTTGTAAAGGCTTAGAAGTGGCGGGAGCAAAGGTGTCCGTAATTAAATCGCTCGACCACTGGCCTGATCTCGGATCGGACCTTGATCTCTACACGTCTGGCGATCCGCAAACCGTCATCCGCGTCATGGAAACCGAATTCAAGGCCAAGCAGGAAGAACGCAGTTGGGGAGACCGTCTCGCAAACAAATGGAATTTCAGCGTGCCCGGGCTTCCAGAGTTTGTAGAAATTCACGTCCGCTACTTGGGTCAAACTGGCGAACATCAACACATGGCGGGCAGAGTCATCGAGCGCAGCGTCACAAAAATTGTGAATGAATTCACCTTCTCGGTTCCGGCACCTGAAGAGCGCGTTCTCATTTCAACTCTGCAGCGCATGTACCGCCATTTTTATTTTCGTTTGTGCGACATGGCGGACTTCTCCGCGCTGTTGCAGAAACGCGCGATAGACTTCCCCGAAGTTCGCAAGGCCGCCAAAGAGGCTGGTATCTGGCCCGGAGTGGCTACCTTCCTGCTGCTGGTTTCAGAATATGTAAAGAAATACGGTGGAAACGTTGACGTGCCAGAAGAAGTTCTCGCTTCCGCATCCTCACGAGACATTCGCGTGCACTTGAGTGGCGGGTTCCTGAGGGTGCCGATGCTTCCCTCAGCTGGGCTCTATGGATCGCAACTTCTCAGCGCTGCGGCCCATGGCGATCTGCGCGCAATATTTCGTCTTCCACTGCTTCCTCCGCTCGCAGTTTCTGCTCTGGTCGCATACCGTCTCACCGGAAGCGATAAGGGCATCTGGTGAGTTTTCTCTGCACTTCCTTCACCGTCTCCACAACACACGGCTCAAAAATTGGTACATGATTTACCTGATAGATCGAAGGGTGAATTCGAGCTATAGTATTGATGCACCGATACTTGTTGGCAAACCCTGAGAGCTGCGACTGCTTTTGGCCGCGTGGTTCTCCCCTCATAACTGTTTACCGGGATCTTGCATTTTTAGAGGGCGTCGAAGTGTCTCTTAAGAGTTTTGGAATGGAAAGGCTTCATTATGCGAATTGCTCAGGTGGCACCGTTATATGAAAGCGTACCCCCAAAGCTGTATGGCGGTACCGAACGCGTCGTTTCATGGCTTACTGAAGAACTGGTCCACCTGGGACACGACGTCACGCTCTTTGCCAGCGGCGATTCCATGACTACTGCGGATCTGGTACCGGCGTGCAAGGAAGCACTGCGACTAAATCCTACGTGCATTGATCAAATGGCGCACCATGTTCGCATGATCGAGCAGGTATTTAGCCGCAAGAATGACTTCGATCTCATCCATTTCCATATTGATTACTTGCACTTCCCAATGAGCCGGCGGGAGCGGGTCAAAAACGTAACGACGTTGCATGGACGCCTCGACATCCCAGATCTGGTTCCACTTTACGAAACTTTTCCGGAAATGCCGGTCATTTCAATTTCAGATTCCCAGCGTGAGCCGCTGCCTTGGCTGAACTGGCAGGGTACAGTGCTGCATGGATTGCCCGAAAACACAGTGGAGTTTCACGAGGGCCCCGGCAAATATCTCGCGTTTCTGGGACGTACATCCCCGGAAAAAGGACTGGATCGCGCGATTGAAATCGCGAAACGGGCAGGCATGCCCTTAAAGATCGCCGCCAAAATTGACCCGACTGACCGGCAATACTTCGACTCAGTCATCAAGCCGCTGCTGGATACTTCGCTGATCGAATTTATTGGGGAAATCGGCTATTCGGAAAAGAACGAATTTCTTGGAAACGCGTCCGCTCTTTTGTTTCCTATTGACTGGCCAGAGCCTTTCGGCCTTGTAATGATTGAAGCAATGGCCTGCGGCACTCCTGTCATTGCGCTTCCCACGGGCTCGGTCCCAGAGGTCATGGAGGACGGCGTCACAGGGTTCATCGTGTCCGACGTGGACGCAGTGGTGGCAGCGGTCGAAAGAATTGGCGAGATCAGCCGTGCAAAGTGTCACCGCCATTTCCTGGAAAACTTTACATCGGCGCGCATGGCCCAGGATTACATTAAAATTTATCAGCGTCTGATTCGCGGAGAATCGGCGCCCATCACTGTACCTGACGGAGTTATGAGTTGGATGAAGCAAGCGTCACCCAGCAGTACTACATAGCTACAAAATCGTCTCCCGCCGATGATCGCGCACGCGTCCTCAAACACGGAAGCATGTTTTCCGTTTTCAACCGCATGGGCGATATCCAGACACGGGGAATGGGCGAGCAGGGAGTTTTTTGGCAAGGCACTCGCTACCTCTCGGAGTGGGGCGTCTACTTGTGGAATTCACACCCGTTGCTCTTGAGTTCGACTATCGAGACCAATAATTTTCTTTTCTCCGCCGATCTGGCAAATCTTGACGTCTCCAAGGGCGAAGAGGTCGTAATCCCTCGCGGGACTTTGTACATTCTGCGTTCGAAATTTTTGCGGCACGGCGTCTGCTACGAAGAATTCGCATTCGTCAACTACGGACTCAGCGATCTCGCAATACCCTTCCGGTTGGAATTCGATGCTGACTTCGCGGACATCTTCGAGGTGCGCGGTATCCACCGCCCAAAGCGTGGTCGTCGCCTCCCCAATGAAGTGGAGAAAAGCTCGGTCGTAATGCCTTACGAAGGACTCGATGGCGTAGTGCGCCGGACACGCCTCGAATGCACGCCCCAGCCGCGCGAGATTTCTGCCACGGAGTTTAAGTACCAGGTAGCGCTAAGACCCAACGAGAAAGCCGTTTTTCAGATTCAAATAGCTTGCGACCCCGACCCTGCAAAAACTTTGGTTGGCTATACAAAAGCCATGCAGGCGGCGAGCAGCGACATAATTGCGAGCGCACAAGACGTTCCGGAGATCTCCAGTTCAAACTCACGTTTCAATGACTGGATGAAGCGCTCCTTTGCCGACGTTCAGATGATGACAATCGGCAATGCTGAAGTGGACTATCCGTATGCTGGTGTTCCCTGGTTCAGCACCGTTTTCGGGCGCGACGGAATTATCACTGCGCTCGAGATGCTATGGCTGAGTCCCAGCATCGCCAAAGGTGTATTGCAATATCTCGCGGAGACACAAGCCACCAGGGTCATCCCAGAGGTTGAGGCCGAGCCCGGAAAAATTCTGCACGAAATGCGGCGCGGCGAAATGGCCGCCCTAGGCGAAGTTCCCTTCGGGCGTTACTACGGCACGGTTGATGCCACTCCCCTATTCATCGTGCTGGCGGGTGCTTACTTTGAACGCACCGGCGACCGCCACCTTTTGCAGCAGCTCTGGCCAAATATTCAACGGGCGCTCGACTGGATCTCCAACTATGGAGACAAAGATCATGACGGTTTTGTCGAATATGCCCGCCATTCCAGCAAGGGGCTCGTGCAACAGGGATGGAAGGATTCCAATGATTCCGTCTTCCATGAAGATGGAACCATGGCAGACGCCCCGATCGCATTATGCGAAGTGCAAGGCTATGTTTATGCTGCAAAATTAGCTGCCTCAAAGATTTGCGATGTCCTTGGGAAAACTCAAGACAGCGCGAAATTCAAGCGCGAAGCCGAAGAGCTTCGCAGGAAATTCGAGGAGGCTTTCTGGTGCGAGGATCTTTCGATATATGCCATCGCTCTTGATGGCAACAAAAAGCCCTGCCGTGTGAGAACGTCCAATGCCGGACACTGCCTGTACACCGGAATCGTCAGTCAGGAACGCGCCGCCATAGTAGCCCGCCAGCTTCTCGGTCCTGAGTTTTTCAGTGGCTGGGGCATCCGAACTGTGGCCCATGGCGAGGCGCGCTACAACCCACTTTCGTATCACAACGGATCCATCTGGCCACATGACAATGCGCTTATCGCCAGTGGTTTGGCGAGGTACGGCTTCCGAAATTTTGCCGGCCAGATTCTTCTGGGGCTTCTCGACGTCAGCAACATCGTGGATCTCCACCGACTGCCGGAGTTGTTCTGCGGACTTGATCGGCGCGCCGGAGAAGGTCCCACCCTTTATCCCGTGGCATGTTCGCCGCAGGCTTGGGCGGCAGCCGCTGGATTCCTGGTTTTGCAAGCGTGCCTAGGCTTGACGATTGATGGCGCCGCCAACACGATCACATTCGATAAGCCCAGTCTGCCCGAAGGAATTCCACATCTCTGGATCAAGGGGTTGTCCGTTGGCGATGCGTCCACAGACTTGTTCTTTGATCGCCAAGGCGAGAGCGTCCGCGTCGAGGTCATCAATAAAAAAGGAGATCTGGACGTGCTAATCTGCGACACAGAGCGTGAATCCATGGCGGCGCGCTGATAACGTCTCATATTTTCCGACCAATTAACGGTCCGCATTTCGCCTCCCAAAAACGAAACTAAAGCGAGTCAAACGCGAATCTACAGCCAATTCCCGATGCACCCCGCACCGAGGAAGGCATATTATGTTGAGGGCAAAGGTTTAAACAATAATTGTGCTCGAACGGGCACGGAAGAGGTCACAAGAATGAACATCCGGAAGACAGCAGTAACCAAACATCTCATGGCACTAGCCGCTGCGGTGCTGATCCTCGCCAGCGCGAGCTGGGCAGCAGACGATAAGTCAGATATTGCCAAGCGTCTTGATAATGCAGCCACCGTACTCGATGAAATTATGGGTACTCCAGACAAATCAATTCCAAACAAAGTTATGGACGATGCCAAGTGCATCGCCGTCGTTCCCTCAATGATCAAGATCGCGGTGGGATTTGGCGGTAACCATGGCAAAGGCATTGCCAGTTGCAAAACCGCACATGGCTGGAGCGCTCCCGCACCAATCACCGTCGCCGGCGGAAGCTGGGGACTACAGCTCGGTGGCCAGGCAATTGATCTGATTATGGTGGTGATGAATGACAAGGGTATGGAACATTTGCTTTCAAGCAAATTCAAGGTAGGAGCGGACGCATCCGCTGCAGCCGGCCCGGTTGGCCGCGATGCTGCTGCCGGTACTGACTGGAAGATGAAGGCTGAACTCTTAACCTATTCTCGCGCTCGCGGATTATTCGCAGGAATAGATATCAATGGTTCTGCTGTCTCACAGGATAAAGACGAAACCCACTTGCTGTATGGAAAGATGGTTCCGTTCGCCGACATTCTCGCAGGCAAAGTTGCGCCGCCTGCCAGCTCAGAACATTTCCTTTCCGTCCTTCGCAAATACTCAGCACAGTCGCACGACTAAACGTTGTTAGTCTCATAGGAAAGGCCAGACTGAAAAAGTCTGGCCTTTTCTACTTTCGGGTTGCTATCTGCGTTTAGGGCCCACAGCAAACCATCGAAAGGAATATCTCATCCAAGCCTCGTGCCTCAACCCGATGATTCTCCGGAAGTTCCCGTCACAACCTCCACTCCGGTTGAAATTCCGCAAGAGCAGCATGCCATGTTCCGGAAGGTTCTTGGTGTGTTGGAAGAGAACAAAGTCCCGTTTGCAGTAGCGGGCGCCTTTGCTCTACAGGAGCACACCGGAATTTGCCGATGGACAAAAGATCTCGACATATTTCTGACGGCGGCTAATACTCCGCTTGCACTCAATAGCCTGCGCGACCAGGGTTTCGAATGTGAGATCACGGATCCGGTCTGGCTGGCAAAGGCGTGGCGCGATGATTTTTTTGTGGACTTGATTACGGGTATGAGCAATGCGGTCATCGTGGTTGAGGATTCGTGGATTGAGCGCGCCAACCCAGCCATCATCCACGAGGTAAAAACCCGGGTGCTCGCTCCCGAAGAATTGCTGGCATCGAAATTATTCGTGATCCGCAGAGAACGCTTTGACGGGGCTGACATTGCGCATGTGATTTACGGTACGCGCGGAAAACTCGATTGGACCCGTATTATGAGCCTCGTGGGAGAGCATTGGGAAATGCTCTTGTGGGAATTGGTTCTCTACCGCTATGTCTATCCCGCACACAGCCATTACGTTCCGGCGGACATTTGGCGGACGCTTCTTGAACGATTCCAGTCGGCTATCTCAACGCCCGCGCCAGACGCGGAGTTTCGTGGCAGCCTAGTGGATGACAATATGTTTGCTATAGATGTCAATGACTGGGGTATGCCGAACGTGCTCGAACGATATCGAAAGCGCAGACTGCGCGAAATTGCTGAGTTCGGGAAAAAACAAGCGGTTCAACACTGAGCGCTGAATAGCAGAATTCCATGAGAATCGCAGCTACTGCCGACCTGCACTTCACGCCGCAGAAGTTTACCGTCCTCAAGGAACAGCTCAATAGAGTTCGCGATGAAGCAGATCTGCTGGTGCTGGCCGGCGATCTGACGAATTTCGGGCAGCCTTCGGAAATGGAACCGCTGGTTAGTGCGCTGGTACGGCTGCGAATTCCAATCGTTGCCGTGCTGGGAAACCATGACTTTGAGAGTGGCCAGGAAGCTCAATTAATGCAGATGATGACCGTCGAGGGAATCAAGGTGCTTGACGGCAGCGCATATGAGCGCGACGGTGTGGGCTTCGCAGGAACCAAAGGATTCATAGGAGGGTTCGGACGCGGCGTGCTCACCGCGTTTGGTGAACCCGAGATTAAGACTTTTGTGCGCGCGTCCATTGACGAAGCCTTGAAACTTGAACGCGCCATGTCGCAACTGCGCACGGAAAAGCGAGTCGTGGTATTGCATTACGCCCCTATTGCCGCCACGGTTGAAGGCGAAGCGCCGGAGATATTTCCTTTCCTCGGAACGTCACGTCTGGCTGAGGTCGTTGACCGTCATGGCGCCGACCTGGTGGTGCATGGACATGCTCACAATGGAAAGCCTGACGGACGCACGACGGGAGGTGTTCCCGTTCATAATGTAGCTATTACTCTGCTTCAATCCCAGAATCCTTCGGCGGTTTATCGGGTTTTCGACATTTAATTTTCGCGGCAGAAAAAGCTTGCGCCTTACCCTGATCGCTCCCGATTTTGATTTAACAGTACGGTACAGAATGATTTCATAGCCGCTACAAAGTTCAGGGTATGGGCGTCTCAGGTGAACTATCGTAACTTCCTGCTGTCAGCATGTGGCGCGTTCCGCCACGCAGTTACCTTTTCAAAGGGAGCGAAAACATGTCAACGATTGTGCTCATCATTTTGATTTTGTTGGTAATCGGAGCTCTTCCCTCCTGGCCCTACAGCAGCGGTTGGGGATACTATCCAAGTGGCGGACTTGGATTAATCGTGGTGATCGTGTTGATTCTGGTGTTAATGGGAAGAATTTAACCGCTGAAACAGGATTTCTGAAGCGGACGGCTCGGCGGCTGCGCTGGGTCTCCGCTTATTTAGTATCGTTTGATATCTGAACTTCAATACATTTTTTGCAGATTTTGGAAGCGAGGAATTTGATGAGCAAGTCACTTAATAAGCCGGAAAAGAAAGAATCCAAGGGGCAGTTTATTTCCGACATCGAAGAGATTCGCCGTCGTGCGCGCCAGCACATCGAAAACGGGGCAGTCACAGACGCCTACAAAGCCGATCGCGAAACTGTGATCAAAGTGCTCAACGAAGCTCTGGCTACGGAACTGGTATGCGTTTTGCGCTACAAACGGCATTACTACATGGCTAGCGGGATCCATGCCAACGCCGTAGCGGACGAGTTTCTCGAACACTCTCAGGAAGAACAAGTTCACGCCGACCAGATTGCGGAGCGCATAACGCAATTGCAGGGCGAACCGGATTTTAATCCCTCCACACTTGCGGGCCGCAGGCATTCTCAATATGCGGAAGGCAACAGCCTTGTAGATATGATTCGAGAAGATTTGGTGGCGGAGCGCATCGCCATTGATTCGTACAACGAGATCATTCGCTACCTGGGTGATAAAGATATAACCAGTCGGCGACTCATGGAACAGATTCTCGCGAAAGAAGAAGAACATGCTGACGATATGAACTCGCTTATCGAAACCGTCTCACAGTACGAGAAGAAGTTTGAGGAGCTGTCTAAGTCAGGCAAGACACCCCTGAAAGAGGCTTCGTAATTACATCACGCGCTACCCCTTGAAGTGCAACAGCTTAGCTGGATTAGTTACTGTTGCACTTCAGTGGCGAACGAGATTTACGCAACCCCTTCCAATCTTTACGCAACCCTTTCCAATCATAGAAAACCGACCTGCTGCTGCAACCCCAAGGCACTGATATTGCGTCTGATGAACACCACGACGAGCGGTCGCCCACTTCTTGTTGGTTCCCAGAGTTCTGGAAACGACCGTTCCTAATCCGAAGTCAGGAGACACACATGAAGAGAGCATCGTTATCTATCATTGCAGGGTTGGTATTTTTGGCGGCATCAGCAGTCGCGCAAACGTCGAGTCCTTCCGACCCCACCAGCAGTCAAGGAACGCAGGGAGCTTCGCCGGCTCAGACATCGCCATCCCCTTCGACCAGCACAGATCCGAGCATGCAGAACTCGCCTTCTTCAGGCAGCGGCATGGGTTCAGCTTCGTCCCAGGATTCCACTGCGGGGGCACAGGATTCCGGCAACACGTCAGGCTCGATGGGCGGTATGAAGCACGACGATAGTATGAAAAGCGATAGTGGAATGAAGGGTGATCACAAGCTGAAGGGCTGCATTCGGTCCTCAGGCGGGCAATACATGCT
>JALYIM010000302.1 GCA_030775785.1 Acidobacteriota bacterium
CTCCCGGCGGCACTGAGCGGTTGCGACTGCTTGCATCCATCACGATAGACGGCCACGGCTTTTAATCCCAGCTTCCATGCCTGCAGATACGCTTCCATGATGTCTTCCACGGTGGCGTTGTTTGGCAGGTTTACGGTCTTGGATATCGCTCCCGAGATAAACGGTTGCGTCGCCGCCATCATTTTCAGATGGCCGAGGAAGTGAATGGAACGCGTTCCCTTCGATGGCTTGAAAGAGCAATCGAATACCGCGAGATGTTCGTCTTTAATCTCGGGCGCGCCCTCAATGGTTCCTGTTGCGTCAATGTAGCTGACGATCTTGTCGGCCTCTTCGTGGCTGTATCCGAGTTTGAAAAGCGACGTTGGCACAGTCTGATTAACGATCTTGATCATGCCTCCGCCAACCAGCTTTTTGTATTTCACCAGCGCGAGGTCAGGCTCGATGCCCGTCGTATCGCAATCCATCATGAAGCCGATCGTGCCTGTTGGAGCGAGCACGGTGACTTGCGAGTTGCGGTATCCAAAGCTCTCGCCATGAGCAAGTGCCTCATCCCACGTCGATTTCGACGCCTCGTAAAGTGACACAGGGACATTGGTGCGGTTGATATTGTTTACCGACGCCCGGTGCATGCGGATGACATCGAGGAACGGCTCACGATTGATGTACCAGCCGGGGCAAGCGCCTCCCGGCATGACCGGTGCAGTTCCTTCCGCGAGATTAGAGCCGAGATTCGTGTGATCCAAACCTTTTTGCGTCGGCTCCGTTGCCGGAACCAGGGCAGGGCAAAGCTCCGCAATCTTCGAGGACTGCAGGTAGGCTTCTCCACACATGATCGCGGTCACGCAGGCAGCGTAGTCGCGTCCGGCATCCGAGTCGTAGGGCAAACCTGCGGCCATCAGCAATGCACCAAGGTTCGCGTATCCTAGGCCGAGCGGACGGTAGTCGTGCGAGTTCTTGCCAATCATCTCTGTCGGATATCCGGCGTTGTCTACCAGAATTTCCTGCGCGGTGATGAGTACATCCACGGCGTGGCGATAAGCCTCTACGTCAAACGTTCCATTGGGTGCGAACTTCAACAGATTAAGGCTGGCAAGGTTGCATGCCGAATCGTCGAGGAACATATATTCCGAGCAAGGATTCGATGCATTGATGCGAGCCGTATTCTTCGAGGTGTGCCAGCGATTTACCGTGCTGTCGTACTGCATGCCAGGATCTCCGCATCGCCAGGTGGCGTCGGAAATCTTGTACAACAGGTCTTTCGCTTTGAACGTCTGCATCGGCCGCCCGTCGCGAATGGCGCGAGTTGAGAAGTCGGTGTCGCGCATAACCGCATACATGAAGTCATCGGTCACACGTACGGAGTTGTTGGCGTTCTGGAAGAAGATGGACGAATAAGCTTCCGAATCCGGAGACGAACCGTCGTATCCGGCCGCGACCAGAGCATGGGCCTTAGCTTCTTCCTTGCTCTTGCACTCGATGAAATCAATGATGTCCGGATGCTCAACGTTGAGAATGACCATCTTGGCTGCGCGTCGAGTCTTGCCGCCCGACTTGATTACACCGGCGAAGGCATCGAAGCCTTTCATAAAGCTCAACGGACCACTGGCCGTACCACCGCCGCTCAGTCCTTCCGTTGAAGATCGCAGCGATGAAAGATTCGTTCCGGTTCCTGATCCCCACTTGAAGAGCATGCCTTCGGTCTTCGCTAAGGTGAGAATTGAATCCAGCGAGTCTTTTACTGAATTGATGAAGCAAGCCGAGCACTGCGGAGTCTTATATCCAGTAACTCCAAATTCGACTCGGCCAACGGCGGGATTCCAGTGCCAGTTCTGAGCGTCAGAGTTAGGTTCAATGCGGTCACATCCTACGTTGAACCAGACCGGCGAGTTAAACGCCGCATATTGGCGAACAAGAATGTGGACGAGCTCGTCGTGGAAGGTCGCCCCGTCTTCTGGAGTCCTGAAATAGCCTTGCGACATCCCCCAATCACGAATAGTTTCCGCGACTCGCGTCACCAGGGCTCGCACACCGGACTCGCGCTCAGGCGTCCCGATCGTTCCGTGCAGATACTTGCTGGCGACGATATTGGTCGCAGTCATGGACCAGTCTTTCGGAGTCTCGACGTCTTTCTGCTCGAAAATCACATTCCCCTTGGAATCTGTGATCTGAGCGAGGCGTAGCTCCCATTCGATCTTGTCGTAGGGTGAGACACCGGGTTCGGTGAAGAGGCGCCGAAAACTTAGTCCTGGAGATTTCTTGCTGCTGGCTGTGTTAGAGGTTGCGGCAGTTCCGGGGTTCGCGCTTGCAACGGCGTTCTTCTCGGCGGCGGTCGGGGCTCCCTTTTTTTCACTCACTTCTGGCATTGATTTCAGCTCTCTGCGGATGTGCTCCGCTGTTTATTAGATTCGTGTGGTCTGCTGGTTGATTCTCAAGGCAGTAATTCTCAAAAGCCGGATGGCAGGGGCGCCGGACCCATTCTGCCGGGTGGTGAATCTCCCTTTGCGGGCTCTGATCCTGCGAAGTCCGCAAAACGTCCTTCTGTTCCATTGTCGCTGGGTATTCCAGAAGCAGCTTCTGAGGAGGACGCCATCCAGCGCTGCAAAGCGGCATAGGCGGCCTTGCGCTGGACGTCTTCTTCAATCACCGCATAGCGGACATAGCATTCCCTGCTGGTAAGACGCTTTTGTTCCGGAGATCCCGGCAGAAATAAACGTCCAAGATCCATACCCAGATCTTCCGCTTCACAAATGCTGAACAAAGCCAGCATTCGCTTTGCCCCGGTTGCGGATAGCTCACCTGCGGCAATCACCTGTTCTCCCAAGGCATAAAGACCCGGCTTGCTAGGAGCTAGAAGCACGCTGAAACTCGATTCGCAGCGGATCCATTTCGACCATTGCAAGCGGCGATGATCAAGATCAGTCCCAACGCCGTGTCGCGCGAGCGACTCACTTACCAGATGCGTTAAGCCTTCCATAAATCCTCCAGCCGGGCGGCCGAAAAACCTTTCGCGAGGACGATATCGGGCCGCCTCTGTCCGAAGCACGTCCGCAGTTCCGCTTGCTAGTTTTCAGTCCTGTTAGTGCGGCCTTAGAAGCTACTCACCCACGTTTCCGAGGGCGTTTACCTCTCATGGGATGGCAACAGTACGCCTGTATGTTGGGCCTGTCAATAGCCTATCGCTATATATTGTATATGAAGTAGTTACAGTCGCTGTAAGTCATTGTCGCGCCCTAATTTCCACAGATCTTCTAAGCGACAATTCATGCGCTCGCGGTCCGCTGGCCGATTTCATCTCCCTGGCGCACGCGGTTAACTCCGGGCCTTCGTTTTTTCACGCCTGCGGCATTGCCTTCGCTGGAATGAATCGCAACATAGATATCTTCGAAAATCAGGCGCTGCGCGATTCGCTGCGTGCCATCGGAGGACTCCACAAGATAGTCTCCGGTATCGCCAAAATGCTCGCGTCCGAGTGCATCCACCAACAGCATCGGCGCAGTTAATTGGCGCGCGCGCACCAGAAATCTGGTGCGATATGTTTTCCATTCAGTTATTTTTTGCACGTGGCATGCGCCTCGGACTGCGTTGTGAATGACTTTTGGTGAATATTTTTTGGGCTGGACAGACGCAACGTCAAACGAACTTACGCGCATTCGAGAGTGCGGTCAATTCCACAACTTTGGTGCACTGAAGTAAAAACTGCTGCTGGTTTAGCATCGAATCAGAAGCGCCGAATCTGCGCTTGAAACGATGGAATTGGCGCAAATTTGCGTTTTTATGAACGTGGCAAAAAACTCTTCAAACATGCTGGGCGAATTATCCACAGTGTCTGCACAGGAAATGCAGAAAAGTGACGATAGCGTTTGCTGCAGGACTGCAATCTTCTAGGCGAGTTTAGTTATTTCCATCGCGGCACGCTTTCCGCTGGCGATAGCTCCATGTACGGTGCCTGTCTTACCGGTGCTATCGGTCGCTTCTCCCGCAAAAAAAAGCGTCTGCTGTACCGGCCTCGCAAGAATTCCCGGAGCGTGCAGTCCACCCGCTTTCACGTAGCTATACGCTCCTCGCGAAAATGGGTCATTTTGCCAGTCATGCAAATGGGCGCTGACGAACAAGCTGACAACGTCCTTCTTAGGAGTCTGCAGTAGACGGCTGAGCGTTGTGAGGGCTTTGTTGATCACAAATTCTCGGCCGCGCCCAGAGAGCGAGTCGGCGGACCAGAACGCCGTCCATCCAGTAATGACCGGTAATGTCGCCGGAGATTTTGTCCACCAGGTTGGAAACCATTCGTCATCCGACAACAGGAAACTCAAATTCGACAGCGTTTTCGATTTATTGTCGGCGGACCGAATGTTCTTCCAAAACCGCTCTTTAAATTGAAGCGTGACTCTCATTGCGTGCCCCATGGCCAGTTTTGCAAGCGCTTTATGTTTCGATGTCGGCAACGGGGGGTTAAATCGGATGGCCCCTTCTTCCCTGTGGTTCGCGCACAGCACTCCCAGCGAAACTGTGATCAGCGCGCGCGCTGCCTCAAATCTGAAGTTCTTTTGTTTGGCCCTGCCCGTCACTTCGACTCTGCCAGGGCTCCATCGAATGTCCTTTGCGACGCAACTGAGATGAATTGGCACATTCATCTTTTGCAGACGTTCCATTAGGATTTCGACTAGGGCACTATATCCCCGGTTGATGTAGAAGGCCCGACCACCCCCAATTTTCTCTTCCGCTTCACTTTCCTTGACCAGCCAATTGACGCTTACCTTCGAAGGATCGGCGGCGTTGAATCCAGTCACGTAGCGGCGCGCCCACAACTTACTTTCTTGCAGCTTTGGATCGCGCTTTGGGAATTCTCGTTGAAGGAAAACCAGGAAGGACCGGTCTCGTGGGCAGCGCTTCATCTTTTTGAGAATCTTATCCACCTCGCCGAAAAAATCACACGGACATAACTTCCCATCTCGGAAGCACCAATTGTCGCCAGCAAATTCGGTTACAGCGACGTGATTTTTTTTTAAGGGTTTCAGTATCTCTGGTGGCAGTCCATGAATGAATTCGGCTCCCAATTCGAAGGAAGCTTCGCTGGAGGTGTCATGCTCTGTGAAAATTCGGCCGCCGACTCGATCACGCGCTTCCAGTATGGAAACTTTTAATCCCGCGTTCGCGAGGTCAATTGCGGCTGTGAGCCCGGAGACCCCCGCGCCGAGAATGAGTACATCAGTCGTTAAGGACATTCAGGATACGGATGCTCTGACACGAGGCTTGATACTAGCGGGAGAGGAGGTTGATATGAAAGAGATGAAAATACACCGGTCCCTCGCTCCATAACCATCCCACGCGGGACGGTTATGGAACTCAGGATGACATTTAGAAGTTGGTCATATTACCGGCTGGCCAGCGCTGGCTCGCGCTTCCCGGACTTGAAAGATTCGAATCGCTTGTTGACCTCTTCCCAATTCACAGCCCCCCACCAGGCCGCGAGATACTCGGGCCGGCGATTGTTGTATTTCAAATAATAGGCATGCTCCCAGACATCGTTCCCGAGGATTGGAAACAATCCTTGCGTCATCGGGTTGTCTTGGTTTGGCGTACTCATGATTTGCACGTCGCCGCCGGTCTTGCCCGCCAGCCACACCCATCCGCTACCGAACTGTTTTACGCCCGCTTCGTTAAATTTAGTTTGGAAGTCTTTGAAATTTCCAAATGCCTTGGTGATCGCTTCGCCAACCGCACCGCTTGGATCGCCTCCGCCTTTCGGCTTCATGATCTTCCAGAACATGCTGTGATTCACGTGTCCTCCGCCGTTGTTACGGACGGCTCCGCGAATGTCTTCGGGAATCGAATTCAGATCGCGAATTAAATCTTCCGCGCTCTTTGACGCCAGTTGCGGATATTTCTCCAGAGCAGCGTTGAGGTTCTTTACGTAAGCCGCATGATGCATGTCGTGATGTAGCTTCATGGTCGCTGCATCAATGACTGGTTCAAGAGCAGCGTAGTCATACGGCAGGGGGGGTAGTTCGTGCGCCATAATTTCCTCCAAGTGATAGGGATAAGGATGATGTTGTTGCAGTGAACGATTCAAGGCAGGTGACACATCAATAAAGATCCATAACCCAATCGCTATTGTCTATGATTTTGAGCGATCCTGCACGCGGCAGTCGCAGGTACAATCAGGAGTGGAAAGACCTCGGTGAAAATTGGCCTTCTCGGGCGAGCTTTTCCTGGGCTTCCAAAACCTCGTTCAACCTTTCTACTAATTCCATCAGTCGGCGCGGATCCTGCTCTACGCTTGCTGCTTCGGAAAGATGCTTCCAATCTACATACTCTTTACTCACAAGTTCATCTCCTTGATTGGCACAGAAATCTAGATTAAGGCGTGTTATCTGTACTGCACTTCTGTTGCCAAGTCAGAAGTACTGGAAGAAACAGACAGTTAACTTGCTCCCTGAATTTGCTCTGCCCGAACCAAAGGTAATTTGTTCTCACACCCTGCCGAGCGCTAATGCGCGGATGCCATCAGTTCAGAATTCGCTGTTATCTGCGTTGGTGCGTTACGAAATTATGCCAGTAGAGGATTCTGACAAATGTTGACGCGCTCACGTATGATTTTGCGTTCACGCCTGACTGATATTTGCGGTTTGCAAATAGAACTTTCAAAATAAAACTCATGGAACCAGAGCGCTTCTCAAAAGAGTCAACAATCTAAGCGGCGCTTTCCCAGGTATCGCCTTGACGCTCGCATGTCGCTGCAGGTTTTTCGTTCCGGAACGACGCTATCTTATTGGGGCCGTTCGACGGAGATTGGGAAAGACGGCATCGGAGGAACGTTGACCGGAGAACTCGAACCGGGAGAAGTGGTGTCACTCGAACTGGTGCTTCCGCGCGCAGCGCATCCCTTAAAACTTCGCGCTCTCGTCCGGTACCGGCAGGGATTGCGGCATGGGTTTGAATTCCTCACACGCACCAAAGAGCAGCAAGAAATTATTAATCGCCTCTGTGAAACTCTCGCAGGAATGACCTAGTCGCCCTTGATTTCACAATTACCTCGGTAACTTTCGACGGGTAGCGCGAGCATCTACCATCCTGATTAAGCTCTGGATTGATTCGGGAGGGGTTAATGGGTGACAAGATCACCCGGTCGGTGAAGTCTGCCGATCTTTTTCGTGCCGAGGCTCTCAAACACGCGCTTAAGCGCGGCATCCCCTCCATTTCTCATGCTTTTGGAACCGTTACCGAGGAATCCGCCGGGAACGCGTCCGAAGATCCATCCCTCCACAACCCTTATCTCGAATGTTTAATTGAGTGCGGTCAGGAAGCGCTTACAATTCTGGATCCGCAACACCGCATTGTGCGTGTCAATGGCGAATTCACCCGCACATTCGGCTACAGTCCTGCTGAGGTTATTGGAAAAGAGATAGACACACTGATTGCGCCCGAGGACCTCAGCGAGGAAACCCAGTGGATTTCCGAAACAGTTTTTGGCGGGCAAAAGCTCTCTCTCTCCACGAAAAGGCAACATAAAGACGGCACCCTTATTGACGTTTTTCTATCTGCATCTCCAATTATGGTTGGGGCTAAGCAGGTGGGCACTTACATTCTGTACCTTGACATCTCAGAACAAAAACGCGCCGAGGCCCTTAGCTCAGCCCTCTACCGTATCGCTGAAAAGACTAGTTCTGCTGGGGATCTTCACCAGTTCTACAAGGCCATCCACGGCATCATTGGCGAGCTGACCTACGGCCGCAACTTCTATATCGCGGTCTTTGATCCTTTGACCCAGTTGCTGAGTTTTCCCTATTTCGTGGACGAAATAGACCAGCCTCCCGTCGCGAAGAACCTGGGCCGTGGTTTAACTGAATATGTCTTGCGCACCGGCGAACCTTTACTTTGCTCTTCGGAGGTTTTTGACGATCTGGTGAAGCACGGAGAGGTGGAATTAATAGGCGCGCCTTCCCTGGATTGGCTGGGGGTTCCGCTGAAGACCGGAAAGGTCACCTTTGGCGTTCTGGTGCTGCAGAGCTATACCAAGTCGGTACGCTTTCGTGAGCACGACCGCGACATCCTCACCTTCGTTTCGCATCAGCTTGCAGGCGCTATCGAACAAAAACGAAGTGAAGAAGCTTTGAGGCGCTCCGAGGGACGATACCGTTCCTTGATCCAGAGCGCGGTTTATGGAATCTATCGCTCCAATCTCGAAGGCAAATTTTTGGATGTCAATCCCGCGCTCATCACCATGCTGGGGTACAACTCGGCCGAAGAGTTGCTGAGCCTCGATCCGAAACGGGATGTCTTTTTCGAGTCCGGAGAATATGCACGATTAATGCGTGAATTCAGCCAGGGTATGCGGCTGGACAGCGTGGAGGTGTGCTGGAAACGGAAGGATGGCAAGGCAATTACTGTCCGCCTGAGCGGACGGATCGTGACCAACCAGGAAAACAGTGATGAAGTTTTAGAAGTCATTGCCGAAGATGTCACTGAAAGACATGTTTTAGAGGAGCAGTTCCGTCAGGCCCAGAAGATGGAAGCCGTAGGTCGCCTCGCCGGAGGCGTCGCGCATGACTTCAACAATCTTCTGATGGTGATCAGCGGCTATACCGAGGTCTTAATGGAGCAAACGGCGCGCACTGCCCCACTCTATCCCAAGATCGAAGCCATTCAGCAGGCCGCCGATCGCGCCAGTAGCCTGACTCGGCAGTTGTTGGCCTTCAGCCGTAAGCAAATGCTGGAACTGAAGGTGGTAGATGTAAACAGAATTGTCGCCGAAATGGACCGTCTGCTCCGTCCGCTCATCGGCGAGGACATCGAACTCAGCACCCGGTTGGCCACCGATCTGGCGCGTACGCGAGCTGATTCCGGCCAGATTGAACAGGTCATCATGAACCTGGTGGTGAATTCCAAAGATGCCATGCCACGCGGAGGCAAGATCATCATTCAAACCGCGAACGTTAAATTGGATGACGATCTACGCCGCCAGTTTAGCTATATACGTCCTGGCCCTTACGTGATGCTTTCGGTGACCGACACCGGCTTGGGCATGGACAGAGAAACCCAGTCCCGCATCTTCGAGCCATTCTTCACGACCAAGGAAAAAGGAAAGGGCACAGGGCTTGGCCTCTCCACAGTGTATGGAATCATCAAGCAGAGCGGTGGCTACGTGTTCGCAGAGAGCGAAGTGGGACGCGGGACAACTTTCAAAATCTATCTGCCTCGCGTAGATGATGCCGCCGATCCGCATGGCCCAGCACGCGATACCGGAGCCGCTACCGGTGGAACAGAAACCGTTCTGCTAGTCGAGGACGAAGAGTCCGTCCGACAATTAGTCAGCGAAACGCTCACGGGCAAAGGCTATAGAGTGCTGGAAGCCGAAAATGGCGAAGCAGCGCTGCGCATCGTGTCATCTCACGAGGGTGTGATTGATCTCTTGATCACGGACGTTGTCATGCCCGGCATGAGCGGACGGGAATTGTCGAAACACATCTGTGCCTCCGATCCGGACACAAAAATTCTCTACCTCTCGGGATACACGGAAGATGCGATTCTGCACGAAGGTGTGCTGGAAACCGGCGCTGCTTTCCTACAAAAACCATTCAGTCTCCAAGCCCTGGTGCGCAAAGTGAAATACGTTCTCCACAGCGGAGATGGAACGAAAGCCAAACAGCATTCAGCCTCGAGCTAATCACAAAAACTGCATAATGATCTCAGGGCTGTCAAGAAACTCCACAACTGAAGCACCCGTGCAGATTCGAGCAAATGCAACCTTTTTCTCTCAGCAGCGTCCTATGTAGAAGGCCTCAGCTGCTGGAATCCATTTCTTTGCGGCGAGCGTACTTAATTGCAGACTTATCATGTTGATAAAAACAAGTAGCGACATCCTCTCTTCGGAAATCACTCCACAGAAACTTGGCTTGAACAGGCGCGAATTTCTTGCTGGAGTGGCAGCCGCCGGGGCCCCGGTTGCTCTGGGTGAATTGGCTTTCCCCGGCACGGTCGCGCACGCCGACACCAAAATTGCCGGTGTTCAGAAAAGCGCCTTTTCGACCAGCGAAAAGATCACACCGTTCAAGGACGTTTCGAATTACAACAACTACTATGAGTTTTCAACCGATAAATACGAGCCTGCTGGATTGGCGAAGAATTTCAAGACTCGCCCATGGACTGTAACCCTAGATGGCCTGGTGAAAAAGAAACAGGTCTTAGACGTGGACGCCATCATGAAGATGGCCGCCCCCGAGGAGCGTATTTACCGCCATCGCTGCGTTGAGGGCTGGTCTATCGTTGTTCCATGGGTCGGTTTCTCTCTAAGCGAACTGATCAAGCGCATGGACCCTCTTCCTAAGGCTAAGTTCGTCGAATTCACCACGCTGAACGATCCTTCACAGATGCCAGGCCAGCGGCAGGGAGTTCTGGATTGGCCATACGTTGAAGGTCTGCGAATGGATGAAGCCATGCATCCTCTCGCCTTGCTCTGTTTTGGAATGTATGGAGAAGCGCTGCCCAATCAAAATGGGGCCCCGCTGCGAATCGTCATTCCATGGAAGTATGGTTTCAAGAGCGCGAAGGCCATGGTTCGTATTCGCTTCACCGACAGTCAGCCAGTCAATACATGGAATAGATCAGCGCCCAGCGAATACGGTTTTTATTCCAATGTAAATCCCAGCGTTGACCATCCACGCTGGAGCCAGGCAAAAGAACGTCGTCTGGGAGAATTCCTCAAGCGCCCCACCCTGATGTTTAACGGGTACGATCAGGTGGCAAGCCTCTACAGTGGAATGGACTTGAAGAAAAACTTCTGACCTCTGATGCTCATCCGCTGGCTCAAGGTCGTCGTCTTTATCTCGTGTCTGCTTCCCGCCGCGCGATTAGCGTGGAGGGGTTATCAAAATGCTCTGGGCGCGAACCCCATCGAGGTCATCACCCATTCCACCGGCGACTTGACCCTGATCTTCCTTCTGGTCACGCTTTCGATTACGCCGCTGCGACAGTTGTTACGACAGCCGTGGCTAATTCGTTTCCGTCGCATGTTCGGCCTGTTTGCGTTCTTTTACGTGTCATTGCATTTCACTACTTACGTCTGGCTGGATAAATTTTCCGACATCCACGAAATTCTCAAGGATGTCGCCAAGCGAAAATTTATCACTGTCGGTTTTGCGGCGTTCGTCATGTTGATTCCACTCGCCATCACTTCCACTGCTGGATGGATTCGCCGCCTGGGAGGCAAGCGCTGGCGCGCTATTCACCGCCTGATATATTTCAGCGCCATCGCAGGCGTGATTCATTATTTGTGGCTTGTCAAAGCAGACAAGCACAAGCCTCTCGAGTATGCCGCTGTGCTAGCGATTCTGTTGGGATACCGACTTGCAGTTTGGATCAGGCGTTCGCTGAGAGAGAGGAATTCTCGATCGCTGCCCGCTATCTCTCCCGAAGTAACAAGCGCATAATTCTGCGCTTGTTGCCTGCTTCAACAATCGCGCTGGATGTCAGGACATCTGTCGTACATCGCCATTTCGTTGCTTGACGAGTGTCGGTTGGTGTAATCGCCTAGTTTGTAACAACTGACCGGCTAACCTTGTAAAATCATCTCCGAGGATAGCCGCCACTTGCTCAGCATTCACTCATGAAAACGCAGCTTTTTTATGACCTCACTTCTGTCCCCAAACCCTATCATCCCATCGTCCATTTTTGTGAGGCGAACAAGGTTGATGAGGTAAGAGAAGATCTAGCAGCACAGGAAATTGTCATCTTTGAAATCGATGGATCAACATTCCATTCCCTTGAAGATATGTTCAAGGCGTTTGCCGTAGGGCTGCGGATGCCCAAAGGTTGGTATGGGCAGGAGCACTATGCGCCTAATGCCGACGCGTTTCTAGAGTATCTCGATGATGTGGTCGAATGGGTACCCGCAAAAGGGCATGTCGTCTTGGTTCGAGGAGCAACAGACTTATGGCGTAATCAGCCACGAGTCGCGGGAATCCTGACGGAATTGTGGCAGCTTGCCAACGGTCACCGAGAGGCCACCATCACCCTTGTATTCGTCTGGTGAAACGGACCGTCGAAAGTCCTAAAACACATTGTGGGCCCACCCTCTTCGGCGAAGCCGGCGGCCTCGTCCTTTGATCTCACTGAACCACAATCTCATCCGCTGTAATATGAGGGCGTGAGACCCCGAGCTCGCACCTTCCCGCTATTGCTATTGCTGTTGCTTTTACTGATTTCGTTCTATTTCTCAGCACAGCAGGGTGCAGCCACCCGAGAACCCCTCGTTATAAATGGCGCCAGTCCCCCTAAAGCCTTTTTGCGCGTTCCCTACCGATACCAGTTGGAAGCTAAAGGCGGAATTACCCCTTTTCAATGGAAGGTCTCCAGCGGTTGGTTGCCTGCGGGACTGAGTCTTGGCCCTGATGGAGTAGTGGCAGGCACTCCCAAAGAAGTCGGAGAATTCAGTTTCACGGTGACCGCCACGGATTCCGGAAAGCCTCCGCACCAGAAGACGCAGGAATTTACTCTTGAAGTGGTGGAACCACTCGTGGCGAAATGGAGCCATCCGCCCAAAGTTGACGGCCAGCGAGTGACTGGGTCAATCAAAGTGTCGAACCAGACGGGCGATGACTTCGACCTGACTGTGATTGTGGTCGCAATAAATGAGATTGGACGAGCCACCGCGATCGGCTATCAGCGCTTCGACCTTAAAAGAAGCACTTTGGATTTCGAAATCCCGTTTAGTGAAAACTTGCCGCACGGAACTTACCAGGTCAACGCGGACGCGGTTGCGGAAGTGCAGGCGACGGGAACTATTTATCGGTCGCGTTTAGCGGGCGGGAAGATCGTAATGCAGCAAGGACCTTGAGACGGCGAAGATTCATACACAAACCAAAAAAAATAAGAGCTCCGAGGTGATGTTAGGGTCGTTCATCTCGGCCAGTAGCTCGCTTTAGACCCTCGCCGACCTGCCTTCGCTGTGCCCTTGCGGACTCAGTGCGCGATCGTTGCTTGGGCTCCGGGCTAACCGCCAACCGGACAAATTACTCTAACGCCTCGGAACTCTATCCTGCCTTTAACAGTTCTTCCTGTTCGCCTCAACCAGCGCTTTGCTATAGACCCTCACTGACCTTCCCTCACTCATTTTGCAATGTTGAGGGCGATCTTGCTCGAGCCCCGGACGCTGCACCAACCGGGAAAACTTCAGAAGGTGTCAAAGAACGAGTTTGTTTTACTCCTTCTAAGATTAGAGTCAACGAAAATGTCTAATTTGTATGTGGTTACTTTTCAATCGAGTGCAGCTGGTTCACAGGGGGATGCAACATAACTGGTGCAAGGGGGATGCAGAAACAATTTTCGTAAGCAGAGTTTCGAGGAATTCTTTGGATATCTTAAGGAATCAGGACGTGTCATGCCAGCGGCGAAGGCAACGTCATCCCTGTGAAAATCCGGCATAAGCGGCTCTGGACAAGGGTTTCATTAGATTCAGCAACGCACATTTATTGAAAGACAGCTCCAATTTCGCAAATCCACTTGGAGCCATCATTAAGGCCGGTAATATTCAGCTCACGCGTAAGCGACTGAGGCCGTCTATAATCCTTCAGGATCGGAGTGGACGATCTCAAGGTTGTTCATCCATCGCAAGGAGAAAAGAGATGTCCGAAGCCATTCCCGAGAAATATCGTGATCTTTTCAGCAAACGTGCCTTTGCTAACCTAGGCACTCTCATGCCTGACGGACGTCCGCAAGTGACTCCTGTGTGGGTGGACCTTGACGGTGACAAGGTGATCTTCAATTCCGCCAAAGGACGCCAGAAGGACCGCAATGTCCGGCGCGATCCGCGGGTCGCCATTTCGATCGTGGATCCAGAAAATCCCTACCGCTATCTTGAGATTCGCGGGCGCGTGGCCGAGATCACCGAACAGGGCGCTGAGGAACATATTGACAAGATGGCGAAGAAATATCTGGGAGTGGACAAATATCCTTATCGCCAGCCCGGGGAAGTACGCGTGATTTACAAGATTCAGCCCGAACACACGACCATGATGGGATGAATCTCGGGAATACGAACTGCGTAGACTCTGTCACAGCACTAACCTTGTTGACCTGCCCTCCACGTCATGTTATAAAGACCAGTTTTGTGTCGGGCTTGTGCGGAGGGTTCCCTCCCTATTATCTGCACGTACGCTCGCAACGAAACATCCGACACGGCCAAGCTCAACATCCTAGTTGAAGCGTTCAGTGGAAGCGTGTTCGGAGCCAAGTCTGCGTTTTCCGTGCTTTGATTCGAGCGAACGGTCAGCGTTTTGGCAGCCATTTTCACTTAAACATGCAGTCATAAAATCATGTCTAGTTTTCGGAGGATGCAATGCGCAGTTCCCTTGTGAGTCTGGCGGTTGGCAGTAGAAGTTTTCTGAAAAATGCGGCCGCACTGTTCGCGATTACCATCCTCGGCGGCTCGGCTGCACTGGCGCAACCTGAACCAGCGGGCGAAGCTGGTCTTAAGCTTCCGGACCTTTCCCAGGTCTTGTTTTTAGGGGTTGATGGCCATCGGCTACTCAGCATCGGAATTCTGTTTTGCGTCCTTGGCCTGGGTTTCGGACTCGCGATTTACATGCGGCTGAAAAACCTTCCCGTCCATCGCGCCATGCGGGAAGTTTCCGAGCTGATCTACGAAACTTGCAAGACCTATCTGTTCACGCAAGGAAAATTTCTCGGGCTTCTGTGGGTATTCATCGCAGTCGTCATAGTTCTTTACTTCGGATTCCTGTCGCCCGTGCCTGGCAAGCCGGTAAGCACTACCCTGCCCATCATTCTTCTGTTCAGCATCGTCGGTATCGCGGGCAGCTATGGAGTGGCGTGGTTCGGCATTCGCGTCAATACTTTTGCGAACTCGCGCACCGCCTTTGCCAGCCTTCGCGGCAAGCCTTATCCCATCTATCAGATCCCGCTGGAAGCTGGAATGAGCATTGGAATGATGCTGATCAGTGTTGAATTGCTGATCATGCTTTTTATCCTCCTTTTTATCCCCGGCGATTATGCCGGCCCGTGTTTCATCGGATTCGCCATCGGCGAATCGCTGGGTGCGGCGGCACTGCGAATCGCAGGTGGAATCTTCACCAAGATCGCCGACATCGGCTCCGACTTGATGAAGATCGTTTTCAAGATTAAAGAGGATGATGCTCGAAACCCTGGTGTCATTGCGGATTGCACGGGAGACAATGCCGGAGACTCCGTCGGGCCTTCCGCTGACGGCTTCGAGACCTACGGCGTAACAGGGGTAGCGCTCATCACCTTCATCCTGCTGGGAGTAAAGAGTCCAACCGTGCAAGTGCAATTGCTAGTGTGGATCTTCGTCATGCGCATCATGATGCTGGTCGCAAGCGCAGTCGCATATTTCCTGAATAGCGCGATTGCCAAGGCACGCTACGCTAATGTCAACGAAATGAATTTTGAGGCTCCGCTTACCTCTCTAGTTTGGATCACGTCCGTGGTCTCGATGGTGATGACCTACGTGATTTCGTATGTCATCGTCCCCGAGCTTGGAGGTGATTCAACTCAATGGTGGAAGTTGGCGAGCATTATTTCCTGCGGAACACTGGCGGGCGCCGTTATCCCGGAACTGGTGAAGGTGTTTACCTCAACGGAATCGCGTCACGTCAGAGAAGTTGTAACGTCAGCGCAGGAAGGTGGAGCGTCGCTGGGAATTCTGTCGGGCTTTGTCGCGGGAAACTTCTCCGCCTACTACCTAGGATTTTCCATGGTAGCCCTGATGTCTATCGGATACTACTTCAGCACCATGGGGCTTGGGGAATTGATGATTGCCGCTCCCGTGTTCGCTTTCGGACTGGTGGCATTCGGATTTCTCGGCATGGGTCCAGTAACCATTGCGGTGGACTCGTACGGTCCGGTTACCGACAACGCACAATCAGTCTATGAGTTGTCATTGATCGAAACTGTGCCGAACATTCGTGGAGAACTGCAGCGGGATTACAAAATTGATGCCAACTTCGAACGCGCAAAGTTTTTGCTCGAAGCGAACGACGGTGCCGGAAACACGTTTAAAGCTACCGCCAAGCCCGTACTGATCGGGACAGCTGTAGTCGGAGCCACCACCATGATCTTCTCCATCATTATGGCGCTGACCAACGGCTTATCTGAAAATGTCGGGAAGCTCTCATTGCTGCATGCTCCATTTGTTCTGGGTTTAATCAGTGGCGGCGCGATGATTTACTGGTTCACGGGCGCGTCCACACAAGCTGTAACCACAGGCGCTTATCGGGCGGTGGAATTTATCAAGGCGAATATTCGGCTGGAGGGCGTGGAGAAAGCGTCGGTATCCGATAGTAAAAAAGTCGTCCAAATCTGTACTCAATACGCGCAGAAAGGGATGTTCAACATCTTTCTCGCGGTCTTCTTCGCCACCCTAAGCTTCGCGTTTGTTGAGCCGTTTTATTTCATCGGCTATCTGGTCTCGATCGCAATTTCGGGTTTATATCAGGCAATCTTCATGGCGAACGCGGGCGGGGCATGGGACAACGCCAAGAAAATCGTCGAAGTCGAACTGAAGCAGAAAGGCACTCCTCTACACGATGCGACGGTGATCGGCGATACGGTCGGCGATCCATTTAAAGACACATCCTCGGTGGCCCTGAATCCGGTCATTAAATTCACGACGCTTTTTGGATTGCTTGCAGTCGAGCTTGCCGTAAAGCTGACCGCACAAGCAGGGAGTTTGTTCGCTCACGGATTGGCTCTGGCGTTTTTCCTGGTCTCGTTCTTCTTCGTATACCGCTCATTTTACGGTATGCGGATCGGGACGAAATGGGTTACGCCCGAGACTAGTGCTGCTGCTGCGGACTGATAGCTTTGCGACTCTAATCCGGCTTAACGGCAGTTGGTGCCCCTTGCAGCGTTCGGAGGTAAAGCACCAACTGCCATCTCTGGGCTCCTGGAAGCTTGCTGAACGATGGCATTCCGCGGTCCGGATTTCCGTTGGTTATCTTCCAGAATAACGATCCGTCGCTCTGGGCTTGCACGGCAGCCAGACGGAAATTGGCTGAGTGCTTTTTAAGGATGCCGCTCCCGTCTTTGCCATGACACTCGGCACAGTTTCGAAGAAAGAGTTTCTTACCTCCCTTGGCAGTCTCGGGCCTTTCGGCTAGAGGATTTTGAATTGCGGCGGCGCTTTCAGGAACCTTCCACGTTGTGTCCGACTCGTAAGCAGAGTTTTGGGCCGTCATTGAACCGGAAATTATCGTTAAGATGGCGCCTGTCACTACAGTCATTACTTTTATTCTCATCGCGGACTGCTCCCAAAGAGGCGCGCCAGTTTGGTTGTGAGTCCTTTTACCTCGTAACTGTACCCAAATCGTAGTAGCACTGGATTGCTCTCGCGGGTCAATCCAATGCCCGGCGAAAATCGAAGCGTTACATTATCGCTGACCAACCATGCAATCACCGGCGCCGCGTAGTGAGCAGTGTCTTTGAGTCCGAAATCCAGCGTGCTACCCAGACCGCCATAGAATTCCGCTCCGGCAGAGAAATTTTCCCGACAGAAGTGGCATTCCGATCCAGACGCGAGAGTCCTAAGTGGGTGAGAGAAGCCCAACGAGTAACCGAATTCGATGCCTTCATTACGGGAGAAGTTTTTTGCTGCAATAAAATTTCCGGCAAGATTCCAGTCGTGTACGTCACTCGACAATATGAGCTTGCTCTCCAATTCGTGAACCTTGGATAAGTTGAGTTGTGAATTGGGCGAAGTGACATCTGGCGCGCCACCTTCGATTTCCTTCTGAATACGACTGGCCTCGCTGCGCTGCTCATACTCCAGATAAAGAACCGGGTTAATTCGGTGTTCGCGTTTTAAAGGTCGAAAGCGATTCTCGATTCTCCACCCCGTAAAGACTGTGCTGTCGTTCCAAGTTGATTGGCTTTCGAGATAAAGCTCCGACGTCCACCTGGTTGTGACCCCGTATTCAAACTCCGCATATGGAGCAGCATAGAACCTTTGCCCACTGCGTGGAACGTCAGTGGTAATTGAGGCCTCGACCTCTAAATTCCCCCCAGGTTCTTCCATATGGTGGTCATAAGTGACAACGTAGGGACTTTCCTGTGCACGCGCTCCGGTGGCGAAAAGCAGGATGACTAGGCTGATTGGAAGATTGCGCCACATATGTTTTTTTTGTTCCCTAGTTGCAACCGAGTTGCATAATGAGGGTATCAAGATGTTAGGAGTCGAACATCCTTCAGGTCAAGGCGATGACAAGTTTTTTGTTTCAGGATTGTTGCAATCTATTGCAACGAGAATCGTCAATTGGGGGAAGACGCCTTACGGCAGTGCGCACAGTACCCGCCCACTTCGAGACGGGTAACCACAATATGAAACTGACAATCGCGTTGAATCTGTCCTTTTAGGCGATCAAAAAGGTCGCTTTCGAATTCCTTAATCTTCCCGCATCGCAAACAAGCCATATGTATGTGGTCGCGCGGCGGACGGCGCTCGTAGTAGTGTTTTTCGCCTTGAATATGCATGAGATCGAGCTCATCCACCAGGCCGTGCCGCTTTAGTAAGTTGAGCGTTCGATAAACGGTCACTCGATCAATATGAGGGTCGAGTTTTCGGGCATGACGCAAAATCTGGCTGGCGTCCAGATGTTGCTTCGCAGTCTCGACCACGCTGAGAATAGTGCGGCGTTGACGAGTCATGCGTAGGCCGCGCCCCATCAATTCAGCTTGCAGTCTTCCTGGAGTTTCAGTCTGCGGCAGTGGCATTGTGCACTTTGTTGAAACTGCGTTGCATTATAGCGGACAACGAGGACATGCGCGAACTGTGACTTCGTAGGATCATCCGCGTGAAAGTACGGGTATATTGTGTTTTGAATGGTTTAGCAGAGTTTACTTTCTAAAAGCTATTTAGCAGCGAGACAGGTGAAGGTATGCGCCACTGGACAAATTCAATCTTGATCTTTGCTGGGATCTCACTCTTAGCAAATGGGATTGCAATTACAGTCTTCGCCCAGAGTGGCCCTTCTCCGC
The DNA here is from genome assembly GCA_030775785.1 of Acidobacteriota bacterium. Taxonomy (GTDB): domain Bacteria; phylum Acidobacteriota; class Terriglobia; order Terriglobales; family Acidobacteriaceae; genus JALYIM01. Next base: position 19,003 of record JALYIM010000302.1, read on the forward strand.
GGCAAGGGCAAATCACGATCGAAGGTACAGTGCGAGATGCCGGCCGCACTCCATTGGTAGATGCGTCCGTTGTTTTAACCAATGAAAAACTGTCAAGCCGCTTGGAAACCATGACTGCCAAGGACGGCACATTTGTTTTCGCATTAACCAGTCCTGGAGCCTACAGTGTGAGGGCCGAAACATCTGGATACGACTCCGCTACTATTAACTCCCTTGTTGTGTCTCCAGGGCAGCGCAGGCGAATCGAACTAATTCTCAAGCTTTCGTCTGGCGCATCCTCTCCCTCCAAAATTGGCGAAGCCCAGCTCGAAGACAAACCAGATTTTACGGTTGCCGGTGTTAGTGATTGGACGGCAACTGGAGGACACGGGTCTGATGTCAGGATGCGCACCAGCGAGGAGCTCGCCAGAGAAACAGCTGCGCTCAACGCGGAGTCTTCCCACAAGAGCACACCTCAAACGGCAGCAAGCCGCGAATCAGAGATTTCACTACGGGAGGCACTGGCCAAGGCACCTGATGATTTCGGTCCCAACCGGCGGATGGCAGAATTTTACCTTCGCGATCACAAGTATCGCGAGGCTATCCCGTTACTTGTCTCAGCTTACCGGCTCAGTCCCGAGGATTTCGCCAATGCGCGCGATTTAGCGGTTGCTTATAAGGAAAGTGGAGATGCGGTTCGAGCCCGCGAGCAAATACGAAAAATGCAGCCAACAGCATGGAGCGCGGACAAGCACCGTGCACTGGGCGATCTCGCAGAACAGGTTGCCGACCCTCTGACAGCAGTTGCGGAATATGAGCAGGCGGTGCATCTGGATGCGAGCGAAGCAAATTATTTTGCGTGGGGAACAGAATTGCTGCTTCATCGCGCAATCGTTCCCTCGGTGGAGGTTTTCGCGAAGGGAGCGAGGGCGCACCCGGGCTCCGCAAGGATGTTAGCCGGGTTCGGCGCTGCCCTCCACGCCAGTGGCTCTTATGAGGAAGCCGCACGGAACCTTTGCGAAGCATCCGATCTCGAGCCCGCCTATTCCGCTCCATATATGTTTCTTGGCAAGATGGCCGAGGCATCGAGCGGACAAATCCCGTGTGTTGAGCAAAAGCTTTCGCAATTTGCCTATGATCACCCCACCGACGCTCTCGCGAATTATTACTATGCTGTTGCTCTATCGAAGCGGGCGGGGAGCCAGAGACCTTCAGCGACTACTAAAGAGATCGAGGCTTTGCTTCACAACGCTTTGAAAATCAATGGCAGTTTCGCTGAGGCGCATGTGCAGCTCGGAATTCTGTATTCCAATCGCAACGATACAGGGGACGCAATTGAGGAGTACAAAAAAGCGATCGCGACGAGTCCGAAGCTAGAGGAAGCACACTACCGGCTCGGTCGCGCATATAAGCACATGGGCGACAAATCCAAAGCGATACAGGAATTTAAGATATACGAGCAGTTGACGAAGACCCACGCTGCCGCCATGGAACAGCAGCGGCGGCAGCTTAAAGAATTCGTTGTTGTTCTAAAAGATGGGCAGCCCTGACGGTCCCACCCAGGCCAAAAGGCAGCTTGGGGGCAGCCCGCGGTTTTTCTTATCTTGAAAAGATATGGACTTTTTCTGCCTGCGCTACGCCTAGCGCGTCCAGCGCTGGGAAAGAATGTGATGGATGGGAGCTGCGTTCCGGAGGTAGGGTGCCAGACTGCAGAGCTCGGGCCATCAGCTCCAAGGCTTTTCCGCTGTTCGGTGGTACTACGATTGTGGCAGTGAGCAATCCTCTACGCACCCAGGCCTGGCCAGTCTTGGGCAATCCATCCACACCAATGTAAGGGATGCCGAGCCAGCGGTCGCGAAGTTTGTTGTCGGCAATTTCCTGAAACGCTTTTTTTGCGCCTACGGCCATTGAGTCGTCCTGCGCGGCGATCAAGTCCATGTGTGCGCGCTGCGAGGTGGATAGACGCAGCCATGCAGTGACCGCTTTGTAAGCACTGGCTTCGGTCCAGTTTCCTCTCAGCAACTTGACCTCAACGTTCGAAGGTTTGGTCTCATACATTCCAGCGGTGCGTTCCTTGCTCGCCGAATTTTCCGAAGGGCCTTGGATGTAGAGAACCGCCCCGCCCTTGGGCAATATGGCAGCGAACTGGCGTCCTTGAATGCGCCCTATCTCCACATGGTCCGAGCCGATACAGAAGGCCGGAATGCGAAATGATTTGCGTAGATCGGAAACGTAATCCACTTCGCGATTTAATATGCCCCACCCGATGCCCGCGCGCGCCGCGGCTTGGGCCACCTGCGGGAGCGCCGTCGCGCCCACTGGCTCAAGCAGAATTCCATCAGGATGGCTGCTGGTATCAGACTGAATAATTTTCAGCAGCTGCTGGCTTTGCGCAATGCTGTCATTGTCCGCGTAAATGACCTGGATGTCGGCGTTGAGCTGCTTGGCTGCCTCTTGTGCCGATGCCGATTGTTCCATCTGGTAATCGTTATCGTCCGTGGTCAAGGAAACCACGAATTTTAATTTCTTCATGAATGCCTCGTAATACAGAAATGATAGCGTGAGTTGGAGGAGTCGCGTGGTTACAACGGTAATGAGAGACAAAGTCTGGAACCGTTCATGACGAAACAGGAATACGCGTGGCGACGACACTGCGCAAAATGCTAAACTGCGCGTCCGGAGACCTCATGCGAAAGCTGACAGATTTATTTCGTAATCCTGTATGTGGCGCTGCTCTCAATGTTGTGTTGTGCGCCTTATTCCTTCAGGTTGGCATGTCGGCGCAAACAAAGCTATCTTCGCATTGGGAAGAGCTGACTGCGGAGGATTTCAGCACCGGCATTCAGTCGGCGCAAGGGACATGCCTGCTGCCATTCGGGATACTAGAAAAGCATGGGCCGCACCTTCCCCTGGGCACAGATCTCCTTAACGTGCGCTACGCCGCGCTGCACGCAGCGGAACAGGAATACGCCGTCGTTTTCCCCGAATATTACTTTGGGCAAATCTTTGAGGCCCGGCACGAGCCCGGAACCATGGCCTACAGCACGCATCTGCAATTGGAATTGTTGCAGGAGACAACGGACGAAATGGCCCGCAACGGTTGCAAAAAGATCGTAATTGTAAATGGCCACGGTGGAAATGAAAGCCTTCTGCCTTTCTTCGCACAGACCCAACTCGAAAAGCAGCATGACTATGTCGTTTACATTTTGGGTTTGGTTGACCTGCCGCCCGGTGGTCCGGCAAAAAAGACTTCGATAGATATGCATGCGGGAGAGTCCGAAACTTCCGCGATGATGATTACAAATCCTAACCTGGTGCACATGGATCGCGCGAACAAGCAGTCAGGGGCCGACCAGTCCCACCTGAAACTGCCCGACACTCTTTACACCGCGATCTGGTGGTATGCGCGCTTTCCTTATCATTATTCGGGAGATGGTTCGGTGGCGACTAAAGAGTTGGGCGAATATAAAATGAACAACTGGGCAAACGCAATCGTTACCGCCGTCCGAGCGGTGAAGGCGGACAAAACGAGTTTGCAATTGCAGAATGAATTCTTCGAAAAGGCTAAACACCCGCTGGATACGAAACAATAGTTTTACGGGCGCGCCTTTTTGGACGGGGAAATTTTGGACGCACCCGCGTCCCCACAAATCTTCTCTGCAAGCGTGACTTGGGTAACATCGGGCACTCGTTTCCCCGTGATAGGCTTTCTCAAACTGAAGAAGTTTTGAGCTTCCGAGGAACGCAAGCCGAATTCGACTTGCCTGCAGGGCTGCGATTCCAAAAATCGGCGGCTGTCTTCGGTAAGGAGAAGCACGCCGTTCCATGCCGCGAATCCCCATCTTTAGGCTTGGCCAGTCATCGGAGGAACTTTTGCCTCCGTTGCTCTGTAGCTACAGTCCTGAGCTTTCGTTAAGCGGCCTGCAACTAGGGGTTGATAACCTCCGGCACGACGTATACCTCAGTCCAAAATTCGTACACCAGGCGCGTTTTCAGATCACCCGCCTAATCGTCCGCGCGGGAAATTTGGAAGGATTGCTGGCGGCAGAAACGCCTAAACCACTACCGCCGAATCGTTTCGTCGCCCCAAGCATGTCGCTGAAACCTCGCACTCAGCCGGAGCCCCCGGAATTGAAACCGCTGCTGTCGGCAATCCATCTGGCTTCATTGAATCAGGCCAAGGACGTGCGCAACATTCAAATAGATTTACTGGGACGCTCGGCGATCTTAAAATTTCTCCGCGCGGAATTAAGTGTTCAGTATGTGCAAGTGCTCGAGCGCTGTCGTACCAATCTCACGCTGCTCGACGGAGTCCGCCAGCAAAAGTCGTTGGAGTTCAGAGACCGGGTGGCAGCCTTCCAGGTCTCCAAGCGGAGAATTTTGCGCCAAACCGGACAAGAAATATTTCGCACACTGCGCGAGATTGAAAAAGAAACCCTGGCGCGTATGCGGCGATCGTTGTTTGGTAATGAGCGGGACGCTGAATATCAACTTTTCTTAAACCCTCTGATCTTCACCGATGACGGCCAGGACGCCCACCTCAATGCGGAACACTATGTGATGCTCGGAAATTCCGAGCGTGATCCGGACGGCTTTGCGAGCGTCCGCCGCATTGCCATTGATTTCTTGCAATCTCTGGCAGTGGAAACGGCGGTGGAAAATGATCGCACATGGGACGGATGGCTCAATGTGCCGGAGAATGCCCACGAGTTGCTGGGCAGCGGAAATGACGACGATGCCACGCTGAAAGGCCGCTCACAAAAAGCCCGCCTTGGCGCATGGTTAGACCTGCTCGAGCAGGAAAACGTAATGGAGCTGATCACAGCCTCTTACGAGGCTGTGCCACTGCTGGCCGAATATTCCACTCTTGTGAGCGCCCAGCAGTTGAAAAACAGCCTGGTGATGCGCGAAGAGCGGGAGCGGGTCCAAAAGCTCATCGAGCAGCAAGGCAAATTTTCGCTGGCCGGTTTGCGGACTGCGGCCGAACGTCTAGCGAATTGCGGAGGAGCGGAGCGGGCAAAAGTTGCTGGACGCTTCTTCCGCGATTTTCTTCGCTATCACCGGGATTTGAGGCGGCTGGAAGTGTTGAAGTCAGCAATGGAGAGTGTCAACCTCATCGGCAGCGAGAAAATTCGCGAGCTTTCGGCGATGAATGGCACGCTCTATGAATTTCTGGGAGCGGAAGAACAACGACCTCGTGAGGCGAAGGTGTTGCGCCACGTAATTTTGAAAGCCGACGTCCGCGATTCTTCACGGCTGACCAAGTCACTCATGGAACGCCAGATGAATCCGGCTTCCTACTTCAGCCTCAACTTCTATGATCCGGTGAATAAGCTGTTGGCAAAATACGGCGCTGAAAAAGTCTTCCTCGAAGGCGATGCTTTGATCTTGGCATTTCTCGAACGCGAAGGAGAACCATCTCTGGCCGTAGGTAAAGCGTCAGTGCTTGCTAGAGAAATGCTTGAAATCGTCCAAGGCTACAATCAGCTACTGGAGCGTGCGGGCCTGCCCTCCCTGGAGCTGGGTGTCGGCATCTCGTATCAGGATTCTTCTCCCATGTACCTGATGGACGCGCAGCATCGGATCATGATTTCCGACGCTATTAATGAAAGCGATCGGCTTTCGTCCTGCAACAAGCGCGTACGTAAAATGATTTCCTCGATCGAAACTCCTTTCAACGTTTACGCATTTCAGACAGTCGGTGATTCCGACGCCAGCGAGAGTCCGGATGATTTCGTCCTGAAGTACAATCTGGGCGGAATCCGCATCAGTGAGGCTGCATTTCAGAAACTTAAACACGAAATTTCTCTGGAGCCGCTGGCCCTTTCGCTCCCTCAGCTATGGGGAACAGAAGAATCGAGGTTGTTTTCAGGACTGGTTCCCTTGGGAAACGACATCTTCAGAAAAATAGTGGTGCGCGCGAGCCACATTCCGCAAGTTGAATCCCATGACTTTTCTTTAAAGCATTGGACTGAGAAATGGTATTACGAGGTATGCACGAATTCGGCAATTTACGCAGCACTGGAAGGTAAAGCCGCCGGAAAGAATCCTGGCTAATGGCCCGCGCGCAGCGGGGAGATCAATAGCCGCCCAACGGGTTTCTTCCTTGGGTCTGTCTTGTGACCTTCTGGAGAAACATCTTGCGGATCGTCCGGCGTGGTTGATGCTGTAGCCAAACTTGCCGCCAACGATCGGAATCTACGACTGATCTCCTGGTTTTCCTGGAACACGACAGGCATTCCTTTATCAATCGCAGGCGCTACGGTCTGATAGCTGTTGGGGAGCTTGCACAGCAGGGTTGAATTCGTCGCCTTCTCAATGTCTTGGTCCGTAAACCCTGGGATCTTCATAAAGCGATTCAGCACCAGCCGCAGATGTGGGCGGGAAGAACCTTCCTCAAGAAATGTCCGCACCCTGCCGGCACTCCACAGTGACACGACGTCTGCTTGCGTGACCAGCAAAGTCACATGGGATAAATCGCACAGCAAGCGGGCAGTTTGGTCCATGCGTCCGGAACAGTCCACAACAATATGGCGAAAATAGGTCGTCAAAACATCGAACATCTGAGTGAGATCGGCAGCGTTGACTGGGTGCGAACTGGCCTGCTGCGCTCCGGCGAGCAAACGAAGTCCGCCTTTACAAGTGGCCAGCAGGCCTTCCAACAATGAGGAATCGAGGCGATGCAGATTTTGTAGAGCATCCGCCACTCCAAACGTAGGCCGTGCGTCCAAGTGGAGAGCGCAGTGACCCAGCGGTGCAAAATCAACCAATAAAGTACTGCCTTGTGTTTCTTGCAAGGCCACGGCAGTATTCACCGCGACGGTAGTAGATCCCGCCCCGCCCTTCGCATTGATTACCGTGAAAATACGAGCTCTTCCAGCACGGTTTTGCGTTTTCTCGCGAGAAGAAGCATGGCGGGAAAAGGCGCCAACCAAACTTTCGGCGGAGAAGTCTCTGTCTAAATATTCACGAGCGCCGGCGCGCATCGCAGAAACGATCAGCGAAGGGTCTTTTACCTCTCCAACGGCGAATACGGAGATGCCATTGCTATTCGCGTCAATTAATTCGATGGCTTCGATGGCAGACTGCACAGAGTGTGGGTCAATATCGAGAATGACAATCTCGCTGCCAACATCTTGAATTCGTCGCAGGACTGGATCGGTAGCGCCAGCCGGAAATGACAAACTGCTGAATACAAGGTTCGCCATGTTCGAGTTCTCCAGCCGATGCTGGAGAACCGCCAGCCGTTCCTTTTCGTAAGTTACAAGGCTGACTGCTACGCCGTGCATGACTGGGACCTCGTTACTCGATTCTCAACGGCCATGGTATGGAAGGAACGGAGGTTACGCTAGTAACGGTCGTAACATTAGGGGCAGCGATTCACCTCAATTGCCAGGCATTTACCTCGGATATGAAGAGCTCGGATTACCGCCACCAGGGCTCCTGCGCGTGCGTTCATTCTATTCAAAAGCACCGCGATTTGAAAGGCTCAACTGACAGATTTCACTTTTGGTCGGGCATTCTTGGTGTGCAAAAAGTTAGTCCGCGAGAGCAATTTTACTTTGCCTCTATACTGAATAGTGTCTCAGAAGCTCGGCGGATACTCATCGAGCGCCGTGTCCGCGTCCCCTATGTCTGACGGAGAACACAGCAATACCAAATCGAAGAGCGCGCCGAGTGCCGGGGGAATTTCGTCTGCGCTGCGGGCATTGCGACATCACAATTTTCAACTTTTCTTCAGCGGCCAGCTCGTTTCGCTGATTGGCACGTGGATGCAAAGCGTGGCGCAAGCCTGGCTCGTGTATCGCATCACAGGCTCATCCTTGCGTCTCGGGGCAGTAGGGTTCGCGAGCCAGATTCCAGTCTTTCTTTTCGCTCCCCTGGGCGGAATTGTGGCTGACCGCTTCCATCGGCACCGCGTGATCATTGGCACGCAAATTAGTTCGATGATTTTGGCGGGTATTCTAGCCGCCCTCACCCTCAGCGGAAAGGTTCAAGTCTGGCACATTTTCGTGCTGGCAGCGCTCCTGGGTGTAGTCAATGCGTTTGATATTCCTGCAAGACAGTCCTTTCTCGTGGAGATGGTAGGTAGAGACGACCTGATGAACGCGATTGCGCTCAACTCCTCCATGTTTAATGGCGCACGAGTCATCGGACCTGCGATCGCTGGAATTCTGGTGGCGAGAATTGGTGAAGGCTGGTGCTTTTTCTCGAATGCCGTCAGTTACATCGCCGTGATTGCCGGCCTGCTGATGATGCGTGTGCCGCCGCGCGCCTATCGTGCTGTTACAGGTTCTCCCCTCGCGCGCATCATTGAAGGCTTCCGGTTCGTACGGCGCACGACTCCGATTCGAGTGCTTCTATTGTTGCTCGGGTTAGTGAGTTTTGTTGGCATGCCTTAAACCGTTCTCATGCCTGTTTTCGCGGACAAGGTATTGCACGGCGGCGCTCGCGGTCTTGGTATCCTCATGGGCGCGACCGGAGTAGGCGCATTGTTCGGGGCACTGACATTGGCGACGCGAACTGGCGTCAGAGGACTTGGCAACTGGGTGACTCTTTCCTGCGGGGGGTTCGGGCTGACACTTTTAACCTTCGCGTGGTCGCGGAATTTCTGGCTTTCTGCCGCATTGCTGCTGCCCGTGGGATTTTGCATGATGCTGCAAATGTCGTCTTCCAATACCCTGATTCAAGCCATGGTTCCGGATCATCTTCGCGGCCGGGTGATGGCCGTGTACTCCATGATGTTCATGGGAATGGCTCCATTTGGGGCATTGTTCGGGGGAGCTTCAGCGGACCGCTTAGGAGCTCCGGTGACAGTTTCTATGGGCGCCGTGGCTTGTGTCGGGGGGGCGATTTTGTTTGGAATGCATCTGCCAAGAATCAGGGGCGAGGCGCGCGAGTTGATCGTGGCGCAGGAGGCTGCGGGAGGTGAACCGTCCGTCGAGACGACTGCGGGCGTGGTCGAGGATTAGTACTACATCTCAATTCAACGCTTCCTAAATTCCCGCAGCATTTCCAGTAACGAACTGTGTGCGATCGGCGACGGTGTCAGCGTCAACACAAGCATTAGCAATGCAAACACAGCCAGCCAGCGCCGTCCTCCGTTAATTCCCGGCCACTCAGCTACCATCGGATGCCGCATTCCACTCAGCCTGAGTAGAACTGCCCACAGGAGCCAGCCAGCCCAGAAATAAAGGGACATCGGGACCAGAGCCAGAATGGCCAGCCGTGAAACCCAGCGATGCTGGCGAGGGGCCATCGCGAAAACGATGTGTCCACCATCGAGTTGACCGCCAGGAAGAAGATTGAGCGCAGTGGCAAACATGCCCACCCACGCAGCGATCACAACGGGATGAAAATAAACGGCGTGCAACGAGTGCGTAACGCTTTTCATAGCCGTCAGAGGAAGCACGGCCCAGCCCAGCCGGAAGATCAGGGGATATCCCAGGTCAATGTCGGAGTTAATAGTGGCCGCGTCTATCAGCTTCGAATGTGGCAATGCGAAAAAGAGGACGGCTGTCGCGACCACGAATCCTGCCATCGGCCCCGCGATTCCAATGTCAAACAACGCCGTCCGCGAACGAATTGGAGAACGCACGCGGATAAACGCTCCCAGCGTGCCGATCAAAGTAGGTGCAGGCACAAAAAACGGCAGCGTCGCATAGACGCCGTAATACTCGCAGCAAAGATAGTGTCCCATCTCGTGCGCTAGCAGAATCAGCATTAGAGTGGCGGAGAAAGGAACTCCGAGTAAGAGGCGCGACGGTTCAGCCAGGATCCAGCGAAGATGGAAGAAAGGCAGAAAGCTGTCGTCCGTAGTGAAAGCTGGCAGGTTCTGCTGAAAATTAAACTGTAGACCGGCTCCCACCACGCAAGTCGTAAAAATGGTCAGTACAAAAAGCAGAACATGCAGCCAATAACGCCGCTTCCTGCGATGCGGAATAAAAACTGAGGTAGGGTCTCGTGCCTCAATTGTTATCGCGTCGGGTAAGAGAGGATCAGACATCAGAAATACTGGCTGGAACGGATGTTAGTAAGGTGGCAATTGAAGGAAGACCGGCGGCGTACTTTAACAACTTAGTCTATGGACTGTAACTCCTTGCCGGGTTTGAAGCGGACGGCCTTTCCGGGCGGGATGGAAACCTCGGCACCAGTGCGCGGGTTACGTCCAATGCCAGTTTTTCTTGGGCGTACGTTAAATACGCCGAATCCTCTCAGCTCGATGCGATCTCCCTTAGCGAGAGAACGTTTCATGCTCTCAAACACGGTCTCAACCGCCAGCTCGGCTTTCGTCTTAGTAATTCCTGTCTTATTGACTACTTCGTTGATTATGTCGAGCTTGATCACAGGTCGCTCCTGGCGGCTAAACGCCCCTTACTGTACCAAGTGATTGATGCTAAGGAAGATAACAAAGATTGTCAACGGGCGGCATAGTCTCGTAAGATGACGGAACCTTAGTTGTCAGCCTTGTAAAATCCTATACATTTTTCGTTCCGAGCAACGTGAATTCAAATACTACTGACGCAACTGGCGTGAAATCTCAGGATTTACATTCAGAGTTAGAGTTAAGGAGAGGCATGTTAAAGAGCGATCGCTGGATACGCAAGAATGCACACGAACATGGAATGATTAACCCATTTTCGGAGAAGCAGGTGCGCGAGGGCGTGATTTCCTACGGGCTCTCGTCCTATGGATACGACCTGCGCGTGGCAGATGAATTCAAGATTTTCACCAACGTGAACTGCACGGTGGTTGATCCAAAAAACTTCGATGAACGTTCCTTTGTAACGGTGAGATCGGATTGTTGTATCGTGCCTCCGAACTCGTTTGCGCTCGCTCGTTCGGTGGAATACTTCAAGATTCCTCGCGACGTGCTGACCATTTGCGTTGGCAAATCAACCTATGCGCGCTGCGGAATAATCGTGAACGTAACACCGTTCGAACCCGAGTGGGAAGGCTTTGTCACCCTGGAAATTTCCAACACAACTCCTCTTCCTGCAAAGATCTATGCCAATGAAGGACTGTGTCAGATTATTTTCTTCCAGTCAGACGAAGTCTGCGAAACCAGCTACGCAGATCGCAAGGGAAAGTATCAGTCGCAGAAAGGGATCGTGCTGCCGAAGCTGTAAAGTCACGCGATTGCATGAGGATAAAGGACCTTCTTCTCCTAATCCTTCTTGTTTTCGCCCTCTTTATACATGTACTTGATGGCAGGCTTGTAGATCATGACGTTTGGTGAGTCGGTGCGATTCACCTTGAGGCAGGCCTTGTCATACCATTCGATCACACCGTGGATTTGTTCCCCATCGCGCAAAACGATCACCATCGGCGTTTTCGATTGCATCTGCTTCTGGTAATAGAAGTTTTCAGCGTTGGTCTGCTCAGGAGGAGCAACCTTACGGGTGCCTGCGTTTGAACGGTCGCCTCGGCCATTAGCACTGGCATGATCATTGCGGTCTGCACGCTCATTGTGGTCGCGTTTCTCTGCGCGTTCGGGACGGTCTATACGCTCGACGCGCTCAGTCCGTTCGCCTAACCCATGTAGAGGATGTTGATATTCTGCCCGTGATTCAAACCGGTTCAGTGTGGGACGAATAAGTTTGCGGTTGGCGAAACCTTCCTGCTGCAGCGGCCGTCCGGCCAGAGACGAATCCATCGCTTCTTTCATCACAACCACCTGTCGGTCACGCTTTAGGGGCCACATGGCGCGAAGTAGCTGTGGGATTGGGGCGTGAACTTTCAAATAACCTAGCACAGGAGTCCAAGCTGTGACAATCCTCAACTTTAGGCACGTTCCAAAGCGGTCGCGAAGGCGTCCAACGAGAGAGATCGCAATAAATTGCGCCGCATACCACGTTCAACTTCAGCTAGACGATCAGCAGCCAAGGTTATCCAGTTGAAATCCGTGGATTCGGCGAGCCGCTGGAGCTCGTCTTGGATATCGGTATTACGAATCAACTCGGGAGTGTTGGAATTGAGGAAGGTTAGGTCCTGCAGGAGAGAATATAAAGTGCGCAGCAGGCGTTCGATTTTGTCACGGCCATCCGCCCCCGCGCGATAGGTTTCCGTAACCTTGAATAAAGCGGAATGATCCCCGGTGCGCAATGCCGAATTTAAAATTGCCAGCGCGTTCGCCCGCGCTGCCGAGTAAGCGGCGAGATCAAAGCTGCGTGCGCGTCCGATAGCGCCGTGACAAAGGCGCGCCACTAGCGCACGCTGTTTGGCGCTCCATTCGCCGCGATTTTTCTCAAGATATCGTTCGATTTCACTTAGAGGAAGAGCGCACAGCGTGATTACCATCGAGCGCGAGCGGATAGTGGGCAGCAGCGAGCCGGCGTTTTCTGCCAGCAGGAAAATGGTGGCGAATTCCGGAGGTTCCTCGAGAACTTTGAGCAGCGAATTGGCGGCTTCTTTCATGAATGCCGAGTCGGTGAAAATGTAAACCCGCTCCTTGGCGTCGCCGGGACGGTAGTAAATGGTCTCGATCACGCGCCGGACTTGGTCCATCTTGATCATCATTTGCGGGGGATCAGGAGGAACGATCAGCACGTCGGGATGAGTCTGAACAAAAATCCTGGTGTCTTTTTTGTCGGCGTCGCGCAAGTTTTCGCGCGCTTCTACAGCCGTCGCAAACCGCGACTCGAGATCTTCAGACTGCGCAATGCGAATGCAATTCGAACATTTGCCGCAAAAGTCCGGCAAACCATCTGTAACCGGGGTCTCGAGACAGTTCATTGCCTTTGCCAGCATGAGCGACAAAGTGTATTTCCCGCATCCGTGCGGGCCTGCTAAAACAATCGCGTGCGGAAAGTGATGGCGTGCGAGCATGTCCCGCAGACGATTCACAACTTCCGGGTTACCGTGAAAATCAGAAAAGGGCATTCTTTCAGTGCTCTGTGGGCAGTTGTCTAGCTGAAAATCACGCGCTCTTTGTTTCGAGTCTTAGCTTACTGCGTACAATTTCGACGATGTTTTTATGAGTTTCGGCAGCCGGGCCGCGGGCATTGACCACCGCGATTCGTTGAGGCTCACGAGCTGCGATCCTCAGATAAGCTTCTTGGACTCGTTCAAAAAACTTCTGGCTCTCCTGCTCAAAGCGGTTTTCGTCAGTTTCTCCAGATCGGTCGGCAACCTTATGCATGTTTCTGCGCCGAGCACGCTCTACACTGGCGTTCACATCGGAATCCATCAGAATCGTCAGCTCCGGCTGCAAGTCTCCGCACAGGATGCGGTGCAAATCCAGAACCGGCTTCATTCCCAGCTTGCGCCCTCCTCCTTGGTATGCCTCAGTAGAATCGGTGAAACGATCGCACAGCACAATTTGTCCGGACGCAAGAGAAGGTTGAATGATTTCCTTGATGTGCTGGGCGCGCGAGGCGAACATCAAGGCCAATTCCGCAAACGGCGACAGACCGACGGTAGAACTATCCAACAGAACGTTGCGGATCTTTTCGCCGGTCGCGGTCCCTCCAGGCTCCCGAGTCACCACCACTGAATGCCCCTGCATGCGCAGTACAGACGCGAGTTTTTCGACCTGCGTGCTCTTACCGCAGCCGTCCAGTCCTTCGAAAGTTATGAATTTGCCGCGCCGGGGCATTCGGACATCATAAAGCAGGCAGCCGGATGTAGTCATGAGCGGTCGCATGGCTCGGCCGCCTGCTGTCCCAGAAATCGAGCGGCTGATATATTCATAGTTTTTGACGAGAGTAGAAATAGAGAGTGTTATGGATTGGAGCCTTTCAAAAAATGAAAATGTTTGCGCAAAAGAATTTCAAACTCTGGACACTGGGTCTCGCTCTTATTGCCGCCATTCCCCATAGCACCCCGCTGGCCTCCGCTCAAAGTACTTCGCCAACACTGAAGATAATGGTGGATGCCAGCGAAGCGCCGCGCAAAATATTTCACGCGCAGCTCTCGATTCCGGCCACTCCCGGCACGCTTACGCTCTATTACCCAAAGTGGATCCCCGGCGAGCACGCTCCCAGCGGTCCGATTGAGGGCTTGGCAGGCCTCAAGTTTTTAGGCAACGGACAGACATTGAAATGGCGTCGCGATCTGCTCGATGCTTTCACCATTCTGGTCGAAGTCCCTGATGGGGTGCGTGAGGTAAATGCCTCCCTTGACTTTCTCTCTCCTGCCACACTGGAAGGCGGATTCTCCGCAGGCTCATCAGCCACCGCTGCCATGGCGATCATCAGCTGGAATCAGCTTTTGTTGTATCCCAAAGGCTGGAAGTCTGACGACATCAGGTATTACCCGAGCCTACGGCTTCCTGCCGGATGGAAGTTCGGGACCTCATTGCAGATCGCAAGCCACTCCGGAGAAGAACTAAAGTTTGCGCCAGTGTCTCTCACTATGCTGGTAGATTCGCCAGTCATCACGGGCGAGTATCTTAAAGTGGTTCCGCTGAACGAAGGACAGACTCCCCTCGCGGAAATGGACATCGCTGCCGACAGCGCTGGCGCACTCGAGCCTCCGCCAGAAGTTTGGCAGCATTACCGCAACCTTGTGTCGCAGGCATCAGCTCTCTTCGGAGCGCATCACTACCGCGACTACCATTTTCTTTTTAGCCTTAGCGATCACGTTGCACACTTTGGCTTGGAGCATCACGAATCCGACGACAGCCGCATTGCCGAGCAAGGACTGGTTGATCCTCAGATTCGAATGGCGCATGCAGGCTTGCTGCCCCACGAATACGTCCACTCGTGGAACGGAAAATATCGCAGACCGGCAGGCCTCGCTACTCCTGATTACCAGCAGCCCATGCAGGATGACCTGCTCTGGGTTTATGAAGGATTGACTTCTTATCTTGGAGATATTCTGACTGCGCGCAGCGATTTGTGGACTGCCGAACAGTTCCGCGAAGACGTAGCAAACATCGCAGCTAAATTAGACCACGAGCCAGGCCGTACCTGGCGCAATCTACAAGACACCGCCGACGAAGCGCCACAACTCTACTCCTCCCCGTCGCAATGGTTTTCGATCCGGCGAGGCGTTGATTTCTACGATGAAGATGTTTTGAACTGGCTGTGGGCAGACACGATCATCCGCCAACAAAGTCATGGCAAGAAATCGCTGGATGATTTTTGTCATTTATTCCACGGCGCACCGGAGTCTGCTCCGCAGGTGAAGCCTTACACCTTCGAAGATGTCGTAAATACGTTGAATCAGGTGGCAGCTTACGACTGGAAAGGCTTTTGGACCGAGCGCCTCACAACTCACAATGCCCACGCTCCCCTCAATGGAATTGAAAGTAGCGGCTGGAAACTGATCTACGATGGCACACCTTCGGACATGACGCGGGCGTGGGAAGCTGACCACAATGCTATCAACGCTGCCTATTCAATTGGCTTGATGGTGCGGGATGACGGCGCAATTGTGGATGCCGTGGAAGGAATGTCCGCCGCTCGATCTGGGATTGGGCCGGGCATGAAACTAATCGCCGTAAATGGGCGCCGTTTCACATTTCACGTTCTGCGGGACGCGTTGCTAGCTGGAAAGAACAGCTCGAAGCCGTTGGAGTTGCTGGTGCTGAATACTGATTATTACAAGACTTACCAGCTCGATTATCACGGTGGAGAGCAATATCCGCATCTGGTACGAGATCAGTCGAAGCCAGACATGTTGAGCGAGATCGTCAGAGCTCACTAGAATTTACTAGGAGCTTTTCTCGATTCCCGCGAACAAGTCCGTCTCCGGGACACTCGTAATCGAACTCATAGATGCGACGAGATGAAATATCTCTCGCCGTGCTCGTTGGCGCACATTACTCTCGAACAGAGGCCACAGCGGCGCTTGCGTTGCGTGCGCCTTGAAGGCTGTAATTTTAGTTTCAAGTAAATCGCCGATGTCAATGATCGTGCTCAAGGGCCCGAAAGTGATGGGTTGGCGGTCGGGGAGCGCGAAGTCGGCGGTGGCATGGTAGAGCTTCTGCGTCCGATGAGTCGGCACTCCCTCATTCAATTGATGGGTGTAGCGATTGTTGCGGCCCGCCCAGTGAAATGCCAAGGTACTGAAAACCGACGCCATGGAATGATCGGGATGCCCCGTTAGTCCGCCTTCCGGTCCAAAAGTCATTAAGACCTGGGGACGGAAGCGCCGAACATGCAGCGTCAGCTCTCCGACTACCTTGTGCAAGTCCTGGCGATAAAGCTGGCCGTCGGGGTAATCCAAAATAATCGGCAAGTCAACTTTCAAAATTTCACAGGCGGCAGTAAATTCCTGGCGCCGCAACACCGAGAGTTCCGCGTCGCTCCTCGCACCCCCACGATGCGTCGCAGCCTGGCCTGAGGTCAAGCACACCACGCAGGTTTCGATCCCGCGGTCGTGATAAAGCCGTAGCGATCCGCCAAATCCACCCGCTTCGTCATCAGGATGGGCGGTAACGCACATCAATCTGAGCATGAGTAATTGTAACGTGATGACATTCTTGTCCTACGTTTGCGAATTGCCAAGGAAGATGTGCAAGAGTTTGCAGCGTGAAGCACTCGGAATAAAATTTCCGGCAACTCTGCTTCCGCAACTAAAATACCGAATTAGAGCCGACATCTGTCCATCTGCATCCAGGCTTTAAGGGGTCCGCAAGTCTTATGCACGTTCTGGTCACGGCCGATACCCTGAGCGGCATATGGACGTACACCCGCGAACTCGTTACCGGACTTGTCAGCCGCGGGATTCGCGTTACGCTCGTGAGCTTCGGCGAAATCCCTCTTCCCAAACAAACGCAGTGGATGGAAAATTTGCACGGGCTGGAATATCGCCCTACTGCGTTCGGGCTTGACTGGATGCAGGAAGGAGAGCGCGATTTCCACGAGTCGCGAGCGTATTTAACGGCGCTCGTAAAAGAAATAAAACCTGATCTGCTGCATTTGAATCAGGCGTGCTACGGAAACCTGCCGGGAAACACACCGCGAATTGTGGTTGCTCACGGAGATTACATTAGTTGGTGGAACTCAGTACATAATTGCATGCCTGCCGAAAGCCGGTGGTTGCGGTGGTACCGGGAAACTATGCAACAAGGGGTTGCCGGCGCAACCCTTGTGGTGAGTCCGTCGCTTTGGATGCTGGAGACCATTCGTAACTCGTATCTAGAGCCGTCGCGTTCCACGGTTATTCATCATGGACGAAATCCTATTTTCTTCAATCCGTATGTAACGAAAGATGAGTCCGTGCTCGCCGTCGGACGCTTTTTGGACGCCAGCAAGCAACTTAATCTGCTGACCCAGCAAGTGCACACGCTTCCTGTGTGCATCGTTGGATCAGACGCGCCCGTGCCTCCTCAGAATGCCGTCCCCATCTGTGCAGATGTGAAGCTGGCGACCGAAACAGTGTCGGTATCTTTGAAGGGGCCGCAAACCGAGGCACAGTTGCGTGGGCTCTACAGTCGCGCCGCCATCTACGCCGCGACCTCACGCTACGAGCCTTTAGGAATGTCCGCGCTGGCGGCGGCGTTTTCACGCTGCGCGATTGTCGCCAATGACATTCCTTTATTCCGGGAAATCTGGGCCAATGCGGCCCTATATTTTCGCACCAATGACAGCGCCAGTCTCGCGGACGTCATTCAACGACTGGGGAATGATCCGGAATTGTGCCGCACCTTCGCAAACCGCGCTTTCCAGCGAGCGCGAGATTGCTTTACGGCAAAACGCATGATTGATGAATACCTCCAGGTCTACAACACCCTGCTAAAAGAAGAAGTGTTGGCCGCGTGATGTAGCTTCAGGCGCTACTGCCTTCTCCCGGTGCGAACGGCAGTCAGCCGTCGTGACGTGATATCTTCGTAATCGTTCAGTGAATGTCAAATTCTCGCGCTGCATGGAGGCACTTATATGGCTGCAATCAAGATTACAATCAAGAAAAACGGCCCTTACCGCGTCGAAGCTCCTGAGGGTTCCATTGAGCTCGTGGACGCCGAAGGCAACAAATACGACTTAACCGGCAAGCCGGGTTTTTCGCTATGCCGCTGCGGAGCGAGCAAGAATAAACCTTTTTGTGACGGACAGCATTCCGCATTAGGATTTCAGGCGGCGGAACTGGCGGTAAAAAAGGCAGAAGAACAACAGAATCCCAAACCGAGCTTGTAGCCATCTCTTTCTGGAAGACGTTTTGCGTTTCACAGAGTTGGCAGCCTAACGCGGGGTCCGCATGGAAAATCCTAAAAATAAAGGCGCGGCTAAAGATAGAGAACTAGGAATGTCGCGCGATATTTCGCGCCGCGATTTTTTGAACGGAGTGGCGCTCACGGTCGGGGCAGCAATGATGCCGCCGCATTTGTTAGCGGCATTCGAAAACAGCGATCGCGAAAAGTCACCAAACTATTACCCACCTGAGCTAGCTGGGATGCGCGGCAGTCATCCCGGATCGTTTGAAGTTGCCCACGGCCTTCGCGACGGCACTTTCTGGCAGCAGGCAGGAACTCCCGTGGACACTGGCGAAAGTTATGATCTGATCGTCGTCGGCGGCGGCATCAGTGGACTTTCTGCTGCGCATTTTTTCCGCAAGGCCGCCGGACCTAACGCCCGCGTTCTCATCCTCGATAATCACGACGATTTCGGAGGCCATGCCAAGCGCAACGAATTTACAGTCGGCAAGCGCAAGCTTCTGGGCTACGGGGGGACGTTCTCCATCGAGAGTCCGGCGCCCTACAGCGCGGTGGCCAAAGGATTGATTGAAGAGCTGGGAATAGACGTAGCGTCGTATCCCAAGTACGTCTCCAAAGATTTGTACCGCTCTTTTGGACTTACTCCCAACATCTTTTTCGATAAAGAAACTTTTGGCCAGGACAAACTCGTAGTCAACCCGGCGCCGCGCGGAGGTGGCGAGAGCAAGGACAGTCCTGCATCTGGCGACGGGCCTTGGGCCAAGTTTTTTGCCGAAGCACCCATCTCCGTTGCTGCGAAAAGCGACATGCGGCGGCTATTCCAGGACAAGAAAGACTATTTGCCGGGTCTCACTTCAGAGCAAAAGAAAGCGCAACTCGCGCGCATGAGTTACGCGAAGTTTCTGACGGATCTGGTAAAGACGCACGCCGATATAGTGAAGCTATATCAGGCGTTTCCGCAGCCTTTATTTGGGGTTGGAATTGATGCGATGTCAGCCCAGGATGCCTGGGGGCTTGATCTGCCGGGCTTTCAGGGAATGAACCTCGATCCCGCTCCCGGCAGAGGCATGAATCGTGACGCGATACCGAACGAAGAAGCGGAGAAATTCTTTTTTCATTTTCCTGATGGCAATGCATCCATCGCACGACTGCTGGTCCGCAAACTGATTCCCGACGCCATCCCAGGCAATTCTCTTCCCGACCTGATTACCGCGCGTGCCAACTACGCTAAGCTTGATGAGAGTTCGTCGCCGGTTCGTATTCGCTTGAACAGCACGGCGGTGCGCGTCAAACATCGCGGCGATTCTGCCACCGCAAAAGAAGTCGAGGTATCCTACTCGCGGGGTGGCAAGGTGTACACCGTGCGAGCACCCCGTACGATTCTTGCTTGCTGGCATGTGGTGATTCCGTACATTTGTGATGAACTTCCGGAGAAGCAAAAGCAGGCGCTCGCCTCCGCTGCGAAGGTTCCGCTGCTCTACACCAACGTCGCGCTGCGCAACTGGACATCGTTTCAAAAACTCGGAGCCAGTTCCATCTATGCCCCTGGAAGCTATCACAGCTATATGGCCTTGGATCTCCCGGTAAGCATTGGCGACTATCAATGTTCTCAAAAACCGGACGAACCAATCATCGTTCACATGATGAAAACTCCTTGCAAACCAGGACTTCCGGCAAGAAATCAGCACCTACTGGGACGCATGGAGCTTTACGGCACCAGCTTTGAAACAATGGAGCGGAATATTCGTGATCAGATGGCTCGCACTCTCGGGCCTGGAGGCTTCGATCCGGCTCGCGACATCACCGCGATCACGGTGAATCGCTGGTCGCATGGTTATGCCTACGAATACAACTCACTGTGGGACAAGTTCTGGCTCGAGGGCGGAGAGATTCCATGCGAGGTAGCCCGCAAGCCCTTTGGACGATTGGCGATCGCGAACGCCGATGCAGGCGCATATGCTTACACGGATTCCGCGATTGACCAGGCGTACCGAGCGGTGGAAGAGATCAGAAAAACTTAGATTTGGCAGGCGAAATGTTCTTTTCGCCGCACTAGTGGATGGTTTTCGTCTTGCGGGACATGTAATCCATCAGCAAATACTGTCCGAGCGTGTAGGGAGTGGTGAAGTACGCTTTGCCTTTGCACATCTCGGTAACTTTTTGCACGAACTGTACCAAGCCGTAGTCGGACGCAAGCATGAAAGTATTAATCAAAACTCCCGCTCGCTTGCACTTTGAAACCTCTTCCAGAGTTTGGCCAACGACTAGCGGGTCCAGCCCGAACGCGTTCTTATAAATGCGCCCATCTTCCAACGTGAGAGCGGAAGGTTTCCCATCCGTGATCATTACAATCTGTTTCATGTCTTTGCGCTGACGCTGCAGAATCCGTTGGGCAAGCCGCAGTCCCTCACGCGTATTGGTGTAATACGGACCAACCTTCACTCGCGCCAATTGCGAAACTGGAACTTCTTCCGCGGAATCGTGGAACAACACTAAAGACAAAGAATCGCCCGGATACTGCGTTCGAATTAATTGTGAGAGCGCCATCGCAACTTTCTTTGCGGGCGTGAAACGATCTTCTCCATAGAGGATCATGGAGTGCGAGCAGTCGAGCATGAGTACCGTCGCGCACGACGACTGATACTCGCACTGATGCACTTGGAGATCGGAATACTCGATGTTCAGAGGCGAACTCAGCCCTTCACGTTGAATGGCGCTGGAGAGAGTCGCAGTGATGTCAAGATTGAGAGTGTCGCCGAATTCATATTGTTTGGACGCTCCGCTGGCTTCAATCCCGGTGGCCATGTCGCGAGTGTCATGACGTCCAAAGCTGGATTTGCCAAGCGAGCCCATCAAATCCCGCAGGGTCTTAAAACCCAAGAAGTCCAAGCTCTTATCGGTAATCTCAAACTTTGCCGACTGCGCTTCCCCAATTTGCCCTTCCACACTTGACCGCCTTGACGGGTCATGGGGTTGGTCAACGCTGATGTAATTTTCCTGCTGCATGCGTTCGATGAGCTGTTCGATCAATTGTTCGAGGCTGCCGTCCGCCTGCATCTGCTGAAGCTGCTGCTGCATTTGTTCATCCAGTAAATTGTTATCGAAAAGCGCCTCTTCGATGGCCCGGCGCAGATCGTCGAGCGTCTGCTCAGCGTCGGCAAAATCATCGTAGTAATAGTCTTGAAAGCCGCTCTGTAGGAAAAAGTTGGAGAGCGCGCCCAGCAAATCTTCCAGGCTCATTTCGCCAGCAGGATCGGGAACGTATTTGCTGTACCGGATGCGTTTCATGCGTTAGTCAGTGCGCGCGAGCCCGTTGCCCGCGAGACTATTTAATTTCAGTCTTCAGTTGTAAGTCCGCCGCCCGCCGCGCAGAGGCTGGTCTTCGCGCTCAAAAGACTTTTCGACCGGCTTTGGCTGCTTTTCGCCAGCGGTAAACAGCCTCTCTTCGTTGCGTCCAATGCGCTTGTGGGCGTGAAGGCCTTCCAACACGAATTCCGCCGCCGACACTTGCGATTCCGCGTGATCTTTCGTGCCAACATTTAGTTTGCTCAATTTTTCCATCAGCCCCTGGATTCCTCGCAGGGCTTGCAGCGAATCTTCGGCGCTGGCAGTATCCGCGAGTTGAATCTCTCCTCCCAGATCGAACCATTGCACAATCTGCTGCATATTGGAGTTGGTGAAATACTGGTCGAATGTCTTAGAGATTGCACTGCGAATCAGTTCCCTGCCCACGTGATCGGCGCCTTTCATCTCACCCTCGTATTCAAGCTCCAACTTCCCCGTGATGGATGGCAAGGCGGCATAGACATCTCCAATTCGGGGTACTACCAGCTTCTCGTCGTAGCGAATTGCTCTTCGTTCCGCGTTGGAAATCACATTCTCCATGACGGAAATCGGCAAACGTTGGCTCACCCCTGAGCGCTTGTCTATTTTCTTGTCCTCGCGTGCGGAGAACGCAATTCGCTCGATCACTTCACGTACATACTTTGGAACAACAAGTCTGTATCCATCGCGCTCGGTCCACGCTTCTTGTGCGGTGATGGCGATGCCTTCCTCCACCGTAGCGGGATAGTGCGTGCGAATCTCAGATCCGATGCGATCCTTCAAGGGCGTGACAATCTTGCCGCGAGCAGTGTAGTCCTCCGGATTCGCGCTGAATACGAGTGCGACATCAAGCGGCAAGCGAATGGGATAACCCTTAATCTGCACATCACCTTCCTGCATGATGTTGAATAATCCGACTTGAATCTTGCCGGCCAAGTCCGGCAGCTCGTTGATGGCAAAAATTCCGCGATTTGCACGCGGAAGAAGACCGTAGTGAACTGTCAGGTCACTGCTAAGTTCGTGTCCGCCACGAGCTGCTTTGATGGGATCAATGTCTCCGATCAAGTCCGCAATGGTGACGTCGGGCGTAGCAAGCTTCTCCACGTAGCGGTCATCCGGGGAGAGGTATGCAATGGGCGTGCTGTCGCCCATCTTGGCAATCAGGTCGCGACAGCGCCGGCAAATCGGCGAATAAGGATTGTCGTGGATCTCGCAGCCCGCAATGTACGGCGCTAGCGGATCCAGCAGGGAGGTCAGCGCGCGAAGTATGCGGCTCTTAGCCTGGCCGCGCAGCCCCAGTAAAATAAAATTATGACGGGAGAGAATGGCGTTTACGATTTGCGGGACTACGGTGTCATCAAAGCCAACGATTCCAGGAAACACCGGCTGGTTCTGCCGAAGTTTTGCGATGAGATTCTCGCGCAGTTCGTCTTTCACACGGCGAGTGCGCGAATGCTTTTCGGAAAATGGACCTTGGCGCAGCTCGCCAAATGTCTCCGGAAAATCCATGATAAAAAACCCCCGAATACACGATCTATTTCGGATTATACGCCCGCCAATTCGCGCGCCCATTCGCTCCTTTTTGAGTCGCTGCGTGCAGAATAATTGATTTGCTTTCCCCATCGCTTGACTTCGCGATCGCCGGAGATTAAAAGCACGACATGCCTTCACAGCCAGCCGACCTAAAAGGAAAAGTTGTTGTAGTGACCGGCGCCTCGATGGGAATCGGCGAGGCAATTTCCCAGGCTTTTGCCGAACACAATGCCACGGTTGTTCTTCTCTCAAGAGATGCCTCGCGAGTTGAAGCGGCGCGCCATCGCATCGGCCACAGCGAACACACTCTTTCCCTCGCCTGCGACGTTCGCCATCGTGAAGATATTGATCGCGCCATCGGACTAGTCATGCACCACTTTGGGCGTATTGACGTTTGGATTAACAATGCCGGTCACGGCATTCTGGATTCCATTTCAAGAGTTGACATGTCCGCGGCGAGGGAGACGTTTGACACCAATTTGTTCGGTACTCTGGCTGCGATGCAAGCCGTTTTGCCAGTGATGAAGCAACAAGCTACCGGAGCGATTATCAATATTTCCAGTGTTGCGGGACACATTCCGCTGCCCTTTCACGGTCTGTACAGTGCGACGAAGTTTGCCATGAATGCGATTGGAAAAGCGGCGCGGGTGGAACTGAAGAGCTCGGGGATCAATGTCCTGACCGTCTGTCCGGGGTACGTGCGGACCGATTTTGGAGCGAATGCGATCAAGGGGACGGAATCTAATCAGGTGCGTCCCGAGTCAGTGCGCGGGATTTCCGCGGTACGAGTTGCGCGGGCCGTGTTGCAGGGATATTTAAAGCAGAAGCGCGAAGTCGTTGTGCCGTGGACGATGCATGTACCGATAAAAATTTACCAGCTCTTCCCCAGAGTTGTTGAGTGGTTCATGCTGAAGATGGCGCGCCGGGAAAAATGAATCTTTCGATAATCCTCAGCAGCCCAGCTCCGCCAGCATGGCCTGCATTTCGGATAGAGCGTGAGAGTTTCCGGTACGCGTCGCGGAAGCTATTCCGTGTTCCAGCATTTTGCGGGCTTCCGGAGTTCGGTTAGCTTTTGCAAGAGTTTGCGCGGCCATGAAATATCCGGCGGTGTAATCGGGATGGGCCGAGAGAAGTTTCTGAAACTCCGCCAGCGCCGCATCGACGTCGCCACTGTTTGAGAATTCCATCGCCAGGCCGTAACGAGCGAAGGCGTCGCTGGGATTTTGCTCAAGTATTCCGTTTAGCATTGCAATGCGGTCCATAGGAGCCTTAACGAGAGAGTTGGTAGTCGCGGTTCAAAACGTGTGAAGAGTTCCGCGAGAAGAGATTACTATAAGCTCCAGAGTGGCAGTTTTCTCGCACGATACAATTGCGGTCATTCAC
This sequence comes from Acidobacteriota bacterium, assembly GCA_030775785.1. Lineage (GTDB taxonomy): Bacteria > Acidobacteriota > Terriglobia > Terriglobales > Acidobacteriaceae > JALYIM01. The sequence continues at coordinate 43,322 of JALYIM010000302.1, forward strand.
AAGGGAGGTTTACGTGGTGTGTCCTTATTTCATGCCGACTAGCAAACTTGAGGGCGGCGGCTTTCAGCATCCCTCGCGTTTGCCGCTGGGCGCGGGATGGAACGGCCTCTGTTGCGCCCAAGACGCCGAGAGAATTTCTCCGAGCGAGAATGAACTTCGAGAATTCTGCAACATGGGATATGCGCTTACGTGCTCACGTCTACCCAGCATGCGCGAATGGGATGCAGTCCGGTTTTCAGTCACGCGCGATTGGCGTTCTCACCTCTCGCTGCAGTTCGTTTGCGAAATGAATCACACCCCTTCCGAACATGGAAAACTGGAATACGATGTGACGGCGAGAAAATGGACGACCCCCCACAAAAATTCCCGCGTACAAAAAATGGCCGAGTGCTACGTTGAATCTTATTTGCTCCGTCAAAGTCAAAAAATCTCCGCAATCAATTCTTTAGACGGTCCAAACGCATGATGCCATCTGAACAGGCAGCGACTGACAGGGCCACCACGCCGCGCCCGGTAAAAGACTCGCAGTCCGAGATGTCAGAGATCGTATTGCCCAATGACGCCAACCCCTTGGGCGCACTGCTTGGCGGACGCCTGATGCACTGGATTGATCTGGCGGGCGCGATGGCTGCGCATCGCCATTCACGAAATTACGTGGTAACCGCCGCTATTGATCATTTGGATTTTTGGGTGCCCGTCCACGTGGGAGATTTAGTAATTTTGCGATCTTCCGTCAATCGTGCGTTCCATACTTCGATGGAAGTCGGCGTCCAGGTAGTCGTGGAAAATTATCTCTCAGAGACGTGCAAGCATGTGAGCTCAGCATATCTAACTTTCGTGGCGGTTGATCGTGAGGGCAAACATCTTCCCGTGCCTCCCGTCATTCCAGAAACTGAAGACCAGAAACGCCGCTACGAAGATGCAGGCCGAAGGCGCGAGATTCGTCGCGCTGAACTACAGAGGCGGCGTGCCAATAACGCCCAATCCATCTGAACGAGTCATTAAAGCGATGTTTTAGTGCCGCCAGTGAAACATCCAGACCAGTAGCGCCAGCGGAGCCATGACCGCGGCTGTAATGGCGATCACGATCAACACAACCACCAGCCAGTCACGTGTTGTCGGAGCGCGAGGAGCCTGTCTCACGCGCATTAGGAGCTTATAGTTGCGCCGATTGCACTTCCAGGCGACGTGAAATAAATCTCCTACCACCGGCACCGCGCCAATCATCATCTCCAGCAATACGTTCAAGACCATGCGAGCCAGAGTGATGCCCGGAGCGCCTCGTTGCCAGGCGGCAAACACAATGATGAAAGAAGCAATGCCGGCGAAAGCATCGCCGATTCCCGGAATCCACCCCACGATTGCATCGAGTCCAAACCGAATCTTGGTACCGGGGATTCTGAACATGTCGTCCAGCATTCCGGCAATGTGGTCGAGGCTTTCATCTGTAGCACGCTGCTTTGGACCAGGAGCGAAGATGGCGTCCGGAAAAGTTGGCATCTCCGCTTAGATGCCTATTCGCATCCTCACAAAAGAAATCAGGGGCATTCCGTCCGGACGTCACCTGTAATTTCGCCTGTATAATGAACACTCCGCACAAGAGATAGGAAGGTAACTTTGAGCTCACATACCCCCCCTCGTCCCGCACAGCAACCCCCAGCACCGCAGCCGTTGCCGGGAGTTAACACGATCATTGCGGTCGGCTCCGGGAAGGGCGGCGTCGGCAAAACCACGCTCGCAGTAAATCTCGCCTTGTGCCTCGCTAAACTTGGACACAAAGTCGGACTGCTGGACGCCGATGTTTATGGACCAAATGTACCTTTAATGCTGGGTACAAGCGCGCAACCCAAAGTCCAGGGAGACAATCGCATCGAACCGCTCGAGGTGCACGGGCTCAAAATGATTTCAGTGGGATTATTGAATCCCGGCGACAAGCCGCTGATCTGGCGCGGACCGATGTTGCACTCCATTATTAAGCAGTTTCTTGGCTCCGTGGTCTGGGGAGATTTGGATTATCTGATCGTTGACCTGCCTCCAGGCACGGGAGACGTGGCGTTATCGTTAATTCAAACTGTGCCGCTGACGGGAGCGATAGTCGTCTCCACACCTTCGGATGTTTCTTTGCAAGATGCTCGTAAAGCCATCGAAATGTTCCGCCAGATGAAGGTGGATATTGTTGGGATGGTCGAGAACATGAGCTATTTTGTCTGTCCACATTGCAGCCACGAGATTGATATTTTTTCCAGAGGCGGCGCCGAGAAGACCGCGGCACAGTTTGGAGTCTCGTTTTTGGGAAATATCCAGCTTGACCCGGAGCTACGCAAGTCAGGGGATACCGGAAAGCCAGCAGTTCTGGAAGGGGAATCGGCTCCACATGCCACAGCCTTGTACGAATTTGCTCGCCAAGTAATCACTCGTGTACAGGAGATCAAGCAAAGTGAGGCCGAGAGTGTTATCCAAGTTCAATGATTTCAATTCCTTACCTATGATTAGCAATTGAAGGCCGCTCGTTTTTAACTATGGTCACATCTCCTTGACATGCCCAGAGCGCCTTCCTAGAATTGAGACGGGAGGGAACGCACATCGTAGCTAAGTTTATAATTAAAAAGGTACTTACGTGGCGCCGAGCCGAACTTTAGCTCTCCATCATCAAACAGAGTTAGCGACCTAAATGAAGCGTGCGAGAATTAGCAAATAAGGGACGTATAAAAAAGATATGCCGACTGGAGACCCCATCGGAAATCGGGAACGCGAAATTCTGACCGCCATCGTGGAGACCTTTATCGCGACTGGTGAGCCGGTAGGTTCGCGCACGCTTGCCCGGTTAAACCCCGAGGGTCTGAGTCCTGCGACCATCCGCAATGTGATGGCAGATCTAGTGGACGCAGGATTTCTTGAGCAGCCGCACACCTCGGCCGGACGGATTCCTAGTTCGGATGCTTATCGGTATTACGTTGAGCAACTATCTGGTGAAGCCCGGCTTTCGGTGGAGGATGAAAACATCATTCACGATTCACTGCACGGAATTTCTGATGTTCAAGAATTCATGGAGCGGACATCGCATGTCCTCTCGTTGATCTCCCGCAATGTCGGTGTAGCGGTGGCGATCACTGGCGCAAAAAACGCGCTGGAGCACGTGTACTTCTCGCGTCTCGGGGATCAGAAGGTATTGGCCGTCGTTGTCACCAAGTCCGGAGTGGTTCGGGACAGAGTTTTACGCCTCGACATATCGCAGAACGATTTGGATGCTGCCGCAAATTTCATCAATCAAAACTTCCGTGGCTGGACCATGGAAGCGATGCGTGAGGAACTAGCACGCCGCCTGGAACAGGAACGCAACGAGTATGACCGGCTGATGACCTCTCTCGAACAACTCTATCGGCAGGGTGCGTTAGCGAGTGATGACGGCACCCGCACATTATTCATTGAAGGCGCTGCCAATCTCGTCAGCGGTGAAAAAGATCGAGACCGATTGCAAGAGCTGCTTAAAACGCTAGAAGAAAAGCAAAAACTCGTCTCGCTGCTTGGCGCCTATTTGGATGCAAAGCAAGAAGCAGTCCGTGTGGTGATCGGTTTGGACGAGGCCCTTCCCTCCATGCGCAATCTGGTTCTTATTGGAGCACCCGCGCGGGTCGGCGGCGAAGTTATGGGATCGCTGGCGGTGATCGGTCCGACACGTATTGACTACCAAAACACCATGACTGCGGTTTCTTACATTGCGCGTTTGTTCGATAAGATTTTGAACGAGAGTGATTAATACATTTTGAAAACAAGATTATTTATGACGAAGAAGAACGGAAAATCAGAACTAGACGACAGAGGGCTTGATCTAGAACACGAATTGCCTGCGGGAGCCGAGTTCAGCGATGTCGCTGTCGGAACGGAATACGTGAGAAGCGGTTCGGACTCCGTTGATCGCGATGGCGAATTGCAAAAGCTGAAAGCTGAGCGAGATATGCTGGTGGATCGCCTTGCCCGCTCGCAGGCCGAATTCGACAATGCCCGCAAACGCGCTTCTCGCGAACAGCAGGAGTTTCGCGAATTCGCTACCGCGGACACGATCAAAGCGCTACTGCCGATCCTGGATAGCTTCGAGCGCGCCCTGAAGACCAATGCGTCTGACAAGTCAGAGTTCCACAGCGGAGTAGAACTGATCCATCGTCAGTTGCTCGATGCCCTGCAAAAGCTGGGAGTGCGTCCCATCCTCGCTGAGGGAGAGCGCTTCGATCCACGGGTTCACGAAGCTATCGAAATGGTAGATAGCTCCGACGCCGACGATCATCAGGTGCTTGAGGAACTTCAGCGCGGTTATAAGTTGAAAGAGAGATTGCTTCGGCCCGCAATGGTAAAAGTCGCGCGCAATTCCTAGGCATTCATATTCTGACAATTATTCGGGGAAACTCATCTGGCCAGTAAAGTAAAACGCGATTACTACGAAATTCTTGGAGTGGCCCGCGAAGCCAGCGACCAGGAGATTAAAAGTTCTTATCGCAAGCTCGCGCTCCAGTTCCATCCCGACCGCAATCCAAACAATCCCGAAGCTGAGGACCGATTCAAGGAAGCCAGCGAAGCTTACGCGATTCTCGCGGACGGCGAAAAACGTGCGCTTTACGATCGTTTCGGACACGCGGGTGTCGGAAATGGCGGCGCGGGCGGCAGTGGCTTCGATGCTTCGGGCTTCCAGGATCTGGGCGACGTCTTTGGAGATTTCTTTGGCATTGGCGACATGTTCGGAGGCGGGAACTCTCGCCGCCGCGATCGGGCGCAACGGGGCGCGGACCTCCGAGAAGACATCACCCTAGAATTTGAGGAAGCAGTATTCGGCACCGAGACCCAAGTAAATGTACGGCGCCATGAAAACTGTGAGCAATGCTCGGGATCCGGCGCGGCACCTGGAAAAGCGCCGGTGACGTGTCGTTCCTGCGGCGGCCGCGGTCAGGTCCGGTATCAACAGGGATTTTTCAGCATCGCGCGCACCTGCCCGACCTGCCAGGGCAATGGCACCGTCATTACGGACCCGTGTCCGAAATGCAAAGGCGAGGGACGCCTGCTGCGTCAGCGAACGGTGGACGCCAAGATTCCCGCTGGAGTCGAAGATGGTACTCGCATTCGCTTTACGGGAATCGGCGAAGGCGGAACGCAAGGAGGCCCAGCCGGGGACCTTTATGTTGTCTTGCACGTGAAAGAGCATCCATTCTTCGAACGGGAAGGCAATGATCTACACTGCGTGATGCCGGTTTCATTTACTCAGGCGGCGCTGGGCGCTGAAATTGCTGTCCCGACTCTGGAAGGTGACCACACTTTGAAAGTGCCGGAGGGCACTCAGAACGGAGCTACGCTGCGCATCCGCGGCAAGGGTGTGCCCGTTTTAAACGGACACGGCAAAGGCGAGCTGTTCGTCGAAATTAAAGTTCAGACTCCAACCAAGTTGAGCAAACGGCATCGCGAACTACTGCAAGAGCTCGACGGCATCACTAAAGTTGAGAACAAACCGCAGCGCCGGACGCTGCTTGGCAAGGTGAAAGACATCTTCGGGTAGTGCTTCGAATCCCATTGCCAACCTAATAGCCCATCTTTTAACTGAACCCCAATGACCCGACGACGCTGGATTGCCGACCAAGTTTCGGGGGACCGCGCCACTCTTGTCGGCTCTCATGCCGAACATCTTTCCCGCGTGCTGCGTGCGAAAGTCGGACAGGAATTCGACATTGCGACCGGCACGACCGTCAGAAGAGGGAAAATTTCCGCGATTAGTCCTGATCAGGTTGAGTTCAACTTGGGAGAGGAAGTTCTCGTCGCGGCGGTTCCCAATATCACTCTCGTTCTTTCCATTTTTAAGTTTGATCGCATGGAGTGGACAATCGAAAAATGCACGGAGCTGGGGGTGTCCCAGATCATTCCGTTGATCGCGCAACGCAGCGAAAACCATCTGGTAGCCGCATCGTCCAAACGGCTCGAACGTTGGAGAAAGATCGCAAAACAGGCATCTGAACAATCCCGTCGCGCCACGACTCCAGAAATTTCATCGCCCATAGAATTAAAAGAGCTGGTTCGTCTCAGGTCGGGAGTCAGGATTTTGTTGGCGGAAGACGAACAAGAAACTTCGTTGGCCGAACTTGTTGATTCTGACGGTCACGGGCAGGCCGTGTCACTCGCCTGCGGTCCGGAAGGTGGCTGGACAAAAACAGAAGTTGATACCTTCCGAGGGGCAGGATGGCTCTCGGCGTCGCTCGGCCCAACAATTTTGCGGGCTGAGACCGCCGCGATTTCCGCGCTGGCCGTCGTACTCTCTCGGCTTCATTGACGGCGGGATGTCACTGGCAGCCCGGATATCCTCAGATATCTTTGCTATCCTCCGAATATTAGTCCCCCAATGGCAGCGCCCAAAGCGATCTCGACGCAAGTGCAGTTCGAGCCTGACGCTCGCCAGCGCGAGGCGATCGAGCATGTGCATGGACCCATGCTGGTGATCGCAGGTGCGGGCACCGGGAAGACCGCCGTGCTCACGCAGCGTATCGCTCGCCTGATCCGCGATGGCCACGTTGATCCCAATGAAATTCTGGCGCTCACTTATACCGAGAACGCTGCTTACGAAATGGAAATCCGGGTTCGACGGGAGCTGGACCGTGCAGGACTTCCTAAATCTGAATTAGGCGGCCTTCAAATCAAAACTTTCCATGCTTATTGCAACAATCTTCTGATTGGATGCGGCAAGAAGTTCGGCGTGCTCGACGACAAGGATCTCTGGATATATCTCCGCAAGCGGGTTCGCGACTTGCGATTGAACTATTTCGTGCGAGCTGCCAACGTCGGCAAATTTCTCGACGATCTGCTCGATTTCATGCGCCGTAGCCAGGATGAACTGGTTGGTCCGGAACAGTACGCCGCATATGTGGACCGGCTCGAACGCGGCGAACTGCCGGTGCCACGGGTGTGCAGGTCCAAAAATGCAGACGATCTCAGCGATCAGGAAGTCATAGGTCGCTGTCAGGAAATTGCCTACGTCTTCGCAACCGTGGAGCGGATGCTGGAAGAAGACAATTTTGGCACCTTCGGACACATGATCACCCGCGCTTATGCGGCGTTGCAAAAAGACGAAGGTCTCTTACAAGAACAGCAAAAGCGCGCCCGCTTCATTCTGGTGGACGAGTTTCAGGACGCGAACCTGGCGCAGGTAAAGATCCTGCACAGGCTGGGCGGCGAACATAACAACGTATTTGGAGTCGGCGATCCTGATCAGTCTATTTATCGTTTTCGGGGAGCGTCGGGCGCAGCCTTCGGACTCTTTCACCGGCATTTTCCGGGCACCCAATACGTGCGGCTTGATAAGAATCGCCGCTCGCTTTCGCCGATACTGAATTGCGCGTCGGCCCTGATCGCAGAAAATCCCGAGCCGTTTTCTGCGGCTCGAGAGCAGGCATACCTGCGGTCTCCATTACTTTCTGCGCGCGACCAGGCCGCCTCGCTCGAAGGTAGACAGCTGCAAGCCTCGCCCGTTCAGGCCGTCGCCCTCACTGCCAAAGAAGCGGAGTGTCATGACCTGATCGCTCGCATCCGCGATGAGCAGCGGAAGTCTCATTGCGACTGGAAGCAGTTCGCCGTCCTTTATCGCATGAATTCTCACCGCGATGAAATAGCGGGCGAACTGGCTCGCGAGGGTATTCCTTTCTCTATCGAGAATCTCGATGTCATCGAGGCGCCCGAGACCCGCGATCTGTTCGCCTGTCTGGGAGCAATCGTTTCCCCCACTGACGGAATTAGTTTGTTTCGCGTTGCAGCGCTGCCGCAATTTGCGATTGATCCTCAAAAATTGCGCGCTGCGATGAAATCGTTGCCAAGGGAAAGCCAAGCGGCTGGAATGCCCCTGGTTCTCAATCAGATAGAAGACGGCTGCGCCGTCCTACAGGAACTGCAGGAGACCCGCGAACGAATCAGCGCTAGTGGCGCAAGGGGGCGCGCCGCGCTTGAGATCATCGCATCAAGGTTCAGACTTGATCGGACTTCGACCGTACTTAGTGCGGTTCTGGATTTCGTCGCTAAATGGGAGGAGAAGCCCACCACAAATACGGGCGAACTCGCGGAGCTACTCGAGTACCTGGATTATTTCCGGGAAGCCGGAGGTTCTATTTGCTTGCCGCCCAGCGAAGAGAACGCTGTCCGGCTCATGACGGCCCACTCAGCGAAAGGCCTGGAATTCGATCACGTGTTCATCCTGCGCGCGAGTTCGCCCTCCTTCCCAGCGGCCTACAAAGAACCACTCATAGATTTTCCCGGCGAGCTTCGCGACGCCGATGCCGTCGGTAACAAGACCGACAAGGACTTGAACGAAGAAGAAGAGCGCCGATTATTTTACGTAGCAATGACGCGCGCGCGAGACTCGCTCACTATCTACGCTAAGCAAGGCAGGGGGACGAAGGATCCGTCGCCGCCGGGATTTTTGCGCGGTCTGCTGAAAGATTCAAGTCTCAAGCACTGGCTGCATCAGGCGTCCGCACGCGGCTTTCAAACAAACCTCTTTGGTGCGGCACAGGCTGCCGTTGTTCCGTCGCGCATCGGAGAATGGCTCGCCATTCCATCGGCTTCCGACTTAAGCGCGCGCCTGAGTGCTAGTGCGGTGCAAACATACGAGACCTGTCCCCTACAGTTCAAGCTGCAACGGGAATGGCGCTTGCCCCAGGAACCTCCGGCTGCTATGCAGTATGGAGCGGCGATGCACAGGGTGCTGCGGACTTATTACGATTCTGTACGCTTTGGACGACGCATGTCCGGAGAGGCTTTGCTTGAAGCCTTGCGTGACGATCTCGCGAATGCCGGCATTCAGGATGCCTATCAGCATGATCTTTATCAGGAACAAGCAGTACGCCAGATAGCCGACTTCATAGCTGGCTGCGCGCGCGCGCCTGAGCCAAACGTGCTCCACACCGAAGAAGCCTTCGAGGTGAAGCTTGGCACCGCGACGGTTGTCGGCAGAATTGACCGCATTGATCAAATGGACGGAAATCGAATTGTCATCACTGATTACAAGACTGGCAGGCCACAGTCGCAAGAAGATGCGGATAAGAGCCTGCAGCTCTCTATCTACTCACTGGCAGCCCGCGAGAAGTGGGGATACCACACCGAACATCTCGTCTTCTTCAATCTGGAAGAGAGCGGTGGAGTAGTCACGCATCGCACCGCCGCTCAATTGGAGGAGGCGCGATCTAAGGTGGAGTCGGTCGCTGCGAAAATCTCCGCCGGTGACTTCACTGCCAAGACCGGGCACCATTGCCAATGGTGCAGTTATCACACGATTTGTCCGGCGACTGAAAAACGGATGTATAGCAGGGAGAACGCGAATAGGTCCAAAACGAGAAAAAATTGAGAATACGTTTCTTTAGTGGCAAAAACTTAGGGGACGCTTTTGGCGTCCCCCTTTTGTTTTTGCCTGAAGGCTTTTTTAGTGCTTTTTCTTAGCGGCCTTCTTTGCTTTCTTCTTGGTTGCCATGTGATCTATTCTCCCTTTCCATTTTTCATGGACTTTGCAACGGTCATCAGTTGCAACTGATTGAATGTATAGAGTCAATAGAAATTGATGTCAAGAAAAAAATGACGTTGCGGATGCTTTCAATGGCGCACCAAAGTCATCAGAGACGCGCTCCGAAAAGTTTTCCCTCAACTTTTCGCGGATCGTGAACACTTCGCCAGAAAAATATTCCATCTCTTGCTCGCAAGAATCAAGAAATGTTTGTCCTCGACTCTGCGATGAAGTTTGTCTTCCTTAAAGTTTTTGCAGATCCGATTTCAACCCTTCCACCAACACGCGCGCTCTATAATTAGAGAATTAGAAATCAGCGAGGGAGCAGATAAATGGCTGCGTTGAGCGAGATCGTAATCATTTCCGGATGTCGTACACCAGTAGGAAAATTCCAGGGTAGCCTCTCAGATTTGAGAGCTCCGCAACTCGGCGCCATCGTGGTGCGCGAAGCTGTGCGACGCGCGAATCTCGACCCAAAACAAATTGACGAATGCATCATGGGAAATGTGGTGTCCGCGGGCCTCGGACAAAATCCCGCGCGACAAGCCGCAATCTTCGGTGGATTGTCTCCCGAGGTAGGTGCCATGACTGTCAACAAAGTTTGCGGCTCAGGATTGAAAGCCGTGGCGCTCGCGGCACAGGCGATTCAAACCGAAAATAGTTCCATCGTGGTTGCGGGAGGAATGGAATCCATGACGAACGCGCCTTATCTTTTGCCGCAGGCGCGCAAAGGCTACCGGCTTGGCAACGGACAGATCGTAGATTCCATGGTGAACGATGGCTTGTGGGACATCTACAACGACTATCACATGGGCATCACCGGCGAAAACGTCGCTGAGAAATACGGCATTACCCGCGAGGAGCAGGACGCATTCGCCGTGGAGTCACATCGCAAGGCGATCGCTGCGATGAAAGAGTGCCGCTTGAAATCGCAAATCGTTCCTGTGGAGATGCCCGCCAAGAAGAAAGGTGGGCCGGTAACAATCTTCGATAAAGACGAATCTCCGCGCGAAGACACTACTGTCGAAACTCTGCGCGCGCTGAAGCCCGCCTTCAAGAAGGATGGAACCGTCACAGCCGGGAACGCGCCGGGAGTGAATGACGGCGCGGCTGCCGTGGTCGTTACCAGCGCTGCACGCGCTAAAGAGCTTGGCGCCAAACCGATGGTGCGAATCGTCGCTCAGGCTACTAGTGGCGTCGAACCCAAATGGGTGATGATGGCGCCCGTGGGGGCAGTGCAGCAAATCTGGAAAAAGACCGGTTGGAAGAATGAAGATGTTGACCTCTATGAATTAAACGAAGCTTTCTCCGTGCAGGCCCTCGGGGTCATGCGGGAGCTCGGACTGGATCCCGACAAAGTCAATGTCAATGGAGGCGCTGTCGCCATCGGACATCCCATTGGCGCAAGTGGAGCTCGTGTGCTGGTTTCATTGATTTATGAAATGATTCGTCGGGACGTTCATCGCGGAATTGCGGCATTATGTCTGGGCGGTGGGAATGCAGTGGCGATGGCAGTCGAGAGGTAAATTCACCGCTTTTTAGTCAGCTTTCGAAAATGAAAGCTTAAGCTCGAGGCGCATTTGAATCTTTCTCAGTACTCGCCGGTTTCGCTGCGATCGGCAATGTCACAGTGAACACCGCTCCCCCACCAGGCCCCGAGCTGGCCTCGACGTTCCCTCCATGCTCCCGCGTAATCGCTTTGCAAATGCTCAGCCCTAACCCAGTGCCGCGACCGGGACGCTTCGTCGTATAGAAGGGATCAAAAATGTTCGGCAAAATATCTGGCGGAATGCCGGGACCGTCGTCCTGAAAGATCGCCTGCAGTTGATTCCCGTCTCGTCGTAGGCGCACGCGGAGGGTTCCGCGGTCGCGAACCTCTTTGATTGCATGTTCCGCATTCATTACCAGGTTCAGGAAAACCTGCATTAACTGGTGCGGGTCGCCGTTCACTAACGGGAGTCCCTGCTCCGCCAGGTAATCCACCGTGATCTGGTTTTTGCGCAGTGAGTAGGCGTGCAAGTGCATGGTCCGCTGAATGAGATCGTCAATCTTCACAGCGCTTTGGCCTGAAGCCGGAGGGCGCGAAAAATACATCAGGTTCTGCACAATTTCTGCTGCTCGCCGCGACTGCTGATGCAGCGTCGCAAGCTGTTTGCGGACCGAGTCGCTAACGTTCTCGTCCTGAAGCAACTCCGAAACCCCAAGAATGCTTGTCAGAGGATTATTAAGTTCGTGAGCGAATCCGCCAATCATTTGTCCCATCGCAGCCAGTCTTTCACTTTGAATGATCTGCTGTTCTAGCTTCCGCTCCACGGTAATGTCTCGGACCGAAACGATTACTCCATTCAATTTGTTGGCAGCATCGAACAGTGGGCTGGCGGACGCCCGCATGGTCCGCCAAGTCTCGTCGCGATGCTTAGCGCGGTACTCGCAAAAACCAAACCTCTTTCGTCCGCTGATAACGTCCCGATAGAGCAAGACAAATTCCGGAGAGTGGTCCTGGCTTTCTTCAACTTTCTTTCCGACGAGATCTTCCGGACGATAGCCCAGCAAGTCGCGAATGCGGGAGCTGACGAAGCTGTAGCGTTCATCGAGATCAATCACCAGAATCAAATCCGGGAAGCTCTCGAGCAAGTAGCGCTGGAATTCCTCCTGCCGCCTGAGAGATTCCTCCATCTGGCGCTGTTCGGTCACGTCTACCAGGGTTCCCTGATAGCGGATGATCTTTCCATTCTCATCGCGGACTGCACGCGAACTATCCAAGAAAGTGGCGTGCGTGTCGTTCTTGCGGCGCAGCGTGATTTCGCGAGTCCGCACCCCACCACGGTCGTCCACAGTTCGGCCCAGGATTGCCTTTTGATTAGGATCGGAATTTAGGGCGCTCGGTTTGAGCGTCAACAATTCCTCCAAGCTTTCATAACCCAGCATGGTCACTAAGGCTGCGTTCGCATCCAGCAGCGTGCCCTCTGGTGTGCTGAAATAGACTCCTTCCTGCAGAGTCTCGAAAAGTTCTGTAAATCGCCTTTCCTTTTCGTACTCCTCGCTGACATCCCTAGCCAAAACGCTTACTCCCACAACTTCATCGTCTTTCACGATTGCGCTCAGAACGAGGTCGAAATAAAACGCGCGAGCATTTGCTTTCAACTGCACTCGCTGCCTTCCCGACCAGTGTCGGCGTTCCAGGAATCGTTGGAGTCGAGGTTCAATTTCGCTAAGCTTCGGCTCTTCCACAAATTCGTAGAGCTTATGTCCCACGATTTCTGAATAAGTAACGCCCAGAAGCTCCGTAACACGGCGATTCACCGTGCGCAGACTGCCATCCAGCGAAAGCGCAAACGCAACATCGTCGAATGAATCGAGAAGCTCCTTAAAGCTACGTTGTGATCTGAGGATGACCTGACTGAGCTGATCGAGCTGCTGCTCGGTGGGAGTGCTGGCGCGCTCCTGAAAGCCGCGCACCAGTTCTTTAAGTTCAGCCACGCGTTTTCTGCGGCCATAGGTAAAAGCGGCGAACGATATACTCACGCCCAGAAAGGCGATGGGGAGTAATCCAAGATGGTAAGGAAGGTCCTGCAATCTCTCCCACGAAACCCCAGCCAGAGCAGTCGCCAGCAAGACCACAAAGAGCAACGCGAACCGCCACAGCTTGGCGTCTTCTCTTTCAAGGCTGCTGGGACTGTGATCTGTGTGTCGCTTTTCCGTTACCGGCATAAGACTTCTTTCTTATATGAGCTTGCAAACGGACTGTTAGGGAATCCTAGTTCACTCTGTAGCCAGCAACAATGGAGGTCTTGTTGGGTAACTTGGTTCTTCGAGTGGATTCTATTCTTCAGCCTCAGTCAGAAATGCTGTGACGGACGTCACCCTCGATTTTTGCCCTAGAGCGTAAGTTAAGGACGAATGACTACGTCACAAACCAAATCTTGCCTTAGAGAGACCAGATTCCTCGTTAGAAGTCACAAACTTTATGCTCTATAAGACCTTGAGCGCCGCAGTGTACGGCATTGATGCAAGCATCATTGAGGTAGAAGTGGATGTCTCCGGAATCAAAACGGCTGAAGATCACTTCCACACTGTCGGACTCCCCGACGCTGCGGTGCGAGAGAGTCGCGACCGAGTACGCGCTGCGCTGAAGAATTGCGGCTACGATATCCCTCCGACCCACATCACTATTAACCTTGCTCCGGCTGACATCCGAAAAGAAGGTTCCGGCTTCGATCTGCCTATGGCACTGGGAATTTTGGGCGCATACGGGGCGCTCAACAAAAAAGAGCTGCCGGATTGCCTATTCGTCGGCGAGTTGTCACTGAGCGGAGGCATTCGCGGAGTGCGTGGCGCCCTGCCGATCGCCATAGAGGCGCGAGGCAAGAAGATTCCCCGACTTATTGTGCCTGAACTGAACTCGCGGGAGGCGGCAATGGTAGGCGGAGTCTCCGTCTACCCGGTTCGCTCTCTTCTCGACGTCATCCGCTTCGTGAATACTGGCAACGGAATTGTGCCGCTTAATATTGACAGCGCGGCACTGTTAACTGAAGCACAGCAATTTTCAGCGGACTTCAAGGATGTTCGTGGTCAACAAAGCGCGAAGCGCGCTTTGGAAGTTGCATGCGCCGGTGGACACAATATCTTGATGATTGGGCCTCCGGGTTCAGGCAAAACCATGCTGGCGAAACGCATGCCAACAATTTTGCCGCCCTTCACTTTTGAAGAGGCGCTGGAGACCACGAAAATTCACAGTGTTGCCGGAGTGCTGGATGCGGGCGCAGGCCTCGTGGGAGTCCGGCCGTTTCGTTCACCTCATCACACGATCTCCGATGCGGGGCTAATCGGCGGGGGAGCCGTACCCCGCCCCGGCGAAGTTTCTCTCGCGCACAATGGCGTACTCTTCCTCGATGAACTGCCCGAGTTTCCGCGAAATGTTTTGGAGATCATGCGCCAGCCTCTTGAGGACGGTACTGTCTGCATCGCTCGTGCTGCCATGTCGCTGACCTTTCCCTCACGATTCATGCTGGCCGCGGCAATGAATCCATGTCCATGCGGATACTTCAATGACCGCACGCGCGAGTGCCATTGCACGCCGCCGATTATCCAGCGCTATATGTCAAAGATTTCCGGTCCATTGCTGGATCGCATTGACATACACATTGATGTGCCTGCCGTGAACTATAAAGACATGCGTGCGGGTACGGAGGCGGAAAGTTCGGCGAAAATTCTTGAACGTGTAATGCGCGCGCGGGACTTGCAACTTGCCAGGTTCAAGACGACATCCCGCGAAAAACTGTACTGCAACGCTCAAATGCCTCCGCGGCACATTCGTACATTTTGCGAATTGTCACCGGATTGCGAGCGTCTTTTGGAACGTGCCATGACTCAACAAGGACTGACGGCACGCGCTCATGATCGGATCTTGAAGGTCGCACGCACCATCGCCGATTTAGACGGAGCACTGGCACTGGAGCCCAAGCACATCGCCGAAGCCATTCAATATCGAACACTCGATCGGACGTTCTGGGCTTAATGAGTATGCTGGGGCACGCTAATGCGAATCGCCGGTGGCTGCATTCAAAAGAATGGTCAATGGAGGGACGTGTTCCGGTTTCACGTAACGGTTTACCAGGAAGCGCTTACCGTCCTTAGTGACGTCATAAGTAAAAATATCGGTAGAGGAAATCGGGGCGCGACCATGGATCTGAAACAACGGTGTCGGCGTGCCGGTCGCGAAGATATCTTCGGCGTTAACAGGCACCGCCATGAGCATGCCGCTGGGTGCAATATAGAAAAGTTCTTTGCCGTCTCCGCGCCAGCGTGGCTCTGTTCCTCCCCCTCGTGATACCTGCCATTTCCCGGCCGTGCCAGGGAAGGAGGTGACGTAAACCTCCCAGACTCCAGATTCGTCAGCGGCATAGGCTATCCACTTACCATCCGGGGAAAACTGTCCGTTCGTTTGATTGGTCTTGGTCTTCGTGAATGGAACGCTTGTACCACCGGCTGCCGGCAGCAGGGCCAATGACCAATGGCCCGCGGACTGGTTCGCTAAAAGAAGTTGCTTGCTGTCAGCAGACCAGGAGTTCGGAATGGAATCTTCACTCGAGTTACGCGTGAGCAGGGCTTTTTCCTCTACCAATCCGCTGGCCGGCTTGCTTAGCACTGTTATCCCGCCCTGCGCCGATCTATACGAGACGATTTTACCGTCAGGAGACCAGACGCCTGCAACCTCCTCCGCGGGATCGAAAGTAAAGCGGGCATTGCTGCCGCCCTTGGTACTTATCAGCCAGATGTCCACGTTATTCGCTTTCAGGTCGGCGACATCTATGGCGACATGGCTGCCATCTGGAGAAAGCGAAGGATTGGCCATAATCCCGGGATCGCCGATCCGGCTCAGCTCCTTACCCGATCGGTCTATCCAGGTAAGAACGGACAGGGCTGCCCCGACGCCTGTGTTGTAGACCACGGTTCCGGTGCCGGAAACCGTGAATGCCGCCCAATAGGTAGAAGGCTGGAACCCTACCTGATTCGCGACCGGCGCAACGTCGCCCGATACTTTGCCGGTGGAGGGATCGAAGGCTGTGTTGACCAACTGCCGCTGGTCGTCGGCATAGTAAAGTTTCCCGGAATCGTAACTGAAACTTGAATGGCAAAGGATGACAAGCTTGTTGTCCTTGCTGTCGAGAGAACCAACGTAAATCCCGCTGAACTGGTCGTCCTTGGAGTTCGCGAAATTTCCCGACCAGTATAAGAACCGCTTCCCGTCAGGGAGGAAAACCGGCCACCGTCGAGTCTGCAATTCTTTACTGCCTACCACGTCCGGAGTTACCAATGCCACGTTGCTGCCATCTGCGTTGACTCGCCACAGAGCGGGGCCCGTGTCGGGTGCATAAACGATGACATTCTGGCTGCCCCAACTTCCTCCGCGTGGCGCCAAAACGTTGGCGAGAATCTGCGGTGTGCCGCCTGAGATCGCCATCTTCTGCAGTTTGCCATTGCCGAAAAATGCAATGTAAGCGCCGTCGGGTGACCAAAAGGGAAAGCTCGCGTTCTGGGTCCCAGGTAAAAGCGTGACGCTTGTTGAGCCGATGCGCTGCACGTAGATCATCGGCAATCCAGTACTCTCCTCGGGGGACACAAATGCCAGCATCGCGCCATCGCGCGAAAGTGCCATGTGGCTGACACTCATTTCTTCCGGGACCGGAATGGCGAACTGCATGCGAGTGGTCGCGACCGGACGCCGAGCCACAAACCATGTGCTGGCTGCTACTGCTGCCGCGATCGCTATTGCTAGTGCTAGCCCAGGAAGGAGTCGAAAACGCTTAGGAGCGGCACCAGATTTAGCCGGCGCTGTAGCAGCCGTCTCAGACCCCGATAGCGCACTTAAAGCGAAAGAAAGATCTCGCGCTGACTGGAAGCGCTGGTCCATGCTTTTTTCCACGCAGCGGCGAACGATTCGCTCAAGCGTGGGAGAAACAGGACGCCCCAGATCGGATAATTCCGGCGGATCATCTTTTAACACTGCCGTCATAGTTTCAGCCGCAGTGTCACGGCGGAAGGCACGTACTCCCGACAATATTTCGTACAGCACAGCTCCAAAGGCAAAGATGTCAGTACGCGGATCGGCGGGCTCTCCGCGGACCTGCTCGGGTGCCATATAACTTGCCGTTCCCATCACCACGCCAGCCGCTGTGTGCGAACTGGTAAGAGTAACTTCCTGGGTTCCCGAGTTCTGCGCCAGCTTTGCAAGACCAAAATCTAGAATCTTTACGCGCCCGTCCTTCGTGATGAAGATGTTCTCCGGTTTAAGATCGCGATGGACAATCCCTTTTTCATGCGCCGCGGCCAATCCCTGTGCAATCTGCACGCCGTACTCAATGGTCTTGCGCTGGGGCAATGCTCCACGGTCAAGCACTGTGCGCAAGGTTTCGCCTTCCAGCAACTCTGAGACTAGAAAGGGCGAGCCATTGAAGCTACCGATGTCGAAAACAGCCAGAATGTTGGGATGATTGAGTGCGGCTACCGCGCGCGCCTCTTGGGCAAAGCGGTTGAGGCGATCGGCATTTTGAGAAAAGGAGTCGGGGAGAATTTTTAATGCGATATCACGTCCAAGCCGTGAGTCGCGAGCCCGATACACCTCACCCATGCCTCCCGCGCCTAACGGAGAGATGATTTCGTAAGGGTCAAGTTTCGTGCCGGAAATGAGGGCCATTGTTGCGCGCAATTATAGCCCGACATACTTATCGCGCCGAATGCCATACTTTTTATCGCGCTGGAGGATAGATTAGGAGAATCCTCAGTGCCGATAAGTGACTCCTCCCCAGGCTTTCGAGTGCAGACGAGATACAAATTTCCTACCAGCCCGTCGCGTGAAATTGACCAACTTCATTCTCAGCTCAGTAGAATTCCGTCTGGAAAAACTTCTTGACGTGCCTCCTTTTTCCCTGTACCTTGAACAGTTCCAAGGGCTTTTCGTCTGTGCTGTTCAGAAGTGCCTTCGCAACTCACTGGACCGAAATCCAGATAGTAAGAAACTTTCAAGAGCTGAGAAGCATCTATACAGAGTAACCAGAGCTTTCCCGTACAACCCATATGGATTGAGTGACTTGAGAGCTCTTTCCGGGCATTGCCCTGACGTTTCAAAATGGGAATACGCCAGTTTGCTCGGATTAGGAGAGAGGCAAATCATGCGTTCTGATCGCGTTTTCGATGCTTTACACACGTTGCGAAACCGGTATATGCTATGC
>JALYIM010000303.1 GCA_030775785.1 Acidobacteriota bacterium
TAACAGCGGACATGCTGGCACCGTGGCGACATGTCCGAAACGTGCCAACAAGCGACATATACGTTGCAGCAAAACAGCAAGCTTACTCTATCACCTCATCCGCACGCAGTAGGATCGACGTTGAGAGATCGACGCCGATCGCCTTGGCGGTCTTAAGGTTGACGGCCAACTCAAATTTGGTCGCCTGTTCGACGGGCACTTCGCGCCATTGAGTATTTTGGCTACGTAGAGCCCGACCGTGCGAAAATTAGCCGACGGGTCTATGCCGTGGGAGATGAGTCCACCTGACTGAACGTAGCTCTTAAAGATGAACATGGTCGGCAGCCGTTGCTCGATCGCCAATTCAGCAATGCGCGCGCGGTAATTCGAAAAAAACGGACTGGAGAGCACGAGAAGCATTTGTGGAGAGCCTTCGGAAAGGCTGCGGAATATCGCATCGAAATCGTACGGCGGATTCTCCAGTTTCAGCGACTGGACATCCCAACGCAGCGATCTCGCTTGGCGCTCCGCATGGACAAACTGATCGGCTGAAAGGGCATCCCAGAGAATCGTCAATTTGGTTCTTCCGGGAAGAGCTTGGGTCAGCAACTCCACTTGTTTAGCCGCCAATTCCGTTTGCAGAGAAACTATCCCTGTGATGTTGCCGCCAGGCTGAGTCAGGCTCTTCACAAAGCCACGTGCGATCGGATCGTAGTTGATGGCCCACATGACAATTGGAATGGTTCGACTCGCCGCGACAGCGGCTTGCAGCGCCACTTCAGGCCCAGCTGCAACCAGCACGTCCACGTTTGAACGGGCCATGTCGGCTGTTTCGGCGAAGAGTCGTTTGGCGTCTTGGATTTCCCTGACCACTTCGATAGCCAGATTTTGGCCCACGCTGTAACCGGACTTTCTTAATTCGTCGAGAAACGCAGGATAGCCTGGCGCGGTGATCGGATTGTCAACCGTGGTCCCCAAAAACCCGATCCGGGCCATCTTCCCCGCAGACTGCTGTGCGCGCGCCGTTACCGGCCATGCCGCGGCCAAACCACCTAGAGCCCCGATAAAATCCCTTCTTCGCATGCTGTTGCCAAGCCCCAAGAGACAGCATCCTAGCGACTCAAACGAGTATTTTGAAAGGGGTTGTAACCGCCTTCTGCCGAAACAACAGTACCGGACGACTCGCAGAGGGGTCATTTTCGGAAGTCAGCGCGTTCGACCGTGAGGTCCGCTTACTCCCGATGAACGGACATGGTCTTGCCGGCCACTCAGGTCCGAAAAGTGCCAAACTCAGACATTGCCCCTCCTCAAGATTAGTAGAGGGCCACTGCACCACGTGCTGCTGCATGTAGGTCGCAACCGCTCACTTCGCGATGCGGTCTTTGCTCATGCGCAGGGTGGCGACCACGCCCTCCGCCGACCAATCGAATGCGATAGCGCCGCCAAGCTGGGCTGCCATACTCCGGTGCACCAATTTGCTTCCGAAGCCTTCGAGCATCGCGGGAGCCTTGATAGGCGGGCCGCCCCGTTCGGTCCAAGTAATTACGACTTCATCTCCATGAGCATTGCACGATACGTCCAACGTACCGCTTGCAACTGAGAGAGAACCATACTTTGCCGAGTTTGTTGCCAGTTCATGGATAACCAAGGCGAGTGTCGTGCTCGACATTTCTCCAACGTTCATCTTCGGCACGGAAACGCGAATGCGGACGCTTGCTCCTTTTTCGTCGTAAGGCGCGAGCAAAACAGAGATAAGGTCGCCAAGAAGCGTTGCCTCAATATTCCGGCCCAGAACGGGACGAACGAGGTCCTGTGCACGTCCTAAAGCCATCAACCGACTGGTCAGCTCATGGGCCATATCTTCTTTTGTTGCGGCCGAGCGCGATGTAAATTGAGTAAGCGCAGTAGCGATGGTCAAAAGGTTCTTCACCCGATGGCTCATCTCGCCCGCCAGCAATTCGTTCGCTTCCTCGGCCTGCTTGCGTTGGGTGACATCGAGGAAGATGCCAAACATAATTCGATCGGCTATGTCCGCATCGTCGCCTTGGCCTCGAGCGGAAATCCAGCGAATATCGCTACCGGATAAAATGCGAAAATCAATCTCGTAGGCACCTACAACTGCGCGCGTAGCGGCAAAAGCTGACCTAACCCTTTCCAAATCGGCCGGATGGATATTCTTGGACAAAATTTCGAAAGTGATGTTCCTTTCGTTCTTCGAAACTTGCCATAGGTCATATGCACGTTCGTCCATGGTAATGGCGTCCGTATCGACGTTCCAAGACCACAAAGCTACGCCGGCGGCGCGGGTTGCAGCCCGCAAGTGCTTTTCGTGCCACACCGGCATGGACACTTCGTCAGAAGACATTCGGCCTTGTTCCTTTGTCGACCGGTTCTGTCAGCCCAGCGCGGACCTCGCGATCGCCACTTCATTGATTGCTGACATCACGACGCCGGTCGCCGTCTGATGGATCATGTGACCGGTTCCGGGAACGCGGTAAAACATGCTCTGGGAGACGTCCCGGTGCAACCGTTCTGATTGCGCATCACTGTCAATCAATCGATCTTCATCACCTGCGACGATGGCGACGGGCATCTTCAAATTCGCGTATTCGTCGCGAAAGTGAAATGCGTCTGGAATCATAAGCGCCGACTCCGCGGCTGACGCGTGAATCTGAGAAGGACGAAGGGCCATCTCTTTCGGAAAGCCTTCAAACTTCTTCGGCACGGACCGTGGACCAAAGATTTTGGCCATCAAGAGCGGCCACATCACGCGGCTTACAATCGGTGAGAGGGTGTGGCCCAAGATGTCGCCCACTAAAGGCACCGCAGGGACGGATAAAGCTACCACGTCAGGACGCAAAGTCGGATAGTAATATCCCGAGGCAAGAACCAGCCCTTGGACCAATTTCGGATATTTAAGCGCCAGCGCGACTGCGACAGAGGCGCCCCACGAGTGCCCTAAGACCATTGCATGTGAGACACCCAGCCTATTGAGAGCGCTGTTAATCAGCTCAGCCTGTGCCACTGGCGTCCAGACAACGTTACGCGGCCGTTCACTATGGCCGAAGCCAGGACGATCGAAAACGATGACGCGATAATTCTTAGCGGCTAAATCGATCAAACCGCTGGATTCGAAATCCTGGATCATGCTGCCATTGCCGTGCAGCAGAACCAGCGGCGCGCCCGAGCCACGTTCGACATAGTGGAGCCGGACGCCGTCAACCTCTAAGAATTGACCAGCGGGAGGATTATCGGTTTCAGCCTTCTTGGCTAGGTGCCGGTTGATCAAGGCCGATATCGCCAAAGCTCCCACGGTCGCAGCTGCAGCTACTACATAAGGATGCGCCTGGGCGATCGTGGGGCCTTTACCGGTAAGGGATCTTGACGAGCGTTTCTTGAGATAGGCTGCGGTCATCGTATGCACTCAATGTGGCGTGCACGAAATCCGGACAATCCAAGAAGTGTTGCAGCGCAGAATGAACAACCAGCACTGAGGTTCGTTCCGTTCGCAAGTAAGGCTAATTTGGCGCCGGAACTCAAAGCAGCAAATGAAACCCGAAACGGGGGTCGGAGCGTATAAAGTCCGAGATGGGTCAAACGCGTCGGTTTGACCGCGTGCCGGTTGCTTCCGCTCGACCCCGCCATCGGACATGCGCAAGGCAAGCAGGCATGGATCAAAGGTGCCAAATTCGGACGCCCAAGGCGAAACGAATGCGAGCTTCTAACGCTTGATTGGATTGTGGGCCTCGGCGGCTTCGTCAAT